>JAIENA010000128.1 GCA_019751755.1 Burkholderiaceae bacterium | reverse complement strand
AATCGTTAATCGTTAATCGTTAAGACTTGCCCCGTGGGGCGCGGCGTGCGGTCAAGCGCCCCACAACTTCTGCCCCTCCGCGTCCAGCGCCGTCAGGTACAGGCGCACATCAAATTCGTACTGGTGGTAATTCGGCTCCATGTACGTGCACAGCTTGTAAAACGCCTTGTCATGCTGCTTTTCCTTCACGTGCGCCAGTTCGTGCACGGCGATCATGCGCAAGAATTCCGGCGGGGCGTCGCGGAACAGGGTGCCAATGCGGATTTCATGCTTGGCCTTCAGCTTGCCGCCCTGGACCCGGGAAATCGATGTATGCAAGCCCAGCGCATGGTTGATCACGTGGATTTTGCTGTCGAACATGACCTTGTCGATCGGCGCGGCATTGCGCAGGAATTCTTCGCGCAACGCTTGCACGTACTGGTACAGCGCCTTGTCGTTACGAACCTCGTGCGCGGCCGGATAGCGTTTCAATAAGGTTGCCCCCAGGCGTTTCTGGTCCAGCAGCAGGCGGACTTGTTGCTGGGTTTGGTCGGAATAGGCGCTCAGGTATTTCAGGGGCTGCATGGTCGGGGCTTTACGTCAGTTTCTGCGGGACAAGAGCGGAAATGTACCATATCATGGCGCGATGCGTACCCATGTCAATTCATTGGGGCTGCTGGTCCGCAGTGATCCCGCGCTGCCCTTCAGTTATCCGTCCCATATCGACCGCGCCAGCCTCGACGCGCTGCCGTCGCTGCCCGGCATTTATATCTTCCGCGATGCGGCCGGGGTGCCGCTGTATATTGGTAAAAGCGTCAATATCCGCAGCCGCGTCTTCAGCCATTTGCGTACCCCGGAAGAAATGGCGATGCTGGCGCGTACCACCCATATTGAATTCGAACGCACCGGCGGTGAGATCGGCGCGCTGCTGCGCGAAGCGCAATTGATCAAGCAGTGGCAGCCGGTGTTTAATAAAAAACTGCGCCGCACGCGCCAGATGTGCGGCTACCTGCTGCCAGCGGACGCCATGGCGCCGCAACTGGTGTCCGACCGTGAGCACGACTTTGCCGCCAGCGATCACCTGTTCGGCCTGTTCCGTGCCCGGCAGGCGGCGCTGGAGGCGTTGCGCGACCTGGTGCAGTGCCACGGCTTGTGTCCGGCGCTGCTGGGGCTGGAGAAAATCGCGCGCGGCCGCCCCTGTTTTGCGCACCAGATTGGCCATTGCCGCGGTGCCTGCGCCGGCGCCGAGCCGCATGATGTCCATCGTTTGCGGCTGCTCGACGCGCTGGCCACCTGGCAGGTGGCGCGCTGGCCCTATGACGGCCCGATCGGCATTGTCGAAGAGTCGGACGGGCTGCGCCAGGTGCAGCTGGTGGACCGCTGGTGCTACCTTGGTGTCAAGCCCAAGGGCCGGCGGCGCAAGCTGCCGAGCGGTAAATTTGATATCGATGTCTACCAGATCTTGCGCAAGCCCTTGCTGGCGGGCGGCCTCGTGATCGAACTCCAATAGCGCAGATTGGCGCGCCATTCCCTTCATTTCCTAATATACCGCCAGCAATAATGCTGGCCATCACGCACGCATACCACGCGCTATATAATTCAGTATATTGCGAACATTGACTATGTGAACAGGGAAGCCCGATGCTCAATACACTGTGCCGCGCCGCGATGGTCGGCGCCTTGGCCTGGTCCGCCGCCGTGCCGGCGATGGCCGCCGACATCACTGTCTCGGCCGCAGCCAGCCTGACCAACGCCTTCAAGGCATTGGCGCAATCGTTCGAAGCCGCCAACCCGGGCGACAAGGTGTTGCTGAACTTTGCCGCGTCCGACGCGCTGGTACAGCAAATCGCCAAGGGCGCGCCGGTGGATGTGCTGGCCAGCGCCGACCAGGATGCGATGGATAAAGCCGAAGCGCAGCAATTGCTGGCGCAGGGCAGCCGCAGGAATTTCGTCAGCAACAGTCTGGTGCTGATCGTGCCGGTCAACAGCAGCTTGCCGATCAAGACGCTGGCGGATCTGACCTTGCCGGCCATGGCAAAAATCACGATGGGCAATCCGGCCGGCGTGCCGATCGGCCGCTATGCGAAAGAAGCGCTGGAAAAAGCCGGGGTGTGGGCCGCCGTGCAACCCAAGCTGATTTATGGCGCCTCGGTGCGCCAGAGCCTTGATTATGTGGCGCGCGGTGAAGTTGATGCGGGCTTTGTTTATGTCACCGATGTGGGCGCGCAAAAAGATAAAGTCAAGGTGGCGCTGCCGGTGCCCACCGCCACGCCGGTGACGTACCCGATCGCCGCGGTGCGGACCGCCCCCAATGCGGCCGGCGCCAAAAAATTCCTGGCCTATGTGCAGTCGGCGGCAGGGCAGGCCACGCTGGCGACATACGGCTTTGGCAAGCCTTGATGGGAACCTTGGCATCCCTTGGCGCAGAGTGGCACTCACGCGTCGCATCGGATGATCGGCGGCCAGCGCGCAGCGGGCGTCAGGCGGCGTCGCGCTCCGGCCGGCATGGCCACTGTGCGCGACGATTGATTAAGGTTCGCCGATGAATGATCTTTGGCAGCCAGCCTGGATCGCGCTGGCACTGTCATTGAAGGTGGCTGGATGGGCCACCTTGCTCGACATCGTGTTCGGCGTCGCGCTCGGCTACGTGCTGGCGCGTTGCCGCTTTTGGGGCCGCGATTTCCTTGATGCGCTGCTGACCTTGCCGATGGTGATGCCGCCCACCGTGCTGGGCTATTATTTATTGGTGGTGATCGGCCGCAACGGCCCGGTCGGTCACTGGCTGCAACAGCATTTCGGCATCAACCTGATTTTTACGTGGCAAGCGGCGGTCCTGGCGGCCGCCGTGGTGGCCTTTCCGCTGGTATTGAAAGCGGCCCGTTCGGCCTTTGAAACCGTCGATCCGCAACTGGAAGACGCGGCCCGCGTGCTGGGCATCTCGCCGTTGGGCGTATTCCTGCGCGTGACCTTGCCGCTGGCGTGGCGCGGCGTGCTGGCCGGCACCTTGCTGGCGTTTGCCCGTTCCATGGGCGAGTTCGGCGCCACCCTGATGGTGGCCGGCTCGATTCCCGGCAAGACTCAAACCCTGTCGATCGCCGTGTACGAAGCCGTGCAGGCCGGGCAGGACGATACCGCGAATCTGCTGGTCATCATCACCTCGCTCACGTGCGTGGCGGTGCTGGTGCTGGCCAATCGCCTCACGCCCAACCATAGGGGATAGATCATGGTGATCGACGTTGCGATGGCGAAAACCCTGCGCGCCGGCCAGCGCACCTTCCGCCTGAACGCCAAGCTGGTGTCGACCAGTGAACGTATCGTGATTTATGGCGCATCCGGCGCCGGCAAGAGCATGCTGTTGAAAGCGATTGCCGGACTGGTGACACCGGACAGCGGCCACATCACCCTGAACGGGCGGCGCCTGTACGACCATGCCGCGCGCATCGACGTGCCGGTGCAGCGGCGCCGGCTCGGCTACCTGTTCCAGGATTACGCGCTGTTCCCCCATTTGACGGTGCGCCAGAATATTGTGTTTGGATTACAGAAGGGCTGGTTCAATCCGTCCGCGAAGGCGAGCGCCGGCGCGCACCACGCCAGGCTCGATTATTGGCTCGACGCGTTTGAATTGCGCCCGGTGGCGCATCAATATCCGGACCAGTTGTCCGGTGGTCAGCGCCAGCGCGTGGCGCTGGCGCGCGCGCTGATCGACGAACCGCAGGCGCTGTTGCTTGACGAACCTTTTGCCGCCCTGGATCCCGCGCTGCGGGTGCGCATGCGCGCCGAACTCGATGCGCTGCAGCGCCGCTTGCGCATTCCCATGTTAATGATTACCCATGATCCCGAAGACGCCAACGTATTCGGTGGTCATGTGCTGACGATGAGCGATGGTGTCATCGCCAGCGAACAGGAAGTGGAGGCATGCCATGGCCGATGACAATCCCGTGCTGGCGCTGGAGGGCAAGGTCTGGATGACGGTGGGCGGCCAGCAACTGGGTGGCTCCGACCGCGTGGCGCTGTTGGCCGCGATTGCGACGCACGGCTCGATCACCCAGGCGGCCAAAGCTGTACACATGAGCTACAAGGGCGCCTGGGATGCGATCGAAGGCATGAACAACCTGGCGGGCGAGCCGCTGGTGGAGCGCCTGGCGGGCGGCAAGGGCGGCGGCGGCACCCGGCTGACGCCGCGCGGCGCGCAACTGGTGGAAAACTTCCGCCTGATCGAGCGCGAACACCGCCTGTTTATTCAACACTTGAGCCGCCAGTCGCATGCGCTGGCCGATGACTTCCTGCTGATCCAGACCATGAAAATGAAAACCAGCGCACGTAACCAGTTTTCCGGCACGGTCGCGGCCATCAAGCGTGGCGCCGTCAATGATGAAGTGTCGCTCGATATCGTGGGCGGCCAGCGCCTGGTGGCCATCATCACGCGCGACAGCACGGACGGCCTGGGCTTGCGGGTGGGGGGCGATGCGTTTGCGCTGGTCAAGGCTTCGTCCGTCATCGTGGCCGCCGGGCTTGATGGTGCCAGGGTGTCGGCGCGCAACCAGTTGGCGGGCGTCATCACGCGACTGGTGGTGGGGGAAGTCAATGCCGACGTCAGCATCACGCTGCCCGGTGGTGGTGTGCTGGGCGCGTCGTTGAGCCTGGAGGGGAGTGAGTCGCTGGGCCTGGCGGAGGGGATGGCGGTTACCGCGCTGTTCAAGGCGTCCAGTGTGATTATCGGCGTGCCCGGTTAGACTGCGGCGCTACCAGGTCCGGCCTGTCCTGGGACGTCATCTCACCGCACCTCAGGGGGCATCGAACATCAAGCCAGCGCCAGGCCTTCCTCGGTGGCCCATTTGCGCAGCGCCTGTTCGGTGGCGTGCTGTTCATACTGGCGCCACAGGGCTTGCTTGCCTTCTTTTTCCACCAGCGCGTGGAATTTCGCATGGGCGCCACGGCGCTGGAAAAATTCCTCGGCAACGGCGAGTTGGGCGGGCATATGCTCCGCCACGAATTTCAATTCCAGCCGGCCGCCCAGGTCAAGGTCCTGGCGGTGCGGCACCGACCAGTAGCGCTCGTCGTCATCGACATCGTGCGGAATCCGCCGGTGCGCATCGTAGATTTGGGCGGCATGGAACACCTCGCCCGTGTCCTTGGCGATATAGGCGTTGCGCTCATAAGGCGCGCCGGCCGAGACAAAGTTGAATGCGGAGTGCAGGTCGTCGTACGGAATCGCAGCGGACATGGCGCATCCTTTTTGAAGTGTCGGTTTGACAAAACATTATAGACGGCGTTGATATTTGTCACTAAGCGTGGTGAAAAAATGTCACTTTCATGCATCACATCATGCAGCGAAGCGATAGGACATTGCGGCATGCCGTGACGCATGCCGCAACCAGCAATAACCAGCTGCAAATACAGTACGATCGGCGTCGCCACTCAAGGCTCGTTGTCCCGGTTCCCGGTCGGGTTCATTTGGGCTTGTTGCTGGTTCTGGCGGGTGGCGGACTGGCGGCTTTCGCCGCCTTTGCGGCCGATGGCCGACATGTGGGCACGGTCACGGCTGACCGCTTCGCCGCCTTTCTGGCCGGCGCGGCGCGCTTCTTCGGAATTGAATTCATGGGCCGTGCCTTTCTGGTGCGCGGCCTGGCCACCACGGCTGGCGATGGCGCGCTGTTGCTCTGCATCCATTGCAGCGAAGCCGCGCTTGCCGGTCGATGTGGCTGCTGACTTGTCGGCGCTCTTGGCGCCGTTTTTGGGAGAGGTGCGGTCGTCCATGGTGCTGCTCCTTGTGTGCGGGGACCGCCGGGATGGCGGCCCTGTCGATTGGAGGAGCAGCGCGCGGATAAGTTCCGCGCGGTGGTGGCCGCTTACGCGACCTGCAGCACCAGCTTGCCGAAGTTCTTGCCTTCGAACAGCATGGTCAATGCTTGTGGGAATTGATCAATGCCTTGCACGACATCTTCACGGCTCTTGATCTTGCCTTCCTTGAGCCAGGTCGCCAGTTGCGCGATGGCGATGTGGTAGCGATCGGCGTAATCAAACACCACCATGCCTTCCATGCGAGCACGGTTGACCAGCAGCGACAGGTAATTGGCAGGACCTTTGACCGGCGTCGTATTGTTGTATTGAGAAATCGCACCACAGACGACGATACGGGCTTTCATATTGATGCGGGTCAGGACCGTGTCCAGAATCTCGCCGCCGACGTTATCGAAGTAGACATCGATGCCTTGCGGGCAATGTTCTTTCAGTCCGGCGCGGATGTCGCCCGCCTTGTAGTCGATGCAGGCGTCAAAGCCGAGCTGGTTGACGACGAAATCGCATTTGTCCTTGCCGCCGGCAATGCCGACCACGCGGCAACCGAGCTGTTTGGCGACCTGACCGACGGTCTGGCCCACGGCGCCGGCCGCGCCCGACACCACCACGGTGTCACCGGCTTTCGGCTGGCCCACTTCCAGCAAGCCGAAATAGGCGGTCATGCCCGGCATGCCCAGCGTATTGGTCCACACTGTGGCCGGCGCCAGGCGGGTATCGATTTTCGCCAGCGCCGCGCTGCGGTCGTCGGCCGCGCCGATCCAGTAGGTTTGTACGCCGAGGCCACCGGTGACGATGTCGCCGACGGCAAATTTTGGCGAGTTCGACGCCACCACCTCGCCGATGCCGCCGGCGCGCATGACGTCGCCGATGGCGACCGGGCGGATATACGATTTTGCGTCATTCATCCAACCGCGCATGGCCGGGTCGAGCGACAGGTACTGGGTTTTCACCAGCACTTCGCCGTCGGCCAGCGCGCGCACCGGTTCTTCGACACGCTGCCAGTTGCTGTCGGTGGGCAGGCCGACCGGGCGCGATGCCAAGCGGAATTGGACGTTTTGTAGATCTGCCATACAAGTGCCTCCGTGGTTATTCAGGTTGTGTTCCTACTATAACTTAAAATGAACGACCGTGCTATTTTTCAAAAGCCCTGTTGCATCGCCAAGACATGCGACAATAGCAGGTTAATGCTTGTTCAATTCGTTGCTAAACCGATTTTTATTTCGTTCATGACGCACCCTGAATACATCCTGACCCTGTCTTGCCTTGACCAGCGCGGCATCGTGCATCGCGTGTCGGGCTTCCTCGCCGAGCACGGCTGCAACATCATTGACTCCGCCCAGTTTGGCGACAGCGAATCCCAATTGTTCTTCATGCGCGTGCACTTCGCGCTGGAAGAGGCCGGCGTGACGGACGAGCGCCTGCGCGCGGCGTTCGCGCCGCTGGCTGCCGACCTGCAACTGGACTGGGAACTGCGCGACGCGCGCGCCAAGCCGCGCGTGCTGCTGATGGTGTCGAAGATCGGCCACTGCCTGAACGATTTGCTGTTCCGCTACAAGAGCGGCCTGCTGCCGATGGAAATCCCGGCCATCGTGTCGAACCACATGGACTTCTATCAGTTGGCGGCCAGCTACAATATCCCGTTCCACTACCTGCCGCTGGCGGCCGGGGCCTCCGAGGAGGCCAAGCTGGCGCAGGAAGCGCGCATCATCGACCTGGTGGAGTCGCACAATATCGACCTGGTGGTGCTGGCGCGCTACATGCAGATCCTGTCGCCGCGCCTGTGCGCACGCCTGAAAGGCAAGGCGATTAATATCCACCACTCGTTCCTGCCGAGCTTCAAGGGCGCCAAGCCGTATGCCCAGGCCCACCAGCGCGGCGTGAAACTGATTGGCGCCACGGCCCACTTCGTGACCAGTGACCTCGATGAAGGTCCGATCATCGAACAGGACGTGGAACGCGTTGACCATTCGATGGATGCGGAGACCCTGTCTGCCATCGGACGCGACGTCGAATGTGTGGTGTTGGCGCGTGCCGTAAAATGGTTCGTCGAACACCGTATCCTGCAAAACGGCGGCAAAACCGTCGTCTTCAAGTAACCAGCATCTGAAAGAATCAGGGTGCCGGGCCGTCAGGCCGGGCATCCACATCATCGCAATGGCCCTGAAATCTACGATTTATAAAGCGGAACTGTCGATTGCCGACATGGACCGCAATTACTACAACACCCATCTCCTGACGCTGGCGCGCCACCCGTCTGAAACCGACGAGCGCCTGATGATCCGCCTGCTGGCCTTCGCCATCCACGCCGATGAAGCACTGGTCAACGCCAAGGGCTTGTCCGATACCGAAGAGCCGGACTTGTGGCAAAAGGATTTGACCGGCGCGATCCAGTTGTGGATCGAGATCGGGCAACCGGACGACAAGCGTATTCTGAAAGCGGCCGGCCGTTCGGAACAGGTGATGGTGTATTCGTACAGCGCCACCTCGCACATCTGGTGGAAGCAGTTGGCCAACAAAGTTGAGCGCGCGAAAAACGTCAGTGTGATCAATATCCCGGCGGAAGCCTCGGCCGCGCTGGAAAAGATGGCGCAGCGCTCAATGCAGCTGCAATGCACGATCCAGGACAGCCAGATCTGGCTGACCGACGGCGCGGAAACCGTGCTGGTCGAGCGTGAAACGCTGAAACCTTAAACACCATGGCGACGCCGCGCCGCTGCGTCGGTATGCTGCTACAGCGTGCCGCGGGCAGGGTGGCGGCGGATCACCGCTGGCGTCATCGGCCGGCCATAACAAGCCGCGCGCTGACGGTCTTGTTCGCCGCGTTGCTGGCGTTCTTGCCGCTGGCCGCGCCAGCATTCGGCGGGACGCTCACGTCCGCGCTGACGTCCACGCTGGATCAGCAGCAAGTGATGGCCGGTGCGGCCGTGTTGTACAACGCGCGCATCGCCGACCTGCGCGCCGCCCGCCTGCTGGACAACGACGCCGATTTCCATGCGCGCGTGCAGCGCATCGCGCAGCCGCTGCTGGCGCAAGCGGCGCGCGATGATCCGGACGCGGCCACCTGGCCGTGGGAAGTCCACACCACCACCGATCCCGAAGAACACGCCTATGCGTTTGCCGGCGGCAAGCTGCTGGTCAGCGCCGCTCATGTCGCGGCATTGCAATTGTCCGATGCCGAACTGGCCATGGTGCTGGCCCATGAAATCGCCCATGCCGTGTTGCGGCACAACCTGCTTGAGTACCAGGAGGCGCTCAGGCTGGAGCCAGCCTGGCAGGCGCGCCCGTTCGCGCAACTGGAGTACGCGGTTGATCACGACAGTGCGCTGATGGCGAAGCTGGCGCCGCTGGGCAAGCAGCAGGAACTCGAAGCGGACCGCGCGGGCTTACAGTTGGCCGCCAGGGCGGGTTGGCCGCCGCACGCGCTGGCCGGGTATTTCCGCAAGCTGGTGCAAGCGTCCAGCGCGCCCAATACCAGCGGCTTTGCGCATCCGTCGCCGGCCAGTCGCTGGCGCGCGGCACGCGAGGCGGCCAATAACATCCGTTAGCCGGCAGCGCAGTTGTAGGGCGGATTGCCATCCGCCACGCCAGCATCGAGGCGCAACTTGCCGGATGACGCGCCAAGCAGCTCGGCGCCCCCGCTAATCCGGTCTACGAAATCGTCCTTTGTAAAGTATCACCCGACGTTTTCCACGGTGCGTTATGGTTGCTATAGCGCATAACGACGAAGGTCGCGGGTTATAATCGGCGGCTATGAAAAGGACACCGGCAACCCGCGCGCAGTGGCTCTGGATCGCCTGTTGTGCGATCCTGCTGAACGCGCTTGCGCCGACGGTGTCGCACGCCATCGCCTTCGCCAGGGGCGTGCCGGCCAGCTGGGAAATTTGCCGCGCCGACGGCTCCCGCGTCACGGTGTCGGGCCAGATCACGTCCATTGGCGAGCGTGGCGAAGCGCCCGGCGCCACCAACATTCCGGGCATGGATTGCGCCTATTGCCAGACCCATGCCGGCTCGTTCGGCCTGCCCCCGGTGATCCGTGCCAGTTTGCCTGTGCAGGGCAGCCATGCAATTCCTTTCTTGTTCTATCGCGCGCCGCAACCAAGGCCGGTGTGGGCTTCGGCGCAACCGCGCGGACCGCCCGCATCGTGCTGATGGACCGTTACCGCCGTGCGCCATCGCCCCGATGCCGCGCACACCGTTATCCGATGCAGCACTCCGAATCAGAGGTAGAACCATGAAGTTGTTGAAACAAACCGTTATCCTGTCCGTTGCCACCTTGCTGGCCGCCAGCGCCCACGCGCAAGTCACCGTCAAGGATCCTTGGGTGCGCGCCACGGTGCCCGCCGCCAAGGCCTCCGGCGCTTTTATGCTGTTACAGTCGGCGCAGGATGCGCGCCTGGTCGAAGTGCGTTCGCCAGTGGCCGGCATGGTGGAAATCCATCAGATGTCGATGGACAATGGCATGATGAAAATGAGCGCGGTTGACGGCATCGACCTGCCCGCCGGCAAGCCGGTGGCGCTGGCCTCGGGCGGCTACCACGTGATGTTGATGGGACTGAAGCAGCAAATGAAGGAAGGCGACACGATTCCGTTGACGCTGGTGGTGCAAAAGAAGGACAAGAAACTGGAAACCGTTGACGTCAAGGCGCTGGTCAAACCGTTGAACTATTCCCCGTCCAAGTGAGGTCCATTGTGAACCGCTATAAAATGCTTGCCGCCGCCCTCGGCGTCGCGCTGTCGCCGCTGGCGCTGGCGCACGTCACCCTGGACCAGCCGACCGGCCAGGCCGACAGCTACCACAAGCTGACGTTCCGGGTCGGCCATGGCTGCGACGGCAGTCCGACCAAATCGCTGACAGTGATGTTGCCGGAGTCGGTTACCGGCGCCAAGCCGATGCCCAAGGCGGGCTGGAAGATCATCACCGTCAAAGGCAAGCTGTCGGTGCCGCAGGAATCGCATGGCAAGGCCATCACCACCGCCGTGCGGGAAGTCACCTGGACCGGCGGTCCGCTGGCCGATGAGCATTTCGACGAATTCGTGGTGCAGGCGAAATTGCCGGTCGAGCCGGGCAAGGTGTACTTCAAGGTGGTGCAGCACTGTGTCAAAGGCAGCATGGCCTGGGATGAACTGCCGGGCGAGGCGGGCGCCAAACTGCTGGCGCCCGCGCCGATCCTGACCATCGTTCCCGCCGCCGGACCGGCCCACGCACACTGACCGGGTAGCGGCTTAGTTTGGCGCGGCACCGAGGCGCTTGACCGAGCCGGAACCCATGATGCTGGTGCTCAGTTGCGGGTCGCCGTAGTAGCCGATGTCGCCGGAGCCGGCCACCGACAGGTTCAGTGATTGCTTGGCCCATACGGTGGCCTGGCCGGAGCCGCCTATGCTGACGGAGACATCGCGCGCCGCCAGCTTGTCGGTGTTGACCTTGCCGGAACCACCGATCGACACTTGCAGGCGCTCGGTGGCGCCGGCCGCTTTCAGGCTGCCGGAGCCGCCCAGCGACACCGCCACCGCGTCGCTCTCGAGGTTGCGCACATGAATGGCGCCGGAGCCACCCACGTCAAAGGTGAGTTTCGGCGCTTTCAAGGTGTCGGCATTGATCGAGCCGGAACCGCCGACCGCGATTTTTTCCAGCATTTTCGCGTTGACGGTGACCTTCAGGTTGCGCGTGTCGATCCGCACATCGCGCTTGACGGGGCGCAGGTGCAACACGCCACGTTCCACCACCGCTTCAATCGCACCTTGCACGTTCTCATCGGTTTCAATCGTGATATTTTCGGTATTGCCGGTGCGGACGTCGACCTCACCCGGCAAGGACAGCGCCAGGCCGGTGAAGTGGCCGGTTTCGCGCGTCTGCTTGACGATTTTGCCATTGCCTTGCACGGTTTCGCCGCCATGCAGCCAGCTCAGCGGGCCGGCGCTGACGCTGGTGGCGGGAACGATGATGGCCAGGGCGCTGGCGGCCAGCAGGATGGAACGGGCGATGTGGTGGACGGCTGCCATGTGGATTCTCCTCGAAGACGTGATGTGAAAACGTGATGTTGTTTGATGAGGCTCATGGTAGGGCAGCAACATTGTGCCGGCACCGGGCATGCGACAGACTGCCGTGTGGGCGGAACAGAATGCATCCGGGGCCGATGGAAGCATGAGGTATCATGCGTGATTGTATTGAGGGAAGTTCTATGTTGGTAATCACTATCAAGCAAGGCAAGGAACAGTCGATTTTGGCCGGCGACCCGTGGATTTATCCCGCGTCTGTCGAGCGCGTCGATGGCCGGCCACAGGAAAAAAACAAGCCGGGCGCCACCGCCATCGTGCAAACCTCGTCGCGCCGTTTCCTGGCGCGCGCCGCCTATAACGCCAAGGCGGTGCAAATTTGCGCCCGGGTCTGGACCCTGCGCGAAGATGAGCCGGTCGACCACGCGATGATCAAGCGCCGCGTGCAGGCGGCCATTGCCAAGCGGGCGCAGGTCATGGCGGCACTGGGCGCCGAACAGCTGATGCAGCTCATCAATGGCGAAGAGGATGGCTTGCCGGGTCTGTTTGTCGACTATTACGGCGGCCCGCAGGGGTACCTGCTGTGCGGTTTCCAGTCGGGCGCGGCCGAGGCGTGGAAAGTGCCGATCGTGCAGGCGCTGATGGCCGGCACCGGTTGCCCGAATGTGTTCCAGCGCGCCGATGAATTGTTGCGTAAAGGCGAAGGCTTGCCGGTGTTTACGCGCGAACTGGCCGGGATTGCCCCACCGGCCAAGTCAATTGTCAATAAGCGTGGCGTCCGTGTCTACATGGACTTGAAAACCGGTTTTGAGTTCCCGAAGGGGCCCGTATAATCCTCGCGGAACTATTAATTTACCCGGGGAAATCGAGTCATGGAATACCACCAGTCTTCGCAGATACGCACGCTGACTTATGAGGAAAACGAAGACCACCCGGTATTCGGCACCCTGGTTGAGCAAATCCTGCATTTGCTCAATTCCCGGCTGACCTTCAGCGACATCCTGATTCATCAGAACAGTCCGCTGCTGCTGCGCCAGCCGAAAGGGCTGGTGGCGGTCACGGATTCGCCCATCACGCGCGAAGAGCTGGAAGAATTCTTTGAAGTGGTGGAGCCGAACTGGCAAGAGCGCATCCAGGACCGCGCGTTCGACCGCTCGATCGACCTGCACACGGCCCGCATCCGTGCCAACTGTTTTACGTTCCAGGGTAAAAAGCGGCTGGGCTGCGTGATCCGGCGCTTCCCCAAAGAGCCGCTGCCGCTGGCCAACCTGGGCTTGCGCCCGCATGAGCAGAAATTTGCCCAGCTCACCAGCGGCCTGGTGCTGATTATCGGCGACACCTGTCAGGGCAAGTCGACCACGATCGCCTCGATGCTCGATGAAATCAACAAGCACCGCTCGGGCCACATCATCACCATTGAAGACCCGGTGGAAACCCTGATCCCGCAGCGCAAGTGCGTCATCACGCAGCGCGAAGTTGGTTTCGACGGTGACGTCGAGAGTTTTTACCTGGGGGCGCTGGACGCGCTGCGCGAACGCCCGGACGTCATCGTCATCGGTGAAATCCGCGATGCGCAGACGGCCCAGGAAGCGCTGGCGCTGGCCGAATCGGGGCCGCTGGTGCTGGCCACCCTGCACGCGCGCTCGACCGAACTGGGATTGCAAAAGATGATCCGGCTGCTGGGTAATTCCGAGCCGCAGCAGCAGGCGCTGGCGCATGCGCTGCGCGGCATACTGTGCCAGGCGCTGCTGCCGTCCATCGACGGCGACCGCTACCACCTGGCGACCGAATGCCTGACCGTCCACCCGGACGTGGCGCACATGGTTGAGTCCGGCCATGTCGCCGCTATCCGGCCGTGGATGGAAGCGCAGCAGCGCGAAGGCTGCCACACCATGAATGCGGCGCTGCGCGTGCTGCTGGCCGAGAAAAAAATTGCGTTAGATGATGCGCGCCATGCCACCACCGACCGGGTCGGGCTGGCCGCGCGCACCTGATTTATCGAGCCAACCTTAATCGAGTGGCACGCGCCGGTAGCGGTCAACGTCGCTGCCATTGACCGGCGGCGCGTTGTTGCCCCAGGCTGAGCGGATATACGACACCACGGCCGCCACTTCGGTGTCCGACAGCGCATGCGCAAACGGCGGCATGCCGTACGGGCGCGGATTGCCGCTGGTGGCCGGGGCGAAGCCGCCATTGAGCACGATGCGGATCGGATTGGCCGCTTCCCGCATCAGCAGGGCGCGGTTGCCGTCCAGTGGCGGATAGGCGGGCGGCAAACCCTTGCCGCCATCGCCATGGCAAGTCACGCAATGGGTGGCGTAGACCTGCGCGCCGAAGTCAAGGAAAGCCCGTGCCTCGGGCGACTGTGACCGTTCATACGGCGCCGCCTTGGCGCTGGCAGGTGGCAGGGTTTTCAGGTAGACCGCCATGGCCCGCACATCGTCGTCCGACAAGTGCTGCAAGCTTTCGCGCACCACTTCGGCCATCGGCCCGAACACCGTGGCGCGCGGCGAGATACCGGTCTTCAGCAATTGCGCCAGATGCGCCGTATCCCAGTCGCCCAGTCCCGTTTCGCCATCGGAGGTCAGCGACGGCGCATACCAGCCGAGGACCGGAATCAGGCCGCCGGACATGCCCTCGGTTGATGCGCCCAGCGCGTTGCGCGTGCTGTGGCAGGCATTGCAGTGGCCCAACCCCCGCACCAGGTAGGCGCCGCGGTTCCACTGGGCGCTTTGACCGGTGTCTTCGCGGTAGGTGGCGGGACGGAAATACAGCGAACGCCACACCCACAAGCTGGCTTGCAGGTTATACGGGAAGCGCAGTTCGTGCCGCCGGTTGGCTTGTTTCACGGCCGGCAACGCCTGGAAATACGCATACAGCGTATCGGCATCGTCGCGCGACACGTTGGTGTAATTGGTGTAGGGGAAGGCCGGGTATAGCAGGCGGCCATCGCGTGATTTGCCGTTGTGCAGCGCGCGCCAGAATTCATCGGCGCTCCAGGCACCGATGCCGGTGTCGCGGTCCGACGTGATGTTGGGCGCGATCACATTGCCGAACGGGGTGGCCAAGACGCGGCCGCCGGCATAGGGCTGGCCGCCACGGGTGGTATGGCAGGCCTGGCAATCGCCGGCCCGGGCCAGATAGGCGCCCCGTTCGATGCGCTGTTGCGGTGTCAGCGCGGCGCTGGCTTTGCCGGGCGGCGGCAACGCGTCGTCGCCGGGTGCGGCCAGCCAGAGGCCGGCCAGCAACAGCACGATGACCGTCAAGGCGATCAGAAGGCGGCGCGTCATGGCTGGCCTCCGGCACGCGCTGCGCCATCCGGTGCGCTGCCGCAGGCGATCGGCAAGGGCCGGGCAATCGACGCGGCGGGCAGGATGGCGGCATCGGCCGGCTGCTGCGCCAGCCAGCCGGACACCGCGGCAATGTCATCGACCGACAGCCGGGCCGCGATATCGGCCATGCAATCGGGGGCGTGGGCGCGGCGGCCCTTGTCGCGCCAGGCGCCGAACTGCGCGTTGATATAGTCGCGCGGCAGGCCGAGCAGGCCCGGGATGGCGGGTGCCACGCCGGCCAGTTTGTCACCGTGGCAGGCCACGCAGGCCGGCACTTTCTTTTGCGGGTCGCCGTGCAGGGCCAGGACGCGGCCCCGTTCCAGCATGGCGCCGGTGGCGCTGGTGTTGCCGGGCGGCGGGTAGGGCGGATGCTGGGACGCGAAGTATTCGGCGATTTCCATGAGGTAGGCGTCGGACAGTTGCTCGGTCATATAGGTCATCATGGCGTACTGGCGGCGGCCTTCGCGGAAATTGCGCAGCTGGTTGTACAGGTAGCCGGCCGGCTTGCCGGCAATGCGGGGGAAATACACGTCGCCGCGCGCCGCCGTGGCATCGGCTTTGATCGTGGCTGCCGCCTTGGCGCCATCGGTGTGGCAGGCGGTGCACGCGGCCACGCGCTGCGCCATAGTGTCGGGCAATTCCTTGAGCGCCTGCGGCTTGGCGGGGGCGGCTTGCGCCGGTGCGATGGCGTAAGCGGCCATGCAAGCGGCCAGACCAGCGGCCAGACCAGCGCGCAGGCAAGTGCCGAGGCAGGCGTGCAGACCGGTGCGCAGGCGCGGCGCGGCGCATGCGGCCAGCGGTAGTTGAGTTGGTTTTGTTGGTTTCCACATCACGGGGCCTGTTCTTTACAATGATGCCTTGATTGAGCGACAAGAATACGCTGCTCGCGCCCGCTTGGACAGGCGCAGAAATGCAACAAAACAGGGGATCAGATTGAAGCTCTACGAAGCGCTGGCGCAGGAAATCGAAGACCTGGTGGCGCAGCAGGCCTTGCGTCCCGGCGACCGGTTGCCCTCGGTGCGCCAGCAGCAGGCGCGCCGCGGCGTCAGCCCCGCCACCGTGTTCCAGGCCTATTACCTGCTGGAGGCGCGCGGCGTGATTGAATCGCGGCCCCGTTCCGGCTATTACGTGGCGCGCTTGCGCCTGCCGGACGGCACGCCACCCGAGCCGCAGGCCTCGCGCCCGGCGGTCGATGCCGCCGTGGTCGATGTCAGCGCGCTGGTGTTCGCGGTGCTGGAAGCGGCGCGCAACCGTTCCGCCGTGCCATTTGGCTCGGCCTTTCCCAGTCCGTTGCTGTTCCCGTTGGCGCGGCTGGCGCGTGACACCGCGTCCGCCATGCGCCGGCTCGACCCGTGGAGCACGGTGGCCGATCTGGCGCCCGGCAATGATGACTTGCGGCGCCAGATCGCGCTGCGCTACCAACTCGACGGCGCCCCCGTGTCGCCGGACGATATCGTCATCACCAATGGCGCGATGGAAGCGCTGAACCTGTGCCTGCAGGCGGTCACGCGCCCGGGTGACACGGTGCTGGTCGAGTCGCCGGCGTTTTATGCGGCGCTGCAGGCCCTTGAACGGCTTGGCTTGCACGCGGTGGAAGTGGCGACCGATCCGCGCGACGGCATGGACCTCGATGCGCTGGCGGCGGCACTGGCGCGCCATCAACCCGCCGCGTGCTGGCTGATGACGAGTTTCCAGAATCCGCTGGGCAGCCTGATGTCGCCGGAAAAGAAGCAGGCGCTGGTGGCGCTGCTGGCGCG
>JAIENA010000330.1 GCA_019751755.1 Burkholderiaceae bacterium | reverse complement strand
CTGCCGCCCGCCGCTTACGAGCGGAAAATGGCAGTACTTGAACCTATTGTTGTGTCCGGAATTACTTGACCACCGCACCCCCAAGGGCGTGGGGAAGAGGCGCTATGCGCGCCATCAGCCTGGGTGAGGGCGGAAACACCCCCACGGGCATGGGGAAGACCGCCCTGGAGAAAATCATGCATAAAAATTCCCGGAAACACCCCCACGGGCGTGGGGAAGACGGGGTCAGTTCTTCCAGCAGGGCGTCCATCACGGAAACACCCCCACGGGCGTGGGGAAAACGCACGGACCAACTGGCACTTTGCGTTCCGTACGGAAGCACCCCCACGGGCGTGGGGAAGACCCACAATCCGGTTACCGGATTGCACTTTTACAGAAACACCCCCACGGGCGTGGGGAAGACCGATTGGGTGCTCAGGTGGCCAATTGGCGGTTGGAAACACCCCCACGGGCGTGGGGAAGACGGCTGGGTTGAAGTGTCCCGCGATTCCGACCCAGAAACACCCCCACGGCCGTGGGGAAGACTTTGATCCAGCGTCCTCAAGTGGTGGATTTTCCACCTATTGAGGTGTCAGGACAAATTAGACCACGGCAGGCATCTCGTATCCGATAGACCCTCCCACAGGCGTTGGTCAGTCGAGGACGTCGGCGCCACGCCGGAAAGTGTGTCAGAAACACCCCCACAGGCGTGGGGAGACGGCACCGTGCAAGTGGGGTAATTCGTCGCGCCGGAAACACCCCCACGGGCGTGGGGAAGACCGCTCGATGCCCGGCGCAATTGGGCGCCCTTCGGAAACACCCCCACGGGCGTGGGGAAGACTTTTCAGTCAAAATTTTACCCTGCTGCGTCAGAGAAACACCCCCACGGGCGTGGGGACTGCAAGTCACAGGTGCAGATTGCACGGGAGAGGGAAACGCCCCCACCGGCGTGGGAAGATCTGGTGGCCGCACTGGACGCCAAACCGCACTTGGAAACACCCCCACTGGCGTGGGGAAGACGGCTGGACACGCCGACGAGGGCTTTGGAAGTCGGAAACACCCCCACGGGCGTGGGGAAGACCGCTTTTACATCCTTGCCGCTCATAACTTCCAGGAAACACCCCCACGGGCGTGGGGAAGACCGCCTGGATCGGCTGCTGCTTGGCCTCACGCAGGAAACACCCCCACGGGTGTGGGGAAGACGGGCGCGGGCTGTACGTGAGCAAATTCGCAGTAGAAACACCCCCACGGGCGTGGGGAAGACGCGATTGTCGGCATAGGGTTTGCCGTCTTAACGGAAACACCCCCACGGGCGTGGGGAAGACGCAATTGGCATGATGCCGCAATATGCCGACTTGGAAACACCCCCACGGGCGTGGGGAAGACCCGTCGCCCGGCCGCTTCAAAAAGACGGCCATAGAAACACCCCCACGGGCGTGGGGAAGACACTAATCTGACCAGCGGCACGGTGTACAGCGCGGAAACACCCCCACGGGCGTGGGGAAGACCCGCCGCTTCCAGCTTGTCGAGGTCGATGGTCAGAAACACCCCCACGGGCGTGGGGAAGACAGCGAACTGCGCTTCAGGGCCATCTGCGACACGGAAACACCCCCACGGGCGTGGGGAAGACGGCGAGGAAACGCCCGTCACGGCCATTGCGACGGAAACACCCCCACGGGCGTGGGGAAGACTGACATGCTGCGCAACCGTTCCGTCATGATGCGGAAACACCCCCACGGGCGTGGGGAAGACACAAGCGCCATGTGGTACTTGCCGATGGCGTGGGAAACACCCCCACGGGCGTGGGGAAGACGTGCAGCAAGCCGTGTCTACTTTTGAGGCGGCAGAAACACCCCCACGGGCGTGGGGAAGACATAACGCTATTCATGAGACTCTACGGGCCTAGGGAAACACCCCCACGGGCGTGGGGAAGACGGGGGACGTCAAGCGCGGCGCTGACGCAATGAAGAAACACCCCCACGGGCGTGGGGAAGACGCACGGCGGCGGTATCGGCCGCATCGTTCTCTAGAAACACCCCCACGGGCGTGGGGAAGACGGAGACAAGCGCGACTAATGAAAGCCTGTACGGGAAACACCCCCACGGGCGTGGGGAAGACATACAGCGCATAATCGGCCGCTTCTCTCACGTAGAAACACCCCCACGGGCGTGGGGAAGACTTAAACAGAACGAACCGACCGAGCCGCTGAAGAGAAACACCCCCACGGGCGTGGGGAAGACAATGTGCCAGGGTCGGAATCGACTTCTGGCGGGGAAACACCCCCACGGGCGTGGGGAAGACCTCAACATTTAGTGGTATGAGATTATAAAAACTACAAGCTCTAGTATTCTCTAGAGATTCAGGGTTTCGACAATCAATTGCAGGCCGCTCAATTCCACCTTCGGCTTACGAGGCGCACCGATGGTGATGATGCGGTAACCTGGCGCTTTCGTCTGTGACATAAAAATCAGGACACCTGCTTCTGACGGGCAGTACTTCACCAGATAATCCACCACGGTTTGCGCCACCGAGTCCTTGATGCCAGAGACAAACACATTAGCTCTCGGCTCGATAAACCACAGCTTCATGCGACCTCGAACAGCGGGAGGCAGTTCATTGGCCAGTACGACGACCATGCTTGCCTCCTATCAGAGTCTGTAGGTCGCTGGTGATCTTGGCCATAAGGTCCATTTCCAGTGCACGCTCACGAAAGCGCGCTGAAACCAGTTGCTTGTTGTATCGGCCGGCCAATTCGCGGGTGGTTGCAAACGCCAGATCTATGCACAAATGCTCCTTATACAGATCCGCCATGTCATAAACGAAAGGCAACGGACTGCCCGAGTGAATAAATCCGATATGCGGCGAATAGCCCAAGCTATGGATAACTGAACACAGGATGCCGTAAAGCGCAGCATTGCTGGCCGTGAGCACCTGATTCGTGATGTCTGCCAACTCAAACTTGCCTGGCACGTATTGGCGCCCTTTCCAGCCCACCTGGTATTGTTCAGCTTTCTGCTGGTAAAGGGAGCGGACTCGCTGGCCCTCCATACCCATCATGGCGGGTAAGCGCTTTCCCGCCAGATCTGCATCGGGAAAGCGCCGTGCATAGAGTTGGCGGGCCACATCCAGTGCGCGGGCATCGTCTGCCGCCAAGCTGATCTGCTGCTTGAGGTTACGCGTATCGGCAGTAGCCAGAAAACCGGCAGCGTAAAATAGAAGGCAATCCTCACCCACCCAACTGACGGAGCAGTTCGCCGCCACCAGGGTTTTGATAGCTTCATGTGTGACGCTGGTGCCGGGGCCAAGCAACAAGGTGGCTATGGTAGCAATCGGCAGGGGGATGACGTGTCCGTCAGCGTCCAGCCATTTTACGCTGCTATCGTCCACCTCCAGCCGCCCACGCTCCAGGTACAGAAAGGGATATTTATCCTTGACCTGTGGAAGCGATTCGCGCGTGACCTTGAGCAGCAGGCGTTGCCCGTTACTCAATGCTTTCACCTGACTGCAAAATGGTGACGCGGCGGTCACGGTAGCGCTTGTTTGGACCGAACTGCAACGGCACGTCGTTCAGGGTAATGATCTCACCGTCATGCTCCCCTTGCAGCACACGGTATCTCTCCACCTTTCCTTTGAAGGTAGCCAGGTTGTCCGCCTCGACAAAGGCGGATGTGCTATCGGCAAAGCAACCTTGGTATACCAACTCGGTAGGTACGCACGTCTTGCGCCCCAGGTAGAGATCCCACACCGGGTCTCTCAATGCCTGGATGAAGATATCGGACTCGCCCTCCGGCACCTGCAGCGCCACAGCAAAGGCTGTGTCTTGTAAGTAGTAGCGGTAAGTCATCTTGGTGCCGCCACCCACTGCCTTTTTCCCCTCATTGGTCTTGGGAATCATCAGCGTCTGCCACGGGTCGCCCTCATCGTAGCCGCTACCCACCATGTGAAAATCACGCAGCAGCGGCAGCCGTGTCCCGGTACCACCTGGCGCATTCTGCGGATTATAAGCCACCAGTTGCAGGTCCAGATCGGCCAGCCGAGCCAGTAGTTCGCGCTGCTCGCCGCCGGCCCCGAGCGCACAACACAATAGGCCTAGCACACCTGATTTAGTGGGAAAAGCCAAAGTGTCGCGACGACCGAAGCGGGAATCATGGCCCCATGCCTGCAGAGGTCCTTCCAGCCATAACAACAGATAAGGGTTACTCATGCCGCCCTCAATCGACGTGGCTTTGCAACCGAATAATCAGATCGTCAATATTAAAATCCTCGCCCTCACCCCATTCGTAATCGCCCAGCTTGCCGAACAAACTCCCGGAAAGCTTTTCCTTTTTCTCCAGATATTCCTTTAATGCAGCAATGCTCGGCGCTAGGAAGCTGCCTTCGCGAGCTTTCACCGGCGCCTCGAATGGAACTTGCAAGCGTTGGCCACGACGGACCAGAATCTTGGCGAACTCCCAAGGAGATGCGCCGGACTGGGTTGTCTGGCGCGCCGAAGGCACCGCGACGAATAATGCTTTGGTAAAAGCAGCGATAGCATCTTTCAGCTCGCCACTACCAAGTGTTTGCGACAGTTGCCCTACGTTCAGACTCACGTAACGGTAGTAGGTGGCGGAATTGTATTCCAGGGTACCCATGTGGCTGGAGCCAGGCTCTTCCTGCAGGTCATCTAGTGCAGTGAAAAATTCCACTTCATTACTAACCTTGTGGGTAGAGATGGCATGGGCAAAGCTGGCCGCTGCCTCCACATTCATGTCGGTTGCCTTTGCCACCATACGGCCGAACAAGGCTATATCGAGCGCATCCACGGCAGGCATCAGTGCTTTCTTGCCGACCTTGCCGAGCTCTTTATCCTTGATGCTGGCGGCATCGAAACCAAGCTCTTTGGCGTAGGAGGCAAAGGCATCGGCTTCGGTGTGGCTGATGAAGAGGAGTGTGTCATCGCTCAAAACAGTAGCGATTTTGGAGGAGCAAGCGGTTGCGCTCGCCTCATCGGCGCCTGCACGCAGCAGCGCTGCGTGCAACAGTTCAGCAACTTTCTTGGTGCGCACCCCGAGTTTCACGCCAAAATCCCGCAATGCGAGCCGAACTTGGCGCTTCCAGCATTGCGAACTGACGCGGGCTCTGGTGACTCCGCCCACTACAGCGGTTTTCGGCGCGCCGACATCGTCGCGGTTCAAGCAGGTTACAGGGAAAGACTGCAGGATGTGGAACTCGATGCAGGTATGGGCTTGGGTCATGGGATGTCCTTACAGTGAAGTCGAATGATTAGCCAGCGGTACGATCTGAAGCAGGCCGCAGCCGAAGGCGCGACCGCGGCCGATGCCGCGGGCAAAGCTATGCTGGAAACGTTCTGGGTCACTGACACGAAGAACGCCCTTCAAATAAGCCTGGGCCAACGTGACTGGACGTTGTGCCTTGTCAGCAAAGCGCTGCAGCTCAACCTTTTCGATCTGAAGCTGCTGTGGATCCACCACAAAACCCCAATTGGCTTCGGCGCGGCTCATAAACCAGTCAGCTATCGCATCGTGACCGCGCACAGGAATCAACTTCTTGCTGGCATTGTCGCGGCGTGTGGGATTGATGACGAGTTGGAAACGGTAGTGGCTTTGGTTCAAAAATGCCGGTGGCAATGGGCGACTTTGGACCTCGCCATACTTACCGTCGACCTGGCTAGCCGGCGCACGATCGGACAGCAGCAATACCTTGCGCCCATGTGCGTCGCCTCCCATATCGGCAAAAACGATGCCGCTGGCCTCGCTAGCTTGTTTTTCAGCTTCACTACGAATGTCGGGAAACAGGCTATACACCACGCGGTGCAGTGAATAAGCGTCGGTCAGGCGCAGTGCGCTGATGGCTCGGCGATCCAAGTGCAGTACACTCGTAAACAGTGTCGTGCTCATACACTCCCCCCGTCACGTTGACCGTAAAACTCTTGCGCCCACTGCGCCTTGATGCGCTGACTATTCCCGCTAAAGCCTATCAGCTGCAACAACAAACGCTGGTAATCCAACGCCTGTCCGGCCTTGCTATCGATCAGCGACAATTGGCTGCGCAGAATGCGGCAGAGTTCGGCAATGTCGTCGCAAGCGAGCAAGCGTCGCAAGCGCGCTTTAGCCTGGTCACTGTCGCGTCCATCGCTATAGCAGCGTGCAATACCGGCACCCAAGGTCATGTCGCCATTGGCTGTACTCTTGGCGCGGGCGATGCAGGCCGCAACAGTCTGGTACGGCAAACGCTGGTTATCGTATTCAAGTGCGATGCCAAAACTGGCCAGCAAGTCCCAGCTCTGGTACTCGGTAGCGGGATTGTCTGCGCGGCGCAAGCGAGCGGCAAAGCCTTTATCCTGCTGACAGCGCGTCAGCACATGCCCAACAAAGCGTACTGCCTTGTCGGCATGAGGGCTGCCCGTGGCCGGGATTAGCTCAGTCATGAAGCCTCCTGTTGCAAATATTTGTGAAGGTTGGGGCGGCATTTTGCCCAGGCATCAAGCTGCCGGGCGGTCTGGTTGGGGCAAATCTGGTCGAAAACCTGATGTACGTTGGCCGCAAATCGGCGGCGTAGTCGTAGGCGTGCAGACTTGGCCGCGTCACCGCCATCGCACTGGTCCAGTAACTGCTGAAAATCATGCTCGCACAGTTGCCAGAATATTGATGTGGCCTGTTCCGCCAGATCCTTGCCATCCGCCAACTGGGTTCTATAGAAACCTATGACGCAGCCATAAAGGGTCTTGCCGAGTTCCGTCAAGCTATCCATATCGGCGCGCAGCCGCGCAAACCAAGCGGTCCCCAGCACATCGCTATCCAGCCAAACGGTTGACTCTACATAATCGTCTGCGCCGGACAAATATTGCTCGCCCGCGTTGCTGCTGACGCGTAGTCCGCCAGACCAGACCGCAAAGCGCGCTGAGCAGCCGCGTGCCCGTGTAATCGCCGCGCGCAGCTGCAAGCAGTCGAAACCGCCCTGCTTCGCTTCAAGGAAACTCAACAACGCAGTCAGTTCGCGCCAAGGGCGACGTGAAGGGTTTACCCACAGCACCTTCGGCTCCTTACCGCTACGATTGATGGCCACAGTGGGATCGACACCCCCCGCTTTGTAATCCGGATGGGCAATGCCTTCGCTGTAGTGCAGGCCGTAATCAGTAAGCAGACAGAACCGCGACAGTGGCACCAGCCGCCCCATGAGCGTGGTTTTGTGCAAGCGCGCGGCATTGCAGTCTTCGCCCTGCGGCATAACTTCCCACGGCGCCTGCCCCAAACCACCCGGATACAGACCACTGTCGGCGATATCCTGACGAGTAAGAAGATTCAGATTCAACGTCGCGAGCAGGTTTTCCCCGAGCACAATATTGTGAAGTAAGCCCATGAAGCCAAGCGATGGACCGGACTTGCCGCTGGCCGGCTTGCCCCTCTCATTGCTCTTGCCCGGATAACCCGGAGTGAGTACCACGCTGTTGTCGGTTTTCTTTCCGCCCAACGCAAACCCCATTTGTGTGACCAACAGCAATGCCTTGTCGGCATCATCCAAAGGGCTTTCTTGCTGGGTGTGCGTCAACACTGTCGTGTTGCCGGTTGAGACTTCCGGTAGCACGGTGCCATAGCTCTTGCATTCGGCAGCAGCAATGGCCGGAATTTGTAGAAATGGCTGCGCCCCAAACAGGTAAAAACTGTCGTTCCAGTGACGTAAATAGCTCAAGCATCGGTCGGCCAGACGGTTGCTGCCCATGGCTTGCCAGGCCGCGTCGTCTTCTGGCGTGGCTGCAGCTTGGGTTATGGCCAGTAGCAGCTTGAGAATGGCGATTTTTTGCACAGGCGAACCACCCAAGGCGCGATAGTCCGGATTCGCGAAAAGTTGCGCCAGACTGACACGGCCAACGTCGGCCACCGGTATCCAGGGCTCCTCGATCAGGTTGAAACGGTTTTTCATTGCTTCAGTCCTTAAATTTAATCACCTGATACCCCGTATCATCTCGGTAATGCAAAGTCTTGCGACCCGTAATCGCCGTCCCATCCAAATTGCGCAGCGTGTCGCAATCGTCCACTAACGCGACGCGAAGAAGAGCGTCTTCATACTGCGGATTACCTAAATGAAAAACGTGATGCAGTCCCAACCGTTCCAGCGAGCCTCTGTCGCTAGCGGGTGGCGCCTGGGGCGGCCGCAGGCTGACAATCTGCCGCATCAGGCAAATGCTCAATTGCCGCCATCCAGCAGGGTCAAGCTGGTGGCGCTTTGACGGCAAGATCACGCGATTGCCGTCGAGCAGAGTCAGTACGGAATTTTGTTGGTCCGGCCGGTGCTCCAAACTACGTAGCAACAGGGTATCCAACGTATCCTGTTCGCAGTAACGGGTTTGCGCCTGGCTTTCCGGCCGGGTCGTACCCACACGGGACAGTGTGCCGGATGCCAGGCGCTGCAGGTCTTTTCTGCCGGGACGTTTGTACTGGCCACGTTGGCTACCGTGCTCCAGCTCGTATAACCAGACGCCCATTGCGCCACTTTCGTCGCGCGACACATAGGTGTCTTCAATCAGGCTACGGATCGAGCCAGGCAGGCAAATGCCTGTCAAGCCTTGCCAAACCTGCAAGCTGCGGCAAAGCACATAGGGACTGTAGATAGCAGCACTGTCACCGAATGCTGTGACAGGCTGGTCAATGGCCAGCTCCAGTTCCGGCGCAAGGAGCCAGGCCTCGGCTCGGGCATGTTCCGGACGCGGAGTGCCTTCGTGTCGCCACAAGCGGCCTAAGCGCTGCAGTAGCATGTCGCTCGGGGCAAAGCGACTCACCAGAAAATCTGCATCGATATCCAGCGACTGCTCTAAGACTTGGGTGCCCACCAAAATACGACCTTGCTGCCCACGCTCCGGCCAGCCTGTCTTGCCATACAGGCCGACCCAGCGGTCTTCGTTGGCTTGCCTGTGTGCCACAGTGAACCGCGAATGCAGCAAGCCGCAGGCAATACCTGTATCGGAGGAAAAGGCTGCCAGGGTAAGGTAGCGGTCCTGCGCCTCAGCGACAGAGTTTTCCACCCACAGCACCTGCTGGCCTTGCGCAGCGCGGCATAATGCCTCCTGCATGGCATCGTTATCTTGCTGCGGCCACCGCAGGGCGATATTACTGGCAGGCGGCGGGGAAATGGGGTATTCGGTCAGCTTGACGCCCGCAGGCTGGACTGCGAGTTGTGGATAGGTCAAGCCTGGGCTGTCGCCCTGCAGTAGCGCTTCACGGCGAGCGCGGCAGAGTGTTGCACTGAGGATGATGACAGTGCAGTCCAACTGCCGCAGAAAGTTCACCAATTCGTCCAGTATGGTGCCAGTATATGCATCGTAGCTATGGACCTCATCGAGTATCACTACCTTGCCCGCCAATCCAAATGCGCGTACAAAGCCGTGCTTGACATTCATCACCGCCATCAATGCTTGGTCTATGGTGCCGACGGCAAACGGCGCCAGCAGACCGCGCTTGGCGTGGTGAAACCAGGCTCCACCGGGTCGTCCTTCCTCGCCCATCTCTGCTTGCAGCAGCCAAGCCTGGCCGTGTAGTAGCAAGGCTTGGCGGTGTCGGCATTCTGCATTCAGTATTTGAGCGAGAAACGCGCCGAAGCGATCATGAATCTTGTTGGACGTGAGCTGGGTTGGCAACGCAAAATAAATGCCACTCGCATGCCCAGCATCCATTAGACGATAAGCGGCAAACAAGGCTGCCTCAGTCTTTCCCAGGCCCATCGGTGCTTCCAGCACATACACGCCCGGACCCGATATACTGTTCACGAGCGTACTCTGAAGGGGGCGTGGGCTAAAACCGAATATATCTTCAAACTCCAGCCCGCTACGTAGTTGCGGCAGAACAAAACCGGCCTCGTCTAGCGCCTGAGTAATCAACGGCTTCCAGTCGCGTTGCGGGTCTTCAAACAGTGGACCGGACCCGACCCAGTCTGATACCGATGTCAGCCCGGCCAGCACACGAGCCTGTGCAGGGTTGTCAATGCGCGGCCAGTCCCCCTGCAGAGCCTCCTTTAATGCAGCCACCAACGCCACGCGCTCTGCTTGCCATGACGCACCACCAAATACTTCGTCTCCCGCCTGGTATCCACCCAACTCAGGGCTGAAGCCATGGTGCTGACCGAGTACAGCGCTGACCTCCGCACTCGCTCCCATTTTTTCCACTGAGACTTGACTGACGCCGGCGTGCCCTCCCCACTGATTCTCCAGCGCAGGATCGATATCATTAAGGGGAGTTAACGAGGATTCTGAACAAGCTTGACGAATTTTTTCGTAAAACGTTGGACTCACCTTACCGATGTCATGGCATGCCGCTGCAAGGTGCGAGCCTTCAGGGAACAGCCGTTCGCGCAGCGCCGCAGGCATTTTCCCCAACAAGGCGTGGGCGACCTGTCCGACTATTTGGCAATGCGTAAATACATCTCGCCCGACCCTTACAGAACCATTTGATTTGGTAAGGTAAGTTTTGGCTGGGCATACTCGGTAAGGAATTACGTTAATCGTTCCCTGTCCGACTGAATTGCGTCTCATCGTAATAAGTTAAGCGCACGCTAAGCAGGCATAAACGTGCAGTATAGTGAATTTTTCACTGGGGAAACTAACCAATTATCACTAACTGGGGATAAGTGGCTATTCTCATGGCCCGTGGCCAGTTATCCATGTACCTTGTCCGCCCATTCCGAGCGAGCGCAATCGAATTCGGCTTTCTGCTGGAATCACCGGTCACAATGGCGCAATCGATGGCCGCGAGGACTACCTCCAGGCATAGCGAAGCGCGTTCAGCGAGCGTGATTGCGAAGGAAGAAAGGATTGACCTGCATGGAGGCTGCTGCGACATGCCCAACACGCAGCCTGGCCGATTGAGCCACCGGACGAAGACGATGCACCGTCCCCTCTATCGTAGGCGCCGGCGAACGTTCGGCAACGTCGCAGGATTCAGGGCCTAGCCGAGATGATCAACGCGTCATCCGTCAAACCGGCTTCATTCCACACATCATGCAGCAAGACTTCGACTGCCACAGCCGGGATCGAGCTGAGCACGACAACTTCGTATTCGGCGCCTTCGCCAAGGCGCGCATCAGGGCTGATATCCACCTGGAGCAACGAGAGCTGCTCATCTTCATCGAAGTAGTCGCCAAGCCAGTTCATCAAGGCGGTCTCCACCTCATCTAGACTCGCAAAGCAGAAGACCGCTGGAACGGTTTCCCCTGCGATCGCGCTGCGCTGCCCCAGCTGGGGCACAAGGCCACTTTGGAGAATGCTGGGAATGTTGGCTGAGGGCGTGACGTGATATAGGATCAGCATTGCATTGGCGGCAAGGTTGAAAGCCCGGATCGTACGCCCCCGCGCAGTACGTGGTTGCAGGAAGCTCGCTGGCCAGACACCCAGCCAAGCTCACACCAGAACATCGCCCCAACGCCGGATGAGCCAGGATGAGGCGCGCCACCATGGGCGCCCGCTAGATGTTCGAAAGCTCCCGCTCTTCACCCACTTTCAAGCGGTTGATTTCTGTTGCGTTCTGTTAAATATGGTGGCTATGAAACCGTTGCTCATAGGCGAGCACAAGGAGCGCCCGGCCGGTCTTGGACAGCTAACTGATCGCCGATGCGTATTCACATGCAGTAGAAGAAGGGGGGGTACCCTCGATGTGATCTAACTGCCGCTCAGGGAAAGACAGGCGCCTCCGCGACCATTGTGAAGACTTCGTCGCCCTTGTCCTGCCAGCATGTCGACTGCGCCCAGATGTCGCGGTCATTCAGTCCAGCCAACTCCTCGATTGCGGCGCGCTCATCAATCACAGCTGTCTGCAACATCCCCTGGCGGACCATTTCCAAAAGCCTTGGCGGCAGCCCTATCGTGCGTTGAGCGCGGACGATCTGGGTATCCGCATCTACCAGGATGAGTAAGAGAATGTTGCTATCGGCCTGGGTAAGCGCCCAAGAGCGCATCAGCGCCGCGTCGTCCAGGAATGGAACACAGATGGGCCACACCTCTTCCTCGTTCGATTTCAGCACCAGCAGCAGCGCGCCTGCCGGCATCTTTGCTGACCGGCGCAACGCAACGCCTTGGGCCGGCGCCTTGATACGGGCGATGTCTTCGTCCGTGACTTCGGGCAGGCTGACGATCACCACCGGGTTCGATTGAGTCAGCGACATCATAACGGTGAGCTGGTCGGCTGGCAGAGCCGGGAACGGCGATGGGGAGCCAACCGTGATGGTGAGGAATTCGTGAGAGGATGGATGCATATTCATTTCATAATGGTGAGATTCTTCTGGAACATGGCCTGAACATGTGACAGCATACGGCGGTCACATGGCCGGCCGGCCTGGCTCATCAGTCGAGCGGCTGTCGAGGTCCAAGGGTAGCCCCTCGTCAGCCGGCACCGGATCAACATAGATTGCGCTCAGGTGCGACCTCAAGCTGCCGATCGCAGCGGCTGGACCTGAGAACCGCGCTGGCGCTGACGTCTGTTCGACAGACGCCATCGATGTCGGCGCAGAGGCGCCGCCAAACCCAGCAATAGCCGAATCTGTGATGGCCTCTGCCTGTAGCCGCAGGCTGGCGGCCGAAAACGGTTGCGCTTCCATCGTCATGGTAAGCAACTGCCAGACGCGGGGCGTAGTCGATGCGCCAGGCGGCATGGTCTGGTCGTTTAGAGTGATCTCCGGCGCGCCCAGTTCATACGGACCTTCCAGATACCCGCGAGCCATTTCTTCCACTGCCTGGTGAATACCAGCCATCTGGGCTTTAAATGCCGGGCTGGTGATGTAATCTTTGCGCTCGCTTGGGAGTGCCGCGGAAAATGTCTTGGCGGCGCCGGCCAGGCCTTCGGTGATCGCGAGCGCGAACGCTGTGCCGTCGGAGTCGATCCTCTCTGGTGCCGTGGTCAACAGCTCATGTATGCGCTTCAGTGTCTCACGCGAGTCGTGCAGGCCATCCGAACCCAGCGCCGTCGCCTCATTCTCGCGGACCTTATACCAGTGTTCGAGCGCATTCAATGCAGCTGGCACACCGTCCTTGCGCGCCGTCATGAGGATAGCCATCGCGTCCGCAGATGATTCGTTGAAGGTGGTGGCGAAGTCAGCAGCGGAAGGGTCGCGTGCCAGGTAACGCAGTAGCGCGGGACCGATGCGGCAGTGCATGCTCTCGTGCACCAGCACCTGCGCACGGTGCTCCGGCGTCCCCGCCAATACAGCCAGTTGTTCCACTTCCGTCTTACTGTAATCGGCGCGGACGCCCTCGATGGCACATATGTCACCAGGTCGTACCCATGCCATCGGACCTTCGTCGAGTTCTTCGTCAGGGTTCATCATCGTGATTACGGGCTTGACGGGCGAACGACCGCCCGAAAGGTAGCGCGCTGCGATTTGCTTGACCGAGATGATCGAGTTCTGGGTGGTTGCACGATCACGCGCGGCCGGTGCCACCGTGACAGCCGAAGTTGCGGCTGGCTCCGGAGTCGGGCCGGCTGCAGCGGCCGTGGCGACTTGTGCGACCAACACCGTGGCACCCATTAGCTTGGCAAAGCGGCCGAAGTAATCCGGGCGAACTGCTGCAGGAGGTGCGATGACTTCGAGTTCGCCGGCGCCAGCGAGGAATGCCTCCAGCCGGCTCAGCTGCGCGCTCATGGCTGCCCTTCCTTCGCGATCGGATAGTCTGCAACGAAACCCAGCGGCCCGGTCTCGACCACGAACACGCTCTCGTCGTTGTCCTGGAAGGCTTGGAGCACGCGCGCGCGCGCCTGGACGTCCAAGATCACGAGTTCGCGCCCCTCGGCCGTGAAGAAACCGCCGTGCCGCATGACGAACGTCGTTGGCGCGTCTAAAGGCGGAATACTGATGATGGCGCCGGGCTTGTTCTGTGCGAACACGACGGTTGCGTGGATAGGCGATTGGCTAATGGACATTGTGTCGAGTATATGTTGGAGGTTATATAATTCTTTAGTGTAGCTATAAAACAGAACAATTTCTCTTGTGACATCGGGGTTCCACTCAATAAAATGAGGGTCGGCCGGGATTCGTGTAAAAAAACTCAAATTCTGCTGTAAGTAATTGATTTTCAAGAAATTAGCTTGCCGTATGATGTCGAGATTTCCCGCTCCGTAGTCACCATCAATGATCGCAAGCCAGCAACGCACCGTGTCGTTTCAATTCATGGTTTGAAGTGGCTATTCCACACACCCTTCCGCTTGGCACATTCCCGTCGATAGCTCCTGCAAAATGCGGCAGTCGCGCGCTGCACTACCGGTGCGGCAACGGCCTCGTAGTACGCTCAATTGGCCTTGCAAAGCATTGAGTTCAGCAATGCGATGCGCCACTTGCACAATGCGCTGATCAAGCAACTGATTGACTTCCTGGCAGCTTTCGCCCGGGGCATCACGCAGATTCGGCAACAGCCTCACATCGTTGAGCGGCATATCCAGAGATCGACAATGGCGGATAAACTGCAGCCGCTCGACGTGGGCCGTTTCATATAGCCGGTAGTTCCCTGCGTTACGCGCCGGCGCCGGCAAGAGCCCTTCCTGCTCATAGAAACGGATGGTCTCCACCTGACAGCCTGTCGCCTTCGAAAGTTGCCCTATCTTCAATGTTTGCTGCATAAGCCGCTCCTGAACTCAATTGAATGCTTGACTCTATAGTGACTATAGGGTGTTTAATGCGAATGATAATACGAATCAAGGACCGGCTTATGGATTGCTTCAATAACAACGGATGCTCCGGTACAACCGCTACGCCATCTGTCGGCTCTCCCGCAGTTGTCGATGGGGCTGAGCAAGCTGTGTTCCTGATTCAGAATATGGACTGCCCAACCGAAGAAAGGCTGATCCGGGACCGATTGGAGAAAATGCCTGGAGTTACGGGACTGCAATTTAATTTGATGCTGCGCGAACTAACGGTACGCCATCGTCTCCCAGCTGTGGCACCGATCGCCGAAGCGCTTACGTCGCTGGGCATGGAAGCTGTGGTCAAAGCCGACACGTCGAGCTCCGCCGCGCCCGGGCAGGTCTCCGAGTTGGCGCAGGACGCGGGAATATCCGGCCGCGCATGGGCAATGCTCTGCGTCTCGGGAGCTGCTGCTGTTGGGGCCGAGATGCTTGCGTGGTATACCGGCCATGAGCAATCATGGGCGGTGGTGGCGCTCGCCGTTATCGCTATCCTCTCCGGCGGCTTGGGCACGCTGAAAAAGGGATGGATCGCGTTGCGGCACCTATCGCTCAACATGAACTTCCTGATGTCGCTGGCGGTGATTGGTGCGGCGGTGATCGGCCAATGGCCCGAGGCCGCGATGGTGATATTTCTCTTCACGGTGGCGGAGTTGATCGAGGCAAAGTCCCTCGATCACGCCCGCAACGCCGTTGGCGCGCTGATGGCGATGTCGCCTGATACGGCACTGGTGAATGCAGGCGCCGACGGATGGCGCGAGACGCCGGCAAGTGAGGTTCAGGTTGGAACTATCGTCCGTGTTGCACCAGGTGCGCGGGTGCCGCTGGACGGTATCGTCACAACTGGACAGAGTACGATCAATCAGGCACCGATAACTGGTGAAAGTCTGCCAGTGGCTAAGGCGATGGGTGACGCCGTCTATGCCGGCACCATCAATGAGCGCGGCGAGATTGAGTTCCGTGTCACCGCCACACAAAAAGGCTCGACCCTGTCGCGGATTGTCGATAGCGTGCAGCAGGCGCAAGGTGAACGCGCGCCAACGCAACGCTTCGTCGACCAGTTCGCGCGGTATTACATCCCCGCCGTGGTGTTGTTGGCCGTGCTCGTTGCGGTGCTTCCGCCGTTGCTGACGCAAGCCGCCGCAGGTCCGTGGCTGTACAAAGCGCTGGTGCTCCTGGTGATCGCATGTCCGTGTGCACTGGTCATCTCCACGCCTGTTACGGTGGTGAGCGGCTTGGCTGCCGCCGCTCGGAGAGGCATTCTCATCAAGGGGGGTGTCTACTTGGAGCAAGGCCGGTTGCTGCGTGCGATCGCGCTGGACAAAACCGGTACGGTTACGTTGGGCAAGCCCGCGGTCACCGACGCGGTCCCATTCGCCGGCGCTGAACTGCACACTACGCTGCTTCATGCCGCCAGCCTGGCCGCGCGTTCCGATCACCCTGTATCGGGGGCGATCAGCGCCTACTGGGAATCGCAGATGCCAGGCGAGGCACTTGCCGAAGTGGGCGCCTTCCGCGCACTTGACGGCCTTGGGGTGCGCGGTGTCGTCGATGGCCGCGAGCTGCATCTGGGTAGCTTGCGTCTCATCAAGGAGCTCGGCTGCTCCGACCAAGCGATCGAGGCGCTGGTCGAACCGCTGGAACGTGATGGTAAAAGCGTGGTGTTGCTGGTCGACGGGAGCGCACCGCTGCTGTTGCTGGCGGTGGCCGATATAGTCAGGCCGACAACCGCGCAAGCCATCGCAGATCTCGCGGCGCTGGGCGTCGAAGTCGTCATGTTGAGCGGAGACAACGCCCACACGGCACGCGCGATTGGCCTCCAGGTGGGCATCACCGACGCTCGCGGCGGATTGCTTCCGGAAGACAAATTGGGTGCCGTGGCCGATTTGGTGACCACGTTCGGCCACGTCGGTATGGTGGGAGACGGCGTCAACGACGCCCCGGCGCTGGCCAAGGCCGACATCGGTTTCGCGATGGGCGCCATGGGCACCGACACCGCGCTCGAGACAGCGGACGTTGCACTGATGGACGACGACTTGCGGAAAATACCGGAATTCATCCGTCTGAGCGGTAAGGCTCACGCGATCCTGATGCAGAACATCGTTCTGGCCTTGGCGATCAAGGCCATCTTCCTGGTTATGGCCCTGCGCGGCGAAGCGACATTGTGGATGGCCGTGTTCGCTGACATGGGCGCCAGTCTGTTGGTCGTCATGAACGG
>JAIENA010000308.1 GCA_019751755.1 Burkholderiaceae bacterium | reverse complement strand
GGCGGCATCGGCGCGCTGTTCGGCTACGAGATCGACCTATTGGTGACACCCGCCCCCCTGCTGAAACCGCGCTTGCGCTTCGAGCCGGTGTTCGACTATGAGCAGGTGCTGGTGGTACACAAAAACCATCCCTGGGCCGCCCAGGAAGAAGTGGCGCCGGCGCAGTTGATGCAGGAAACCCTGATCACCTATCCGGTGCCGCTTGAACGGCTGGATATCTTCCAGCTGTTCCTGCTACCGGCAAACGTGGCACCGCGCAAGCACAAAACCATTGAGACCACCGACATCATGCGGCGGATGGTCGCCAGCGGCCGCGGCGTGACGGCGCCGCCGCCTTGCGCCTGGGGCCGGGCGGCATCCAGAAGCATATCTATCCCGGGGTACGCGAGGCCGATGGCGACACCGACGACCGGCAATCCGTCATCAATATGGCGCGCAAGGCGGAAAGCTATGCATCGTGACGACGCCGATAGTCGCGCAATAGCTGTGCTGGGAAGCATGATGGTGGAGCGGACATGGTGGACCAGCGCCAGCCATGCGGCGCACAGTCTCATCAACCGAATCGAAGCGAACTACCGCTTCAACTAACGACAGGAGGCTCGCCCTCCCCGCTGTCACGGGGAGGGCGAACCGATGGCCTTACTCGCCCACGGTTTCCTGCACGCGCGTCATCGGCAATTCGCGGATGGCCGCATCCGGGTCGAGGTTGAACACCGCCATCGATTCCACATGCGACGTGTGCGGGAACATATTGACCACGCCGGCCTGGTCCAGCGTGTAGCCGCACAGGTGGGTCAGCACACCGGCGTCGCGCGCCAGCGTCGACGGGCTGCACGACACATACACGATGCGCTTGGGCAGGAAGGCCGGCGCATGCTTTTTCAGTTCCGCCAGCGCCAGCGACAACGCCATCGCGCCATCGCGCGGCGGGTCGATCAGCATGCGGTCGAACTTGCCCAGCGCGATCAAGTCGTCTTTCGTGACTTCGAACAGGTTGCGGGTCTGGAACGTGGTCTTGGCGGCCACGCCGTTGACTTGCGCGTTGGCCAGCGCGCGCTCGGTCAGCGTGGACGAGCCTTCGATGCCCACCACTTCGCGCGCCTGCGTCGCCAGCGGCAAGGTGAAGTTGCCCAGGCCGCAGAACAGGTCGGCCACACGGTCGTCTTTTTGCACGTCCAGCAGACGCAGCGCTTTCGCCACCAGCACGCGGTTGATATGGTGGTTGACCTGCGTGAAGTCGGTCGGCTTGAACGGCATCTTCACGCCGAATTCCGGCAACAGGTAATACAGCTCCTTGTCCAGCGGATAGAACGGATAGACCGTGTCCGGACCTTTCGGCTGCAGCCACCATTGAATCTGGTACTGGTCGGCGAACGCCTTCAGCTTGGTTTCATCATCGGCCGTCAGCGGCGCCATGTTACGCATCACCAGCACCGTGGTCTCTTCGCCGATGGCCAGTTCGAGTTGCGGCACCTTGTCGAAAATCGACAGCGAGCCGATCAGCGCACGCAGCGGCATCATCATGTCCGAGACATGCGGCGGCAGGATCTGGCAGCTTTGGATGTCGGCCACGTATACCGATTTCTTTTCATGGAAGCCCACCAGCACCGTGCCCTTCTTGGCCACATAGCGCACCGACAGGCGCGCGCGGTAGCGGTAGCCCCAGGTCGGACCATACAGCGGGCGCATCATGTTACCGGCCTTGACCTTCGACAGGTGCCACAGGTCATCCTCCAGCGTGCGCTGCTTGATGGCCACCTGCGCGCTCGGCTCCAGGTGCTGCATTGAGCAGCCGCCGCAATAGTCGAAGTGCACGCACTTCGGCTTGACGCGCATGCTGGACTCCTTGTGCAGCGCCGTCATGCGCGCCGCTTCCCAGTTTTTCTTCCTGCGGAACGTTTCAAAGCTGACCCGTTCACCCGGCAGCGCACCTTCGACAAACACCACCTTGCCCGGTGAACCGTCTTCGTTTTCCAGGTGGCCGATGCCACGGGCGTCTTTATCGAGCGATTTGATTTCGATGGTTTTGTCTTGCATAGCGGTCAATATTTCAAAGGGAGATGGGCCGGCTGGGCGGCTTGCGGAAGGGCGTAATGATAGCAGAAGCGGCCCGCCATTTGACATGGGCCGGACGGCAATGCGGAGGGAAGGAACTGTAGGGCGAATTACAACAGGGAATCGCGCACCACGCCGCGCGCCGCCATCGCGCGCTTCAGTTTGACCAGGGCTTCCTGCTGGATTTGCCGCACCCGCTCGCGCGTCACGCCCATTTCCTCGGCCAGGGTTTCCAGGGTGGCGGGATCGTCGTTGTCGAGGCCGAAGCGGCGCATGATGACGATGCGCTGCTTGTCCGGCAGTTTGGTCAGCCAGTCGCGCACCAGCACCGTCATTTCATGGTGTTCGGCGCGCGCGTCGGGACTGTCGTCGGCATCGCCGGGCAGCATGTCCATCAGCGACGATTGGGGATCATTGTCGAGCGGCGCATCGAGCGATGTCGCGTGTTCGGACAAGGCCAATATGTCCTGCACCTCGTCCACCGGGCGCCCCACCAGTGCCGCGATGTCTTCGGCGGTGGCATCCTTGCCGTCGTGGTGCTGGGCTTCCAGGTGATATTTGCCGCGCAGGATCTGGTTCAGTTCGCGCACCATGTGCACCGGCAGGCGCACGGTGCGGGCCTGGTTCATGATGGCGCGCTCAATGCTCTGGCGAATCCACCAGGTGGCGTAGGTCGAGAAGCGGAAGCCCCGCTCCGGCTCGAACTTGTCGATGGCGCGCATCAGGCCGATATTGCCTTCCTCGATCATGTCGAGCAACACCACACCGCGGTTGATGTAGTGCTTGGCAATCGACACCACCAGGCGCAGGTTATGCTCGATCATGGTTTGCCGGGCGCTGAACTCGCCCTGCTTGGCCAAGGTCGCATAATGCACTTCCTGCTGCGCCGTCAGCAGCGGCCGGGTACCGATCTGGTTCAGGTAATGCTGGGTGGTGTCGGTCGACAGTTCGGCCGCCAGCACCTTCTTGAGTTCATCGACACTGGCCAGCACCGCGCCGGTTTCGGCCACCGCCGCGCCACCGACGCCATCGGCACCATCGCCCGCATCGATGGCGACATCGTCGAGCTGCTCTTCCGAAAAATCTTCCGGCAGCGAATCGTCATCCAGTCGGTCGTGCGGCGAATGTGTCATGGGCGGTAGCTAGCGGTTGGGCAAGAACTTCGATGGATCCACTGGTTTGCCCTGCTGCCTGATTTCAAAGTGCAGCTTGACGGCATCGGTATCGGAATCCCCCATTTCTGCAATCAGTTGCCCCTTCCGGACACTCTCGCCTTCCTTGACGAGGATGGCGCGGTTGTGGGCATACGCTGACAGCAGACTATTACTGTGCTTCACAATAACGAGATTACCATAACCACGGATGCCGCTGCCTGCATACATGACTTTTCCCGCGCCGGCGGCCATCACATGTTGCCCAGCCCTGCCGGCAATGTCGATGCCCTTGTTCTTGCCTTCATCGAAGGTGGCCACCACCCGGCCATCGGACGGCCAGATCCACGTCAGTTCGCGGTCTTCCGCGCTCAGTTGCATGGCCGGCGCCGCCGATGCGGCGGATGTGTTGACGGTGGACGACGGCGCCGACGCCACCGCCGGCGCCCTGTCAGGACGCTCCGGCTTGTCGCTGTCCTGCTTTTGCAGGTCGGCCAGCGCGCCTTCGGTATACGGCTTTTTGTCGCCGCGCGGCGACGTCTTGCGCGGCACCACCGGCACCGGCACCGGCGTGGTCACGCCGGGTGGCTCGACCTTGCCGATCACAACACCATTTTCCGGCGGCAGCACGCGCAGCACCTGATCAACCTTGATGTCGTTCGGATTGGCCAGGCTGTTCCAGGCCGCGATGTCGGTATAACTCTGGCCGTGCTCGAGCGCGATCTTGATCAGCGTGTCGCCTTTTTTCACCGTGTACAACCCGCGCTCGTCGCGGGCCTTGCTGGCGTCTTCACTGGGCGCCGGTGGTTTGACCATCGGCTGCGGCGAGGTGGGCGTCAAATGGCGGTCCACCACCGGCGCCTGTTGCGGCGCGGTGGTACAGGCGCTGAGCGCGCCCAGCATAATACTCAGCAATAACAGGGAACTCTTGTTCATATTCATTCTAAATTATTTCAGCCCGGGAGCCGGTTCAGGCGATACCGGAACGCAATGGCACGAAGTGGCAATCTTCCAGCGCGACACTGGACCACTCGGCCTTGGCTACGCGGGTAACCAGGTGCAAATGCTGGGAACGGTCGCCGACGGGCGCCACCAGCCGGCCGCCGATGGCCAGCTGCTCGAGCAAGGCCTGCGGCACGTCCATTCCCGCCGCGGCCAGGATGATGCCATCAAAGGGCGCCGCCTGCGGCAACCCAAGCATACCATCTCCGTAGTGCAATCGCAGATTCGGCACCCGCATTGGGCGCAGGTTGGTCTTGGCCAGCTCATGCAGCGGCTTGATGCGCTCGATCGAATACACGTCCTGCGCCACGCAGGCCAGCACCGCCGCCTGGTAGCCACAGCCAGTGCCGATTTCCAGCACCCGCTTCAACTGGCCGCCATTGCGCATCACCTCGATCATGCGCGCCACGATGTACGGCTGGGACATGGTCTGGTGGTGACCGATCGGCAGCGACGCATCAATATACGCCTGCGCCGCCAGCGCCTCATCGATGAAATGGTGGCGTGGCACCCGTTCCAGCGCCGCCAGCACCACGCCATCCTTGACCCCCTGCTTCGCCACCCGCGCCACCATGGCGCGCCGCACCGCGTCCGACACCAACGGGTTCTGGCGCGGCGCGGCGACCGCCGCGAGCAATTCCCGTTCTGCCTGCGCGCCGCGCAGCGGCGCCGGCGCCGCCGGCGTTGGGCGCCCCACATAGGGCTGGGCGCTGCGCGCATTTTGGGTGGCGTTTTGCGTGGCCGTTTGCGGCGTCGCCACCGGCCCCCGCACCGCACCGTACGACGGCTTCTGGTCCACCACGGACGACAACGGCAAAGGGAAGGAACGGGGTTTGTCGGTCATAACAAGGCGTTGGCCAGGGCGGCGAGCTGAGTGCGGTGGGTCAGGTCGATTTGCAGCGGCGTCAGCGACACCAGCCCATGCGACACCGCATGGAAGTCGGTCCCCTCCCCCGCGTCCTTGCAGGCACCGGGCGGGCCGATCCAGTAAATTTCACGGCCACGGGGGTCGTGCGCGCGGATCACGGGTTCCGACTGGTGGCGCTTGCCAAGACGGGTGGCGGCCAGCGGCCCCATGTCGGCATAGGCGCGGTTCGGGATATTCACGTTCAGCAGGAACGGCTTGGCCAGCGCATCGAGATGGCGCTCGATGATGTCGCGCGCCACGCGGGCCGCGTCATCGACGTGCAGCCAGCCATATTCGCCCTGCGAAAAAGCGATCGCGGGAATGCCGAACAGGTAGCCTTCGGTGGCGGCGGCCACGGTGCCCGAGTACAGCGTGTCGTCCCCCATATTGGGGCCGTTATTGATGCCGGACACCACCAGGTCCGGCTTGTCGGGCATCAGCGCGGTCAGTGCCACGTGCACGCAATCGGTCGGCGTGCCGTTGACAAAATAAAAACCATTGGCGGCCCGCTGCACGGACAGCGGACGGTCCAAGGTCAGGGAATTGGATGCGCCGGAACGGTTGTTGTCCGGCGCCACCACGGTGATGTCTGCGATGGGAGCCAGCGCATTGGCCAGGGCGGTGATGCCTGGTGCCAGATAGCCATCGTCGTTACTAATAAGGATACGCATGTGGGGAATTTTACCTGAAGCAACGCCCGCGAAGCGCATGGTGGCAGCCGTTGCAACAGATAAATTTCCGACATGTCATTACAACAATTACGCGCGACCGGCGCCATTTTCCGTTTCACCATGCATCGACCTGGACTCGCGCAGCGCATAGACATTGTCGGGCTGGCGCAGCGCATCGGGCGGCGGCGGGAGCGGCGGCGGCGGCGCCACATCGGTGCAGGCATACGCCTGCGCCGCGGTGTGGCTCAGCAGGCTGGCGACGCGCAGCGTGGCGGGATGCTGCGCGCCGGATAGCCGGGTGCGCGCCGCCAGCACCTGTTCCAGCAACTGGCGCGCCTGCTCCAGGTCCCCGGCGCGGGACAGCAGCGCGGCGCGCTGCGCCAGCGTCTCCAGTGTGGCCGGGTGCGCCGCGCCGTGCGTGCGCAACTGCACATCCAACACCTCCTGCTGCCGCGCCAGCGCGGCCGTCAGATAGCCCTGCCCGGCCAGGGCCAGCGCCTGCATCGCGGCCACGGCCAGCACATCCGGATGCCGCGGCCCCAGCGCCGCCGTGCGCGCCTCGCCTGCCTGGCGCAGCAGCAGACGCGCTTCATCGTAGTGCTGGCGGCGCAGCAGCAACGCCGCCAGCCGGGCCCGGGCCGCCGCCGTATCGAGGTGCGCGTCGCCGGCGGCGGCCGCATACAGCGTGCTGCTTTCGCGGTACGCCAGCAGCGCGTGGGCGTCACGGCCGCCGTCACAATACGCGTCGCCCAGACACGCCAGCGCATGCGCCAGCGCGATCTCGCGCGCGGCGCTGCCGTCGCGCCCCGCGCGCGCCTGCGCCACGTCGGCCAGCAGCGCCAGCTCGCGCTGCGCGCACCACGGCGGATGACCGGGTTCGAGCCACGCCAGCAGCGCTTCATAGGCCCGTGCCGGCGCGCAGCGGTCGCCCGCGCCATGACACCCCCGCTCCGGCCCAAGCGCTTCGGCGCCGGCCAGCTCGCGCGACTGCGGCAACAGCACTTCATTGAAGTAGCTGTCCAGCGACAGGTCCGCCACGCCATAGGCGGCACCCAGCGCGCGTTCAAACAACGGCTGGTAGCCAGGCAGGCCGGCGGCGGGATCGCCGTGGCGCAGCCGGGCGCGCTGCGCGCTGTCGTCGGCCGCCATGCGCGCCGGCGCCGGATACATCATCAGCGCGCGCGGTTCGGCGTCATGGCTGAGGCGATAGGTCGCGACCCGCTGCACCAGCGAGGCCAGACCGTCCAGGCCCGGCCGGTTGGCGTCGAACAGCAGCACCAGCCGCTGCGGCAGCAGCGCGGTGCAAATGCCGGCGCCGTCGCTGCGGCCGTGCGGCGCATCGACCAACACGTGGCGGAAATGGCGCGCCAGCATGGCGCCAAAACAGCGGAACAACGCGGGACAGGCATGGAACAGCGCCTCCCAGTCCAGGCCCGCCAGCCGTTGCGCGTAACCATCATCGAGCCGGCCGGCCCGCATCAGGAACAGCGGGCGGCGTGGATCAACACGCACCACATAGCGCTGCCAGTCGACGGCGGCCAGGACCGTCTGCGCCAGCGCTTCGCCGCCATCGCCATCCCCCTCCTGCGCGGCGGGGCCATGCAGCAGCAACTGGTCGCGGCACGCCATGAACAGCTCGACCACGCCGGGTGCGTTATGGGCGGCCGGAAAATAATGGTGCAGCCCCGGTGCTGGCAAATCCCAGTCCAGCATCAACACCGGCGTGCCGTCCGGCCCGCGATCGGCCAGCAGCACGGCGATGTGGGCCAGCGCCATGCTGCAGCCAGCGCCGCCGCGGTACGCATAAAAGGTCGTGACGGCGCCGACTTCGGCGGCGGACAGCAATGGATGCTCCATGATGGCTCCTTTTCAGCGCGGGAAATGCGGTGGCGGCGAGACACGCCATGGGTCGGGAATCGGCGGCAACAGGAAACGGCTGCAATCGTGCTCCGGAGGAATGCAGCGCTTCAGGTAGTGGTAATGGGCGGCGATCCGCTCGACGATTTTTTCAATGTCGGGCAGGTAGTCCGGATTGGTCTTCAAATCGCCCGTCGCCAGCGTGTAGCGGGAAAAGTCCACGTACATGCCCGGTTCCGTGATTTGCGGCGGCAGGCTGAACGGATGGCGCGTCATGATGACGGGGATGATCAGGTGGCTTGGCAGCGGATACCAGGCGCGCCGCTCCGACTCGATCAGCTGCATGGCGGCGAATTCACGCCGGGTATATGGATGCGCCTCGTATTTCGGCGTATAGATCATGATCATGCACACGCTTTCGCACAACGCGGTGGCAATGCGGCGATCCAGGTCATCGCCGCCGCCCAACTGTTCGGTGTCGATGAACAGTTCGCGTTCCGTGTCGAAGTGCGGTTCGAGATAACATTTGAGCGCATCGGCAAGGTCATTTTTGAACTTGCTCATATAGGCGTGCTGCCCATGCGCATAACTGAAGAAACCACCGTAACGGATGCCCATGGCAACCTCCACCGCGCTGGCTGCACTGCCCCGCCAGCTCATGTTTACACTGTATGCGGCAGCCTGCCCCCGCGTTTGCGGTAACGCAAACCATGGACAACGGCGCGCGATACGCGCAAAATGGAACGGCCGTACTATTTTAAAACCATGGAGATAACGAAGACCTATGAAAGCCATCGTATGCAACGCGTGGGGCTTGCCCGACACCCTCACGGTCGAAGAACTGCCGGACCTGCAACCCGCATCGGGCCATGTGGTGCTGGATGTGCAGGCGGCCGGCGTGAACTTCCCGGACGTGCTGATCATCCAGGGCAAATACCAGTACAAGCCGGACCTGCCCTTCACGCCCGGCAATGAAGTGGCGGGCATCGTGCGCGCGGTTGGCGACGGCGTCAGTGCCTTCAAGCCGGGCGACCAGGTGATTGCGTTTTCCGCCCATGGCGGCTTCGCCCAGCAATTATCGGCGCCGGCACAGGCCCTGATGCCGATGCCGCCGGGCATGGACTTCGCGACGGCGGCGTCCATCACGCTGACCTACGGCACCTCGCACCACGCGGTGGTGGACCGCGCCGCCCTGAAGGCCGGGGAAACCATGCTGGTGCTGGGCGCGGCGGGCGGCGTCGGACTGGCGGCGGTGGAAATCGGCAAGGCGCTGGGCGCGCGCGTCATCGCGGCGGCCTCGTCCGATGAAAAACTCGCCGTCTGCAAAGAACACGGTGCCGATGTCCTGATCAACTACAGCCGCGACGATTTGCGCGAAGCCGTCAAGGCCGCCACCGGCGGCAAAGGCCCGGACGTGGTGTACGACCCGGTCGGCGGCGATTTCGCCGAGGCGGCGTTCCGGTCGATTGCCTGGCGCGGGCGCTACCTGGTGGTGGGCTTTGCCAATGGTGAGATCCCGAAACTGCCGCTGAATCTGGCCTTACTGAAAGGCGCGTCGCTGGTCGGCGTGTTCTGGGGCGAATTCGCCAAGCGCGAACCGAAAGCCAACCTGGCGGGCATGATGCAATTATTGGAGTGGATGCAACAAGGCAAAATCCGCCCGCACATCTCGGCCCGCTACGCGCTGGCCGACACGCCGCAAGCCTTGAACGCCATGGCCGCCCGCCAGGTCACGGGGAAAGTCGTGATTTTGCCGCAGCAGTAACCTCCGGCACGCTCACAGCACGAGCGCGGCATAATCCCGCCGTCCGTGCCGGGCGCCTCTTACCCGGCCGGATCTTCCGGCGTCGCCGGCTCGCCCGGCACGCCGGGATCGGTAAAGAACGCGATCGCCGCCTCGCGTTCGCGCGTGCGCTTGAACGATGGCAAGCTTTGCCAGATGCGGCGGCCATACGGCTTCGAGATCACACGGGGGTCGCACAGCATCAGCACGCCACGGTCGCCCTCGTCGCGGATCAAGCGGCCCGCACCCTGTTTCAGGTTGATAATGGCTTCCGGCAAAGTATGGTGCATAAAGCCGTTCAGCCCCTTCTTTTCCATCACTTCGATGCGAGCCGCCAGCACCGGATCGTCGGGCGGCGCAAATGGCAGCTTGTCGATGATGACCAGCGACAGCGCTTCGCCGCGCACATCGACCCCTTCCCAGAAACTCTGGCTGCCGATCAGCACGCCGTTACCCGCCTTGCGGAACTGGTCCAGCAATTCGGTGCGGCCCTTGTCGCCTTGCACGAACAGGGGGAACGGCAGGCCGCGCCGCTCAAACTCGTCGCGCAGCCGCTCCGCCGCCCGCTTCACCGCGCGCAAGGTGGTGCACAGCAGGAAGGTGCGGCCGCCGGCCGCTTCGATCACTGGCAGCGCCATGTCCAGCACCGCGTCGGTATAGCCGATCGAATTCGGGTCCGGCAAGCCGGTCGGCACATATAGCAAGCCCTGCTGCTCGTAATTGAAGGGGCTGGGCCAGGTGCGCGACGGCTCCCCGGCCAGGCCCATTTGCTCGGCGAAGTGGTCGAAATTGTTTTTCACGGCCAGCGTCGCCGACGTGAAAATCCAGCTGCGCGGAACACCTTCGCGCTGGCCGTTGAAGATCGGCGCGATCGACAGCGGCGTCTTGTGCAATTGCAGCGAACTGGTGTACGCCTCCACCCAGAACACGGCTTCCTCGCCCGCCTTGACCTTGGCTTTCGGGTCAAACTTCCAGGCCGCCAGCCGCTCGGCCAACTCAAAGCCGCGCACCCGGCACTGCTCCAGCGTTTCGGCCCGCTCCGCGGTGGTTTCCAGCACATCGTTCATATTGCCCAGTTCTTCCTTGAGCTTGTCGAGCGCGGGGAAGAAATCACTGGACGGGGCAATTTGCGGCAGCGACAGCCGCACGATGTCTTGCGGGAATGTCAGCCGCAAGTCGCGCGCGGCCTTTTCCACCGGCACCACGGTCTTGGCCCAGTCGGCGCCGTCGCGCGCATGGGCCAGGCCCTCGGCCAGCACGTCGCGGCACAGTTCCAGCACGTGCGAGGTGGACACCGTGTCGCCAAAGAACAGCGTGGCGGTATCGGGCAACTGGTGCGCTTCGTCGAAGATGATGGTGTTGGCCGACGGCAGCAATTCCGCCACCCCCGTGTCTTTCAGCGCCACATCGGCAAAGAACAGGTGGTGGTTGACCACCACCACATCGGCTTGCTGCGCTTCCTTGCGCGCCTTCATGACGAAGCAATCCTGGTAATACTGGCATTCCGCGCCCATGCAGTTTTCCCGCGTGGACGTGACCAGGTTCCAGATCATGGCGTTTTCCGGCACCTGCGTCAGTTCCGCCTTGTCGCCGGAATTGGTCATTTTCAGGAAGCGGGAAATCTCGCGCAGGTAGCCGACATCTTCGCGCGACGTCATGCGGCCGTTTTGCTGGGTACGCTCAAGGTGGTAATGACACAGGTAATTGGCGCGCCCTTTCAGCAGCGCCACCGAGACCGGCGCCTGCAACGCGGCCCGCACCGTCGGAATGTCCCTCAGGAACAGTTGGTCCTGCAAGTTCTTGGTGCCGGTCGAGACGATGGTCTTGCCGCCCCACAGCAAGGCCGGCACCAGGTAGGCAAAGGTCTTGCCGGTACCGGTCCCCGCTTCCGCCAGCAAGGTGGTCTGGGTGGCGATGGCATCGGCCACGGCCTTGGCCATTTCCGTTTGCGACTGGCGTGGACGAAAACCGCCAACCGCCGGGCTCAGTGGGCCACCCGGGCCGAACAACCGTTCGATCTCGGCGTCATGGGCACCCGGCGGGGGAAGCAGGTCGCCGCCGTCGGCTTGCGGGACGGCGGGCGTTGAATGAGGGTTGGTCAAAATGCGTCAGGAAGAAAGCGGGGAACGCTGCAAGAGTTTCAGGCAGGCACGTCGGGAACGAGCTGCATTTTCAGCAGGGTGATATAGTCTTTCAGTTGCAATTTGCGTTTCTTCAGGCGGCGCAATTGCAGCTGGTCGGCGTGGCCGTCCCGGGTCAGCATTTCGATGACGGCGTCCAGGTCGCGGTGTTCCACATCGAGTTCGACGATGCGGCGTTTGATTTCTTCTACATCAGTCATTGGTTTCCGGGGATGTTGTGAATTTTGCCAACAGTTTCGCTACAGAAATAACTGCAGAAATAACTGCACGCTTGCAACGGAACTGTTTACCGGTGCATAGTTTAACTCAGTGCACCGACTCAGGCCAGTATCTATCAAGCCAGCATCTCCCATGAGCGCTTATAAAATCGAAGCCGGCACCGCCCAGCACATCGGCGGCCGCTCCCAGCAGACCGACCGCGCCGCGCTGTATACCGCGGCGCGTGCGCCCGGCTATGTGATGGCGGTGCTGGCGGACGGCCTGGGCAGCGCGGCGGCGGCCGAGCAAGTGTTACATACTAGCAAACAGCTACTCGATGAATACCGCGCCGGCGAGAAAGCCAACCTGCCGCGCCTGCACGACTTGCTGCGCACCGTGGCACAGGAAGCGCACGACGTGATCGCCATGCACCCCGCCGGCGCCGGTGAACCGCAGGCAACCATGCTGGTGCTGATGCTGGCGCCGCAGGGCCAGGCGGTATGGGCCCACGTCGGCGATTCGCGGCTGTACCGCTTTTGCGGCGAACAGTGCATCGGGCGCAGCAATGACCAGGACTACGTGCAGCACCTGGTCGAGCACGACAAGCTGCCGCTGGAGGCGGCCAAAAAGCACCGCAGCACACGCATGCTGATGAATGCGCTGGGCAACCGGCAAAAACCGCCGTTCGTCACGGTCGGCGATCAGCCGGACCTGAAGGCCGGCGATGCGTTTCTGCTGGCCTCGGACGGCCTGTGGCAATACTTCACCGATGCCGAACTGGGTATGGTGATCAACCGCGCGACGCCGCGCCAGGCCGCCGAAAAGCTGATCAATAAAGCCATCGAACGGGCCAAGGGCAAAGGCGACAATTGCACCATGGCCATCGTCAAGCTGGTGACGCCGCCCACCGAAGCGCCGTCGTACACGGTGCAGCGGATGGGCAAAGCCGTGTAATTACTTACTGTCCTTACTGTCCTTGCCATCCTTGGCGGCGCTCTTGGCGGCAGCGGCGGCGCTCGCTTCGGCTTTGGCGGCGGCGGCTTCGGCCCGCTTGCGGGCTTTTTCCTCCTGCTCCGCCATGCGCTCGGCAATGCGGGCGCGGCGCTGTTCCGACTCGGCCTGTTTCTTTTCAAAGGCCGCCACCTTTTCCGCCCGCTTGGGCGCGTCCGCCGCCTCCTGCACCAACCGGCGGCGCTCTTTGGCGTCATGTTCGGCCTGGCGCTGTTCGGCCGACAGGCCCGGCTTGGCGGCCGGCGCCGCGGCGGCACGTTCAACATGCGGCTTGGGCGGCGCGGCGATGCGGCGCGCCTCTTCCTCCGCGTCTTTTTTCAGGCGGTCCGCCAGTTCGGCATCGCGCTTGTCGACAGCGGCCTGGCGCTTGTAGCGGTTGGCCTCGACTTCGACCGCACGCAAGCCCGACAGCGCCAGGCGGCGCTTTTCCTTGGCGTCATCGAGACAGTTATTGACAAAGAACTTGTCGTTGCAGACCTGTTCGTCCACGGCATAGGCCTGGTTGACTTTGGCGCGCGCGGCGGCCACTTCGGCCAACTTGGCCTCGGCCTGCTCGACCGAATGGGTCAGCGGCACGTCCGGCACGTGCTGCAGCGGACGGCCGATATCCTGCGCCGAGGCGGCGCAGGCCATGGAAACAAGCACAGCCATCGCCATGCGGGGGGAATACATCGACATCGTTATCCTATTGCGGGCCCTGTCAGGACAGCGCATCGGCTGCCTTGCGCTGCTCCTTGTCCATATAATCGCGCGATTGCATCTCCACAATGCGCGACACGGTCCGATGAAATTCGTTCGCCAGCGTGCCGTTCGTGTACAGCTCTTCCGGCGCCACTTCGGCCGACATCAGCAATTTGACCTTCTGGTCATAAAACACGTCAATCAGCCAGGTGAAGCGGCGCGCCTCGGACGACATGGCGGCGGACATCATCGGTATCCCGGACAGTATAACGGTATGGAAGCGGCTGGCAATTTCCAGGTAATCGTTTTGCGAGCGCGGGCCACCGCACAAGGTCGAAAAATCGAACCAGATGATCGAGCCGGCGCGGCGCAGCGCGCGGATCTCGCGGTTTTCAATCGACACCACCGGGTTTTCATCGGCGGTCTCGGCAATGCGGGCATAGGCCTGGCGCAGCGCCTCGTCAGTGCTGGCGTTGAGCGGCGCGTAATACGAATCGACCTGTTCCAGCGCCCGGCCCCGGTAATCCACCCCGGCATCGACGTTGAGCACGTCGAGCTTATCCTTCAGCAGTGCGATGGTCGGCAGGATGCGGTCGCGGTGCAAGCCATCCGGATACAGCGTCGACGGCTCGTAGTTCGAGGTCATGATGAATGACACGCCGTTGTTAAACAGCGCCGACAGCAGGTTGTACATGATCATCGCGTCGGCCACGTCGGAGATGTGGAATTCGTCGAAGCAGATCAGGCGGTATTTTTTCGCGATGCGGCGCGCCACTTCCTCCAGCGGATCGGCCACGCCGCGCAATTCATCGAGCTGGCGGTGGACGTCGCGCATGAATTCGTGGAAATGCAGGCGCGTCTTGCGCACCAGCGGCACCACGGAATAAAAACTATCCATCAGGAACGATTTGCCCCGGCCCACGCCGCCCCACATGTACACGCCTTTCGGCGGCGTCGGACGGTTGATGAAGCGTTTAAAACTGTTGGAGCGCAGCGCCTTATAGGCCGCCCACTCGTCATAGCAGGCTTGCAACCGGTCGACGGCGCGCTGTTGCGCGGCATCGGCCTTGAAATCGCGCTGGGTCAGCGCTTGTTGGTAGAACTCTTGGACGTTCATGAACTTTTGCCTTCGTACGGGCAGAAAAAAAGCCGGACCGGGTTGCTGCCGCATCCCGCGTCCGGCCTGGGGGCCCCTTGGGGTTTCCCCGGGCTGTCCCCTTACCTCAGCTCAGCTTAGAAATTCAGCGTGCGCTTGTCGATTGCCAGTGCGGCTTCCTTGGTCGCTTCCGACAGCGACGGGTGGGCGTGGCAGATGCGGGCGATGTCTTCCGCCGATGCCTTGAACTCCATCGCCACCACGGCTTCGGAAATCAGTTCCGACGCCATTGGGCCGATGATATGCACGCCCAGGATTTCGTCGGTGACCGCGTGGGCCAGGAATTTCACCATGCCCGAGGTGTCGCCCAGCGCGCGTGCGCGGCCGTTGGCCAGGAACGGGAAGGTGCCGGCCTTGTACGCGATGCCTTCAGCTTTCAGTTGCTGCTCGGTCTTGCCGACCCAGGCGATTTCCGGCGAGGTGTAGATCACCCAAGGAATCGTGTCGAAGTTGGTGTGACCATGCTGACCGGCGATACGCTCGGCCACGGCAACGCCCTCTTCTTCGGCTTTGTGCGCCAGCATCGGGCCGCGCACCACGTCACCCACCGCCCATACGTTCGGCAGGTTGGTCTTGCAGTCGCCGTCCACGGCGATGAAGCCGCGTTCGTCCAGCGCCAGACCGACCTGGTCGGCGCCCAGGCCGTTGGTGTTCGGGGTGCGGCCGATCGAGACGATCAGCTTGTCGAACACGGCGGTCACGGCTTCGCCTTTCGCATCAGCGTATTCCACGGTGACGTTGTTGTCGCCACGGGTCACGCTGTTGATCTTGCAGCCCAGCGAAATCGCCAGGCCCTGCTTGGTGAACAGCTTGTGCGCTTCCTTGGCGATTTGCTCATCGACGGCGCCCAGGAAGGTCGGCAGGCCTTCCAGCACGGTCACTTTCGAGCCCAGACGACGCCATACGGAACCCATTTCCAGGCCGATCACGCCGGCGCCGATCACGCCCAGATTGGCTGGTACTGCATCAATCGCCAGCGCGCCGGTGTTCGACAGGATCAGTTTTTCGTCAAAGTCCGCGCCTGGCAGGGAGCGGGCGTTGGAACCGGTCGCCACGATGACTTGCTTGGCGGTGATGGTTTCTTCGGTCTTGCCGGTGATGGCAATTGGATAGCCTTCGGCACCGGCGGCGCCGGCGAACGCGCCGCGGCCGTGGAAGAAGGTCACCTTGTTTTTCTTGAACAGGTACAGGATGCCGTCGTTGTTTTGCTTGACGACGTTGTCCTTGCGCTTGACCATCTGGCCCAGGTTCAGCGACAGGCCGGCGACATCAATGCCGTGTTCCTTGAACGCATGGCCGGCGTGCTCGTAGTGCTCGGACGATTGCAGCAGCGCTTTCGATGGGATGCAGCCAACGTTGGTGCAGGTGCCGCCTGGTGCGGGACCGCCCTTGTCGTTGCTCCACTCATCGATACAGGCCACCTGGAAACCCAGTTGCGCTGCGCGGATGGCGGCGATGTAACCGCCAGGACCGGCGCCGATCACGACGACGTCAAATTGTTTGTTGCTCATTGTTTTGTTCCTATCGATATCCGATTGGGCAGGCGCGATCCTGTAGGGCGGGTTTTACAAACCCGCCGATGCGCTGCCGAGGTGCATGGCGGGTTTGTAAAACCCGCCCTACGGTCAACGGGGCATGTGGATTGCCCCGGGACGCAGGATTACAGGTCCAGCAGCAGGCGCGATGGATCTTCCAGCGCGTCTTTCATTGCCACCAGGCCCAGCACTGCTTCGCGGCCGTCGATGATACGGTGGTCATACGACATCGCCAGGTAGTTCATTGGACGGATGACGATTTCACCGTTTTCCACCACGGCGCGGTCTTTGGTCGCGTGCACGCCCAGGATCGCCGATTGTGGCGGGTTGATGATCGGGGTCGACAGCATGGAGCCGAAGGTGCCGCCGTTCGAGATCGAGAAGGTGCCGCCGGTCAGGTCGTCCAGGGTCAGCTTGCCGTCCTTGGCTTT
>JAIENA010000449.1 GCA_019751755.1 Burkholderiaceae bacterium | reverse complement strand
CCGAAGGTGCCGCCGTTCGAGATCGAGAAGGTGCCGCCGGTCAGGTCGTCCAGGGTCAGCTTGCCGTCCTTGGCTTTCTGGCCGAATTCACCGATTTTCTTTTCGATTTCAGCGATCGACATCTGGTCGGCGTTGCGCAGGATCGGCACCACCAGGCCGCGTGGCGAACCCACCGCGATACCGATGTCGAAGTAGCCGTGGTAGACGATGTCGTTGCCATCAACCGAGGCGTTCAGGATCGGGTATTTCTTCAGTGCGGCAACAGCGGCCTTGACGAAGAACGACATGAAGCCCAGCTTGACGCCGTGCTCTTTCTCGAACTTGTCTTTGTACTTGTTACGCAGATCCATCACCGGCTTCATGTTGACTTCATTGAAGGTGGTCAGGATGGCGTTGGTCGATTGCGATTCCACCAGACGCTCGGCGATACGTGCGCGCAGACGCGACATTGGCACGCGCTCTTCCGGACGGTCGCCCAGGTTCAGGTTACCGATTGGCGCGGCGACTTTTTGCAGCGCAGGCTTGGCAGCGGCGGCTGGCGCGGCGGCGGGTGCCGGTGCGGCTTTTGGTGCGGAAGCGGCGGCCAGGGCGTCGCCCTTGGTCACGCGGCCATCTTTGCCGGTGCCGGCCACGCTGGAGGCGGACAGGCCGGCCTCGGACAGGATCTTGGCGGCGGCTGGCATCGCCACGTCGCCTTTATTGGCAGCGGCGGCAGGTGCGGCGGCTGGCGCGGCGGCGGCCGGTGCGGCAGCGGCTGGCGCGGTGGCGCCGGCGGTCGCTTCGGTATCGATAATGGCGATCACTTCACCAGCGACCACGGTCGCGCCGTTGTCCTTCAGTACTTGCACGATCACGCCGGCGTTCGGCGCTGGCAGTTCCAGCACGACCTTGTCGGTTTCGATGTCGATCATGTTTTCGTCGCGCGCAACCGCTTCGCCGACTTTCTTGTGCCAGGACAGCAGGGTCGCTTCAGCGACGGACTCGGACAACTGGGGAACTTTAACTTCGATTTGTGCCATTTGAAAAACTCCGTGAATTTTTGTAACTGCTTTTCGTATCTGTTGTCATGTGCAGCAGCGCGCCGCGCTCTGTCTGCAGAGGCGGCGCGACAGGTCTGACATTACTTGGTCAGGATGAAGCCCTTCAGCTTCGCGAACGCCGTTTCCAGCAGCTCTTTTTGCTGGGCGTAGTGCTTGTCGTAGTAACCGACCGCCGGCGACGCCGAAGCTGGGCGGCCGGAATACGCCAGGCGCTGGCCTGGTTCCAGGCTCTCAAAGATGTTGTGCTGGATCTGGAACCATGGGCCCTGGTTCTGCGGCTCATCCTGGGTCCACACCACTTCGGTCGCGTTCGGGAACTTCTTCAGTTCCGCTGCGAACGACTTGTGCGGGAACGGATACAGTTGTTCAACACGGATAATGGCGGTATCAGTCTGGCCGCGTGCCTTGCGGGCATTGACGATGTCGTAGTAGACCTTGCCCGAGCAAGCGACCACGCGCTTGACTTTCTTGGCGTCGATGTTCGCGTCCACTTCACCGATCACGGTCTGGAACGCGCCCTTGGCCAATTCGGTCAGCGGCGAGCCGGCATCCTTGTTACGCAGCAGCGATTTCGGCGTCAGGATCACCAGTGGTTTGCGGAACTGGCGCACCATCTGGCGACGCAGCACGTGGAAGATCTGCGATGCGGTGGTCGGCTGCACCACTTGCATGTTGTTGTCCGCGCACAGTTGCAGGAAACGCTCAGGACGGCACGACGAGTGCTCAGGACCCTGGCCTTCGTAGCCGTGCGGCAGCATCATGACCAGACCGGAAGCACGGCCCCACTTCACTTCGCCGGAGCTGATGAACTGGTCGATCACCACTTGCGCGCCGTTGACGAAGTCGCCGAACTGGGCTTCCCAGATCGTCAGCGTGTTCGGTTCAGCGGTCGAGTAGCCGTATTCGAAGGCCAGCACGGCCTCTTCGGACAGCACCGAGTCGATCACCGTGAATGGCGCCTGGCCTTCCGCGATGTTTTGCAGCGGCACGTACGAACCGGCATCCCAACGCTCGCGGTTCTGGTCGTGCAGCACGGCGTGACGGTGGGTGAAGGTGCCACGGCCGGCATCCTGACCGGTCAGGCGCACGGCGTAGCCGGACGATACCAGCGAAGCAAACGCCAGGTGTTCGCCCATGCCCCAGTCCAGGTTCATGTCGCCCTTGCCCATGTTGGCGCGGTCGGCCAGCACTTTTTCCACCAGCGAGTGGACTTTGAAACCTTCCGGCACGGTGGTGATGCGGCCGGCCAGGCGTTTCAGTTCCGTCATCGGCACGGCGGTGTCGGCCGAATCGGTCCACTTGCGGTTCAGGAACGGCAGCCAGTCAACGGCGAACTTGTTCTTGAAGTTCGAGATCACTGGATCGACGGTGTGCTTGCCGGCATCCATCGCGGCGCGGTAGGCGGCCACCATGGCGTCGCCGCCGTCGGCCGCGATCACGCCCTGGGTCGACAGCTTGTCGGCGAACAGCTTGCGGGTGCCTGGGTGGGTCGCGATGCGCTTGTACATCAGCGGCTGCGTCAGTGCCGGGGTATCTTGCTCGTTGTGGCCCAGTTTGCGGTAGCAAATGATGTCGACAACGATGTCTTTCTTGAATTCCAGGCGGTAGTCCAGCGCGATTTGCGAGGCCAGCACGCACGCTTCCGGATCATCGGCGTTCACGTGCAGCACCGGTGCTTCGATCATTTTGACAACGTCGGAGCAATAGATGGTCGAACGCGCATCGCGCGGGTCGGACGTGGTGAAACCGATCTGGTTGTTGATGACGATGTGGACCGTGCCGCCCGTGCCGTAGCCACGGGTCTGCGCCAGGTTCAACGTTTCCATCACCACGCCCTGGCCGGCGAAGGCCGCGTCGCCGTGCACCAGAATCGGCAGCACTTGCGCGCCGTGCGCATCGCCACGGCGATCCATACGGGCTTTGACGGAACCTTCGACCACTGGGTTGACGATTTCCAGGTGCGACGGGTTGAACGCCAGCGACAGGTGGACCGGGCCGCCTGCGGTGGAGATGTCGGACGAGAAGCCCTGGTGGTATTTCACGTCGCCGGCCGGCAGGTCTTCAGCGTGCTTGCCTTCGAATTCTTCGAACAGGTCTTTCGGGGCTTTGCCCAGGGTGTTGACCAGTACGTTCAGGCGGCCACGGTGGGCCATGCCGATGACGATTTCCTGCACGCCTTTTTCGCCGGCGCGCTGGATGATTTCATCGATCGACGCGATGAAGGTTTCGCCGCCTTCCAGCGAGAAACGTTTTTGACCGACATACTTGGTATGCAGGTAGCGCTCGAGGCCTTCGGCGGCCGTCAGGCGTTCGAGGATGTGCTTTTTCTTCTCAGCCGTGAAATTCGGGGTCGAGCGGATCGATTCCAGGCGTTCCTGCAGCCAGCGCTTTTCGGCCGGGTCGGAAATGTACATGTATTCCGCGCCGATCGAGCGGGTATAGGTGTCGCGCAGGAATTGGGTCAGGTCGCGCAGCGAAGCGTTTTCCGGGCCAAAGTAGGTGTTGGAGATGTTGAAAACCGTGTCCTGGTCGGCGTCGGTGAAGCCGTAGAACGATGGTTCCAGTTCCGGGATGCTCGGACGTTCCTGGCGCTGCAGCGGGTCCAGGTTGGCCCAGCGCGAACCCAGGTAGCGGTAAGCGGCGATCAGCTGGGTTGCTGCCACGCGCTTGCGGCCCATGTCCGGGTCGGTCGAGGCGATCACGGTGCGGATCGGGCCGGCTTTCGCGCGTTCGGCGAAGGAGGCGATCACGGACGAGTGAACCACGTCAGGCTTGTTGGAACCGTCGACGGCCGGCACGTGCTGCATGGCGTCGAAATAGGCGCGCCAATTGTCTGGCACGGAACCGGGGTTATCGAGGTACGCTTCGTACAGTTCTTCGACGTACGGCGCGTTCCCACCGAACAGATAGGAGTTGGACTGGCTTTGTTGCATCATCTTGCTCACCTTTCTTCGCGCTTCGCGAGGAATTAGCGGGTTAATCTAACCTTCCGCGACACGGCCTGACCGATTAGCGGATTGCAGTTCAAGTTGTGAGGGAAGGACCGGTATTTCAATAAAGCGATAAAACGGTGCCGTAGAATAGCACGCTGTCTTGAGACAAAACAACCAAAAAAGAAGCTAATTCGCTAGAAAAATAGCGGCTTGCAGGCGATGTCAATGTCTATTTCTCAATAAGTGGTATGCCCGTCGCTTGCCATTCCGGGTCGCTGGCAAACCAGTCCAGCAAGTGATCGAGCATGGCGCGCAGGGCCGGCGGCATGTGCTCGCGCGAGCTGTAAACACCGTAAATTCCCAGTTGTTGGGGGCGGTATCCCGGGAGTAGCTGGATTAACTTGCCGGCGCCGACCAGCGGCGCGGCCGCGAAACGCGGCTGCATGCTGATCCCCGCGCCATCCACTGTCGCCGCCAATAAGGCCATTGATTCATTCGACGATAAATTGCCGCCGACGGCCGCTTGCAAGGCGTCACCCTGGTGTTCGAAGCGCCAGAAACTCTTGCCGAAATAAGAATAGGTCAGGCAATTGTGCCCGGCCAGTTCATTCGGGGTGCGTGGCGTGCCACGGCGGCGCAGATAATCGGGCGCGGCCACGATCACGGAATCGCAATCACCGAGGCGGCGCGCGATCAGGCCCGGGTCGAGTTCATTGGTGATGCGGATGGCCAGATCGATGCGCTGCTCGACCAGGTTGACGGCGCGGTTATCGACCTGCAAATCGACGCTGACCTGCGGGTATTTCAGTAAATACGCCGCCACCGCGCCAGCCAGCGCGGTCTGCGCCAGGAAATGGGAACTGGCCAGCTTTAATAAGCCGCGCGGCGCATCCGGGTCGCCGTGCCCCAGCGCCACCATGTCGTCCGCCACGGCCAGCATTTCGCGGCAGCGGTGCAAGGTGATTTCACCGGCCGCCGTCAGGCTGATGCGGCGCGTGGTCCGGTGCAGCAGGCGCACCGCGCACCATGCTTCCATTTCGGCCAGGTAGCGCGTGACCATGGCGCGCGACATGTCCAGTGCCTCGGCGGCGGCAATCATGCTGCCCCGGTCGGCGATTTCCACAAACACACGTGCGGCGGTCAGTCTGTCCATAGGTTCACCAATTAAATCGATTCATGCAATTAATCATTGCAATTTACACTGTTTTTCGGATGAATGTTCAAGCGCACAATGGCGTCACTCCAATCACATCACAGGACACCCATCATGTTGCTGAAATCCGCTCTTGCCGCCGCCGCTGCTTCCGTCGCTGTTTCCGCCTCCGCTGTGGCCGGCGCCGCGCCATTGACGCTGGAAGTCTTTAATCCCGGTGAGGCCGCCATCTTCCCGGTCGCCTCGGTGCTGGTCAAAGGGACCAAGGACGCGGTGCTGATCGATGCGCAATTCTCGCGTGGCGAAGCGCTGAAACTGGTGGAACAAATTCGCGCCAGCGGCAAGCGCCTGACCACGGTCTACGTCAGCCACGGCGACCCGGACTTTTACTTTGGCCTCGATGTCATCAAGGCGGCCTTCCCGTCCGCCCGCATCGTCGCCACCGCCGGCACCGTGGCGGCGATGCAGAAAAAAGCGGCGGCCAAGGTGGCGTACTGGGGCCCGATCCTGAAAGACAATGCGCCGCAGGGCATCGTCATGCCGGAAACCTTGAGCGGCGATGAAATCGTGCTGGAAGGTGAAAAATTGAAGATTACCGGCCTCGATGGCGCCACGCCGGACCGCAGCTTCGTGTGGATTCCGTCGATCAAAGCGGTGGCCGGCGGCGTGGTGCTGTTCTCCGGTTTGCACGTCTGGACCGCCGACACGCAAACGGTGGAATCGCGCCAGCAATGGCTGGCGACGCTGGACCGGATCGCGGCGCTGAAACCGGTGACGGTGGTGCCGGGACACTTCCAGCCGGGCCTGGCGTTCACGCCGGCATCGATCGGCTTTACGATGGATTACCTGCGCCGCTTTGAAGCAGAAACGCCGAAAGCCGCTGACAGCGCAGCGCTGATTGCAGCGATGAAAGCGGCGTATCCGACCGCAGGGCTGGAATCGGCACTGCAGATCAGCGCCAAGGTGGCCAAGGGCGAGATGAAGTGGTGATGGCTTGATGGTGATGGCGTGATGGTGCTGCCGTGATACGATCGTTGGTTCGCTTCACGGCGCCACTTTGGCCACTTCGCCTCCATGACCTACACGCTCTTTCTGTTTGACCTCGACGACACCCTGCTCGACTTCCGGGCTTCCGAAAAAATGTCGTTTGAACGTACCTTGCGGGCACTGGGCTGGCGGGACCGGGTCGAGACGCTGTTTGGCCAATACCAGGCGATTAATATCGCCTTGTGGCGCGCGTTTGAAGCGGGGGCCGTCAGCAAAGACTTCCTCAAGGTCGAACGCTTCCGCCAAACCTTTAGCGCCGCCGGCATCGACCTGAACCCGTCGCAAGCCAGCGAACGCTACCTGGAATCACTGTCCGACACGGTGGTGCTGATCGACGGCGCGCGGCAACTGTGTCAACAACTGGCGGCCGTGGGCGAAATTGGCATCATCACCAACGGCGTCGACCATATCCAGCAACGCCGCATCGCCGCCGCCGGTCTGGGCGAGGCGATTTCGTTCGTGGCGACCTCGGAAGCCTGCGGCTTCGCCAAGCCGGACAGCCGCTTCTTTGATTACACCGTCAAAATGGCGCGCGCGTTTTCAACAGAACAGACCATCATCATCGGCGACCGGCTCGATGCGGATATCCTGGGCGCCAACCGGTTCGGGATTGACAGCTGCTGGTACAACCCGGACCGCCTGGTCAACGACACGCAAGCCATCCCGACCTTCGAGGTCGCGCACCTGGACCACATCCTGCCATTGCTGGCGGGGCAAGTCGCCTCCGCCTAAGCGTCCAGCGCAATGGTAGACTCCCGCCCATGCATACCCTCGACCAATTACGCGCCGGCCAACTCGCCGGCGTGCAACGCCTGCAACTAAAGGCCGGCCTGACCACATTCCCGCGCGAGATCTTCGACCTCGCCGACACCCTGGAAATCCTCGATCTGTCCGGCAACGCCTTGACCAGCCTGCCGGACGACCTGCCCCGCCTGCACCGGCTGCGCGTGATTTTTTGTTCGGACAACCAGTTCACGGCACTGCCGTCGGTGCTGGGCCGCTGCGCGCAGTTGACGATGATCGGCTTTAAAGCCAACCGCATAGCGCAGGTGCCGCATGACGCCCTGCCACCAAAACTGCGCTGGCTGATCCTGACCGATAACGCCATCGAATCGCTGCCGCCGGAAATCGGCCAGTGCGGCGAGATGCAAAAGCTGATGCTGGCCGGCAATCGCCTGACGACCTTGCCGGACACACTGGCGCGCTGCCACAAGCTGGAATTGCTGCGCATTGCCGCCAACCAGTTGACCGCGTTGCCGGACTGGCTGCAGCACATGCCGCGCCTGTCCTGGCTGGCTTTTGGCGGCAACCCGTTCGGCGTGGCATTAGAACAGCGCGCGCTGGAACGCTCACCGGTGCCGCTGGTGGCTTGGCGTACGCTTGCCGTCGGGCGCAAGCTGGGCGAAGGGGCATCCGGTGTGATATACAAAGCTGAGCAAGCCGGGCAGACCGGGCAACGCGATGCCACTAATGTCGCCATCAAGCTGTTCAAAGGCGCCGTCACCAGCGACGGCCTGCCGCAGTCGGAAATGGCGGCCTGCATCGCGGCCGGCAAGCATCCGGACCTGATCCCGGTGCAAGGGCGCATCGCTGGCCACCCGGACGGTGTGCAAGGCCTGATCATGCCGCTGATCGATCCGGATTACATCAACCTGGCCGGCCCGCCCAGCTTGCACAGTTGCACACGTGACGTGTATGACGACCATAAACGCTTCGACGCCGGAGCCGCGCTGCGCATCGCCTACGGTATCGCGTCCGCCGCCGCGCACCTGCACGCGCAAGGCATCCTGCATGGCGACCTGTATGGCCACAACACCCTGCACTGCCCGCGTGGCCGCGCCCTGCTGGGCGACTTCGGCGCCGCGTCGTTCTTTGATCCCGCCGACCCGCACGCGATCGGCTTGCAACGGCTGGAAACCCGCGCCTTCGGCTGCCTGCTGGAAGAGTTGCTGGAGCGCTGCGACGGCATGCGTCCGGAGTTGATGCAGCGCCTGCGGGCCTGGGCCGAGGCGTGCCTGGACCTGAATCCGGCGTCGCGCCCGCCGCTGGCCTATCTGGCCCGGCAGCTCGAGCAGATACTAGACAATCCATTCTAGATCATTTATTCTACATCGTATGAGTACCTTGCCGAATTTACCCAAGCCCACCGCGTCCGAACTGGAGATGCTGCGCCTGCTGTATGCGCTGGGTCCATCCACGGCCAAGCAAGTGCATGCGGCGGCGATGGAACACCGTCCCGACATGAATTACGCGACGGTGTTGCGCCTGCTGCAAGTGATGCACACCAAGGGCTTGCTGCAGCGCGATGAAAGCGCCCGCGCCCACATTTACACCCCGGTGCAGGCGCAGGAATCGGTGCAAACGTCGCTACTGAAAGACTTGATCCAGAAGGCGTTCGCTGGCTCCGGCAAGGCGCTGGTGCTGGCGGCGCTGCGTGGCGGCCACGTCACGCAACAAGAACGCGAAGAAATCCAGGCCTTGCTCGATGACACGCCGGAACCGCCCCGGTAACGCTGTACTATCAGGCGCCAAGCGCGCTAATCAGGATTTTTTGCGAACGCGGAACAGTTCTCGGCTAAGCAAATGGTCGCCACCATCCCACACGCGCCCGATCAGGCGTTTCAGTTCGGCCTTGCCGACAAGGGAATCGATATCGCAAAACGCCAGCACATCGCGCGCCGGGGCGGCAATCGCATAGCCTTTATCGACCAGGCTGGCAAAATCCTGTTGCCACAAGCGCTCCAGCAGGAACATCGACGCTTCGAAGCGGCCGTCGATGAAGACGCCGAAGAAGCTGCCGAATTGCTGCACCCGGATATGGTCGGCGCACAGGGTGAACAGGTTGTCCATCGCTTGCCGGTGGATGTCGGCCAGCGTCACGCCCGCTGATAAATGGCGCTGCAGCACCCAGCCGTCATCGACCGCGTAGCTGATCATGAAGCCATGACCGATATCGCGTACCAGCCGTGGCTCGCCCGCTTCCGGCGGTGCGGAAGGCTGCAGACAGGCGATGCTGCGCGACAGGAAGACGTCCATGCGGCTCCTTACAGGGATGCAACAATTGTAAGGCGGCAAAAATTTGCCTGGGACATTTTTGCAAATTAGCTACAACTCGACATTATGGTGCCTGGCCCCTTTAGCACTATCGTTCGCTCGTAGCACGATAGTGCTAAAGGGGCCAGGCACCAAACAAAAAAGCGGGCCGCAGCCCGCTTCTGATGCCGTTAAAACAAGCGGATTAGCGCTTGTCCAGCGGTGGCACGTCCCGTGCGGATAGCTCCTGCTAACAGCTGGCGTGGACGGCCCCAGGCCAGATCAATTAACGCTTGTCCAGTGGTGGAACATCGCGCGCGGTGGCGCCGACGAACAGCTGACGTGGACGGCCGATTTTTTGCTCTGGATCGGCAATCATTTCGTTCCACTGGGCGATCCAGCCGATGGTGCGGGCCATCGCGAAGATACCGGTGAACAGCGAGACCGGGATGCCCAGTGCCGACTGCACGATACCCGAGTAGAAGTCGACGTTCGGGTACAGCTTGCGCGACACGAAGTATTCGTCGTTCAGCGCGATCTTTTCCAGTTCCATCGCCAGTTTGAACAGCGGGTCGTCTTGCAGGCCCAGTTCGTTCAGCACTTCGTGGCAGGTTTCGCGCATCAGCTTGGCGCGTGGGTCGAAGTTCTTGTACACGCGGTGACCGAAGCCCATCAGCTTGACGCCGGAGTTCTTGTCTTTGACTTGCGCGATGAACTCAGGGATCTTGTCGACGGTGCCGATTTCTTTCAGCATGGTCAGAGCCGCTTCGTTGGCGCCGCCGTGGGCAGGGCCCCACAGGCAGGCGATACCGGCAGCGATACACGCGAACGGGTTGGCGCCCGACGAGCCGGCCAGACGCACGGTCGAGGTCGATGCATTTTGCTCGTGGTCGGCGTGCAGGATCAGGATGCGGTCCAACGCGCGCACCAGCACGTCGTTGACTTTGTATTCTTCGCATGGATTGCCGAACATCATGCGCATGAAGTTCGCGCTGTACGACAGGTCATTGCGTGGGTACACGAACGGCTGGCCGATCGAGTATTTGTAAGCCATGGCGACCAGGGTTGGCATCTTCGCGATCAGGCGGATCGCCGACACTTCGCGGTGGTGCGGGTCGTTGATGTCGAGCGAGTCGTGGTAGAACGAGGCCAGCGCGCCGACGGTACCCACCAGGACCGACATCGGGTGCGCGTCGCGGCGGAAGCCACGGAAGAAGAATTGCATCTGCTCGTGCACCATGGTGTGCTTGGTCACGGTGTCGACGAATTTTTTCTTCTGGTCCGCGTTCGGCAGTTCGCCGTTCAGCAGCAGGAAGCACGATTCCATAAAGTCGGCGTTCACGGCCAACTGTTCGATCGGGTAGCCGCGGTACAGCAGCTCGCCCTTGTCGCCATCGATGTAGGTGATCGACGAGTTACATGCCGCGGTCGACATGAAGCCCGGGTCATACGTGAATTTGCCGGTGGCGCCGTACAGTTTGCGGATATCGATGACGTCCGGACCGATCGTGCCTTTGTAGATCGGGAATTCGACCGGCTGGCTACCATCGGAGAACGACAGAGTTGCTTTGTTGTCAGAGGTGTTCATGGACTCTTCCTTCGTGGAAAGATGCAGCTTATTAAAAAAACCTTTGGTACTACCAGCGGCGTAAAGGGGGCCGGTTTCGGGTATCCGGCCCGCCCTGTCACGCAAGACGCAAACGTTGCAGCAGTGCGCGCACATGCGGCAGATCGACCTCGCCTTCCGGCTCGGTTCGAGCCAGCACCAGATCCATCAGCGCATTGTCCGACAAGTCGAGGAGCCGCGTCAGCGCGTCCACTTCCTCGTCGGTCAATTCTTTTTCATGCGCATCGAGAAAACGGGTCAGGATGATGTCGTTCTCAAGCAGGCCGCGGCGCGCGCGCCAACGAAGGCGCGCGCGGTTCGCTGGATCCGCCTGATGCGCAGTTTTGTCCAGATGCGTCATAGGATCGGTCGGATCAAATGGCGCGGCGGACCATCAATTCCTTGATCTTGCCGATGGCCTTGTTCGGATTCAGGCCTTTCGGACAAACATCAACGCAATTCATGATCGAGTGGCAACGGAACAGACGGTATGGGTCTTCCAGGTTATCCAGACGCGCACCGGTGGCTTCGTCGCGCGAGTCGGCGATGAAGCGATAGGCTTGCAGCAGGCCAGCCGGGCCGACGAACTTGTCCGGGTTCCACCAGAACGACGGGCACGACGTCGAGCAGCACGCGCACAGGATGCACTCGTACAGGCCGTCGAGTTCTTCGCGCTCGGCAGGCGACTGCAGGCGCTCGGTTTCCGGCGGAATCGAGTCGTTGATCAGGAATGGCTTGATCGAGTTGTATTGCTTGAAGAACTGGGTCATGTCGACGATCAGGTCGCGGATGACTGGCAGGCCAGGCAATGGACGCAGCACGATCGGCTCGGACAGCTCGTTCAGGTTGGTGGTGCAGGCCAGGCCGTTCTTGCCGTTGATGTTCATCGCGTCCGAACCGCAGACGCCTTCGCGGCACGAGCGGCGCAGCGACAGCGAATCATCGACGTCGGACTTGATGCGCTGCAGCGCGTCCAGCAGCATCTTGTCGGTGTCTTTCAGTTCGACCGTCAAGTCCTGCATGTATGGCTTGGCGTCGCGGTCCGGATCGTAGCGGTAAATCTTGAATTTGAGAGTGCGTGGCATGTTCGTGAGCCTTTGCTTAGAAAGTACGTGCTTTTGGCTTGAAGGTTTCAACCGTCAGCGGCTTGGTGACGACAGCTTTGTATTCCAGGCGGTTGTCCGCAGAGAACCACAGCGTGTGCTTCATCCAGTTTTCGTCGTCACGTTGCGGGAAATCGTTGTGCGCATGGGCGCCGCGCGATTCCTTGCGTGCCGCAGCCGAGGTAATGGTGGCCTTGGCGGTTTCGATCAGGTTGTCCAGCTCCAGCGCTTCCACGCGGGCGGTGTTGAACACTTTCGACTTGTCCTTGAAGGACACGTGCTTGCGGCGCTCGTCCAGCTTCATGATTGCTTCGCGGCCGGTGACCAGCGCTTCGTCGGTACGGAACACGCCACAGTACTTCTGCATCGTGGCGCGGATGTCGTTGGCGACGTCCTGCACTTTTTCCGAGCCGGTCGAGGTTTCCAGCTTGTTCAGGCGATCCATCGCGAAGTCGCTGGCGTCTTTCGGCAGCGGCTTGTTTTCCTTCTGCTTCAGGTTTTGCGCGACGATGTGGTTGCCGGCCGCGCGGCCGAACACCACCAGGTCCAGCAGCGAGTTGGTACCCAGACGGTTGGCGCCGTGCACCGAGACGCAGGCGCATTCGCCGATCGCGTACAGGCCGTTGACCACTTTTTGCGAGCCGTCGCCGTTTGGCGTGACCACCTGACCGTGGATGTTGGTGGGAATACCACCCATCTGATAGTGGATGGTTGGCACGACCGGGATCGGTTCCTTGGTCGCATCGACGTTGGCAAACTTGTGGCCGATTTCCAGAATCGACGGCAGACGCTTTTCGATGGTTTCCTTGCCGATGTGGCGCAGGTCCAGCAGCACGTGGTCCTTGTTCGGACCGCAGCCACGGCCTTCCTTGATTTCCTGGTCCATCGAGCGCGACACGAAGTCGCGCGGCGCCAGGTCTTTCAGGGTCGGCGCATAGCGCTCCATGAAACGCTCGCCTTGCGAGTTGATCAGAATACCGCCTTCGCCACGCACACCTTCGGTGATCAGGACGCCCGCGCCGGACACGCCGGTCGGGTGGAATTGCCAGAATTCCATGTCTTGCAGCGGCAGGTTGGCGCGTGCCGCCATGCCCATGCCGTCACCGGTGTTGATGAACGCATTGGTCGACGCGGCGAAGATACGGCCGGCGCCACCGGTGGCGAACACCGTGGTCTTCGCTTCGAGCATCATGACTTCGCCGGTTTCCATTTCCAGCGCGATCACGCCGACCACGTCACCTTCGGCATCACGCACCAGGTCCAGCGCCATCCATTCGACGAAGAAGTGGGTACGGGCGCGGACGTTACGCTGATACAGCGTGTGCAGCAGCGCATGGCCGGTACGGTCGGCCGCGGCGCAGGCGCGCTGCACGGCTTTCTCGCCGAAGTTCGCGGTGTGGCCGCCGAACGGACGCTGGTAAATGGTGCCGTCCGGGTTGCGGTCGAATGGCATGCCGAAGTGTTCCAGCTCGTACACGACTTTCGGTGCTTCGCGGCACATGAATTCAATCGCGTCCTGGTCGCCCAGGTAGTCGCCACCCTTGACGGTGTCGAACATGTGCCAGAACCAGTTGTCTTCGGCCATGTTGCCCAGCGAGGCGCCGATACCACCTTGTGCGGCCACCGTGTGGGAACGGGTCGGGAATACTTTCGACAGCACCGCCACGTTCAGGCCGGCTTCTGCCAGTTGCAGGGAGGCGCGCATACCGGAACCGCCGGCGCCCACGATCACCGCGTCAAAGCGGCGGGAAGGAATTGCAGATTTGATTGCTGCCACGATTTATACGCTCCACAAGATTTGTACCGACCAGGCGGCACAGCCGACCAGCCACAGGATGGTGGCGATTTGCAGCGCCAGGCGCAGGCCAACCGCTTTTACATAGTCCATCCAGATATCACGCACGCCAACCCAGGCGTGGTAGAACAGCCCGAACAGCGTCACGGCGGAGAACAGCTTGAACCATTGCTGAGCGAACAGGCCAGCCCAGCCTTCATAGCTGAAATTGCTGCCGGTCAGGAACGACACCAGCAAGGTGACGGTGTACACCACCATCAGCACGGCGGTCACGCGCTGTGCCAGCCAATCCTTGACGCCGTAGCCCGCACCGACCACCAGGCGCTTTGGTCCAATATTATTGTTTGCCATTTTCAGAACACTCCAAACAGTTTCAGGGCAACCAGTACCGTCAGCGTCAGGCTGATGGCCAGCACGGTCGCGGAGGATTTACGCGCCGAATCCTTGTCCAGGCCGACGTGCATGTCCATGACCAGATGGCGTACGCCTGCGCAGAAGTGGTGGAAATAACCCCAAACCAGCGCCAGGATGACCAGTTTGGTGATTGGCAACTGGGCGATGCCCAGCATATAGCCAAACGAGATTTCGGAACGGATGCTCAGTTCCAGCAGGTACAACACGACCGGCAGCAATGCGAACATCATGAAACCGCTGATGCGGTGCAAAATCGACACAATCGATGCCAGTGGCATGCGGTAATTGGACAATTCCGTGACGTGAATATTGCGAAATTCCGGCCGCTGTTTTCTGGCTTCCCTTACGGCTTCTGACATGTCAAGACCTCCCTATCAATAACTAAAATTTTGCAGGACAGCGATTTTCGCCTATTTTCACTGTCCAGACCAATATCTATTGTTACATATAACGATAATTATGTTTTATCGCTGAGTTGGTCATGACAATTAGACATGACTCTTTTATAAGCGCAGGTCATGTCCCCCGGGGCGCGGGGCTGCGCGTCTCCTGAATCAAATCGGTTCGAATACGTCCTTGCGGTGGCCAACGGGTAAATGCATAGTCATATTTGCCAGCCGCATCATGCTTATCGATGTTGTTGAGAGGTTCAGCTCAAATCGTTCTGGTAATGGTGGCGCAAGGTGGAATACAAGCCGCGACGCAGCTCGACCGGCTTATCGCCATACGTGAACGACACGCGTTCCGACATCAGCAAGGGAGTACCGGCAACCAGCTGCAGCAATTCCGCTTCGGAATCGCCTGCACACACAGCGCGGATCTTTTCCTGCGCGCGGATCATGCGGGTGCCAAACTCAGATTCGAACAGGCCGTACATCGGCCCTTTGTATTCATTGAGACGCTCGGCCGTCAGGCCTTTGAAGATCAGGCCGGGAAGCCACAGCTCTTCAACGATGGTGGGCGTGCCGTCGAACGACTGCACGCGCTTGATGAAAACAACCGCATCGCCGGATTTCAGTTCCAGCAGGCGCGCCACGTCGGCGGGCGCGCGCATGCGCTTGACTTCGATGAATTTGGATTCGGGATAGTGCGGCACGCCCTCGTCGGGCATCAGCCGCAGGAAACGGAAATGGGCGCGCGCTTCATGGTGGGTCGACACGAACGTGCCCTTGCCCTGTTTGCGCACCACCAGGTTTTCCGCCGCCAGCTCGTCGATCGCCTTGCGTACAGTGCCCTGGCTGACCTTGAAACGGCCGGCCAGTTCCACTTCGCTGGGAATCAGTTCGCCCGGTTTCCATTCGCCGGACTGCAAACTTTGCGTGATCAAGGCCTTGATCTGCTGATACAGCGGCGAAAACGTCGGCGACGGGCCGCCGGCTTGGGGGCCGGATGCGCTTTGCAGGTTTGCGCTGTTCAGGTTGGACGAGGCGTTGTTCATAGGCAAGCATTTCACCACAAAACCCCCTCGGCGTCCAGAAAAAACGTCAACTTATCTGTCTTATATAAGACATAAGATAGCGTTGACAGGAAGTCCGGACCAGCCTACACTCAGGAGTTGTGCTTATTTGGCCAGCATGATTGACATCCGGCTCAGAAAAGCATAGTCGCAGTACCGTTGAAAGGCAAACTGAACTTTGCAGTCTTGTATCAATTAGAAGATAGCGAACCCGGGCCGATGGCCCGATCCGGTCACGCAGCTGATTGAGCTAAAACCCGCAATTTTTCGTGACCGGTTTTGGTATCATTACATTTTTCCCCGAACCGGGCCCATAGCTTCCGTTTTCATTCCATCACTTTGGAGATTCATCATGGCTAAAACCCCAATGCGTGTTGCCGTTACTGGCGCTGCCGGCCAAATTGGCTATTCCCTGCTGTTCCGCATCGCTAACGGCGACATGCTGGGCAAAGACCAGCCAGTCATCCTGCAACTGCTCGAGATCCCTGACGAAAAAGCGCAAAAGGCGCTGAAAGGCGTCATGATGGAAATCGATGACTGCGCGTTCCCGCTGCTGGCAGGCATGACCGCCCACGCCGACCCGATGACCGCGTTCAAGGACATCGACGTTGCCCTGCTGGTGGGCGCACGTCCACGCGGCCCAGGCATGGAGCGTAAAGACCTGCTGGAAGCCAACGCCCAGATCTTCACGGTGCAAGGCAAGGCGCTGGACGCGGTCGCTTCGCGCAACGTCAAAGTCCTGGTGGTCGGCAACCCTGCCAACACCAACGCCTACATCGCCATGAAATCGGCGCCATCGCTGCCGGCCAAGAACTTCACCGCCATGCTGCGCCT
>JAIENA010000024.1 GCA_019751755.1 Burkholderiaceae bacterium | reverse complement strand
TGCCACGCTAATCAGTTAAACAAGTTATAACTCCCACCGGAGCAAGTCGGGCGATCCTCGGCTGCTCCGGTTTTTTTGTTGCATTCGCTTCGAGGCAATCGTCCATCAGCACGAATAGCGCCCGCTAATATGGATGGGAGCCGGGCGGCTTGGGCGGGGCGGCGGCGATCAGGCGGTGAAGATATTGACGCATCCCGCACTGCAGCATTTTCACAATCCTTTCAAATTGTAAATTGCTGACCCGATAGTTATTAGTGTTGTATCATCTCCCGTTTCCCCGCCCCGTACGGGGACGCCGCCTGCAGAACTTGGTGTTTCTGCACTACAATACGGGATTCTGCAAAGTGAGCTAACACGTGCCTAACCTCGTTGAAATCCGCGATTTACACTTCTCGTATGGAAAGCGTGCCATTTTGAATGGCCTCCATATGGATTTCCCGCGTGGGAAAGTAGTGGCGGTGATGGGCGGCTCGGGCAGTGGCAAGACCACGGTGCTGCGCCTGATCGGCGGCCAGGTGCTCCCCCAAAAGGGTGGTGTGATGGTCGATGGGCAGACGGTGCACAAGCTGAAAACCGATGATTTGTACTTGTTGCGCCGCAAGATGGGCATGCTGTTCCAGCATGGCGCCTTGTTCACCGACCTGACCGTCTTTGAAAACGTGGCGTTCCCGCTACGGGAACACACCGACTTGCCGGAAGAATTGATCCGCGACCTGGTGTTGATGAAACTGCACGCGGTCGGCCTGCGCAACGCCGCCAAACTCAAGCCGGGCGAGATTTCCGGCGGCATGGCGCGCCGTGTCGCGCTGGCCCGCTCGATTGCGCTCGACCCGCAACTGATCATGTATGACGAGCCGTTTGCCGGCCTCGATCCGATCTCGATGGGTGTGACCGCCAACCTGATCCGTAACCTCAATGCTGCACTGGGCTCGACCACGATTCTGGTGTCGCACGACGTGAAGGAATCGTTCCTGATTGCTGATTACGTGTATTTCCTGTCGCAAGGCAAAGTCGTGGCGCATGGCACGCCGAAGGACATGATGACCTCGTCCGACCCGTACGTGAAACAGTTCGTGCATGCGGAAAGCGATGGTCCGGTGCCGTTCCACTATCCGGGTAAATCGCTGGAAGCCGATCTCGGCCTGGAGGGACGCGCATGACGTTCGCGGTGAACTTGTTGGAACGCATGGGGGCCTGGATCCGTGACCATGTGGAAGGCGTCGGCTATAGCGCCCGCACGTTCTTTTATATGCTGGGCGTGTCGCCGGGGTTGTTGCGCCGGCCACGCCTGGTGATCGAACAGTTGCATTTTATTGGTAACTATTCGATGCTGATCATTACCTTGTCCGGCCTGTTCGTCGGCATGGTGCTGGGTCTGCAGGGCTATTACACGCTCAATAAATATGGCGCCGAGCAGTCACTGGGCTTATTGGTGGCGCTGGGCCTGACGCGCGAACTGGGGCCGGTGATTACCGCGTTGCTGTTCGCCGGCCGTGCCGGCACCTCGCTGACGGCGGAAATCGGCTTGATGAAGGCGGGGGAACAATTGTCGGCCATGGAAATGATGGCCGTGAACCCGGTGCAACGCGTGCTGGCACCCCGTTTCTGGGCCGGTGTGATCGCCGTGCCGTGCCTGGCGTCGATTTTCAGCGCGGTCGGCATCTTTGGCGGCTACCTGATCGGCGTCAAGCTGATCGGGGTCGATGAAGGCGCGTTCTGGTCGCAAATGCAAGGTGGTGTCGATATTTATAAGGACATCTTTAACGGTTTCGTGAAAAGCGTGGTGTTTGGCGTGGCGATCACGTTCATTGCGCTGTACCAGGGCTATGAAGCCCGTCCGACCCCGGAAGATGTGGCTGGCGCCACCACCCGCACCGTCGTGATTTCGTCGCTGATGATCTGGTGGCTGGATTTCATGCTGACGGCGCTGATGTTCAGCAAGTAATAAACAATTTGATAATATGGGTAACATGGGTGCCGGGCCTTCTAGGCCGGGCATCCACATACTAGGACAGTGTCATGCAACGTAAATCGGTGGATGTGTGGGTAGGTTTGTTTGTGGTGCTGGGCGTGGCGGCGTTGATGTTTTTGGCGCTGAAGGCCGGCAACATGGGCTCGATGTCCTTTGCCAAGACCTATGAAATCACGGCGAAATTCGACAATATCGGTAGCTTGCGCACGCAGGCGCCCGTGAAAGCGTCCGGTGTGGTGGTGGGCCGTGTGGCGGCCATCCGTTTCGACGACAAGAGTTACAAGGCGCTGGTGACGATGGATATGGAAACCGGTTATCAATTCCCGAAAGACAGTTCGGCCAAGATCCTGACGGCCGGCCTGCTCGGTGAGCAATACATTGGCATTGAAGCTGGTGGCGACACGGCAAACCTGGTCGCCGGCGACAAAATCCCCCGCACGCAGTCGGCTGCCGTGCTGGAAGATCTGATCAATCAGTTCATTTACAGCAAGGCGGCCGAAGGAAAGGATGACAAGTAATGAACATCTCGACTTTCTCTTTACGTAAGCTGGCGTTGGCGGCGGTTGCCGCCAGCACCTTGGCAGGCTGTGCCGGTCCGAACCCGCGCGACCCGTATGAAGGTTATAACCGCGCCATGTTCAACTTCAACGACAAGGTCGATGAAGCGGCGCTGAAACCGGCGGCCACCGCCTATAAAACCGTGCTGCCAGGGTTTGTGCAGACCGGCGTCAACAATTTCTTTGGCAACCTGGCTGACGTCTGGACCGCCGCCAACAACTTCATGCAGGGCAAAGGCGAACGCGGTGCCACCGACGTGATGCGGGTGGCGCTCAATTCCACCTTTGGTCTGCTGGGCGTGCTCGATGTGGCGTCGAGTGCGGGGCTGCAAAAGCACAAGGAAGATTTCGGCCAGACGCTGGGCTACTGGGGCGTGAAATCCGGCCCGTACCTGGTGTTGCCGCTGCTGGGCCCGTCCACGGTGCGTGACGCGCTGGCGTTGCCGATCGACATCAAGGCCGATCCGTGGCAATACAACAACCACACCAACGGCCGTATCGCCGGCACCGTGGTGCGGGTGATCGACCAGCGCGCCGGGCTGCTCGACGCCACCAACCTGATGGAAGAAGCCGCGCTGGACCGCTATGAATTTGTCCGCGATGGTTTCCTGCAGCAACGCGACAGCAAGGTCTTCGATGGCGAAGAGAATCCGCGCAATAAAAAGAAGAAAAGCGCCTATGCGGATGAGGATAAGCCAGCAACTGCCGAGCTTGAAAAAGGCAAAGACCAGCCTCAGGCTATAATGTCGGAACCGGCTGCGGAAAAAAACGCCAGCCTGTGATCCGACGTAAAACAACATAAGGTTAATCGCAGATGAAATTGATCAAGCAACTGATGGCCTGCGCGACGATGGCTTTTGCCTCTGTCGCGTTTGCCGCCACCGCTCCGGCCTCCAATGAAGCACCGGATGCGCTGGTCAAACGTATTAGTTCCGAAGTGCTGGAAACCGCCAAGACCGACAAGGAAATTCAGGCGGGCAACACCAAGCGCGTGATGGATCTGGTGGAAACCAAGATCCTGCCGTACGTCGACTTTCAGCGCATGACCTCGCTGGCGGCCGGCCGTTTCTGGCGCGAAGCCAGCCCGGAACAGCAAAAGCAGTTGTCGACGGAATTCCGTACGCTGCTGATCTACACCTATTCCGGCGCGCTGTCGCAAGTGAAAAATGAAACCATCGAATTCAAGCCGCTGCGCGCCGATGCGACGGACACCGAAGTCGAAGTGCGTTCGCAAGTGAACATGACCCGTGGCGAACCGGTGCCACTGAACTACCGCGTCGCCAAGTCGGCCACCGGCTGGAAGATTTACGACATCAATGTGCTGGGCGCCTGGCTGGTGGAAACCTACAAGGGCACCTTCGCGTCGGAAATCAACAAGGGCGGTATCGATGGCCTGATCAAGACCTTGTCTGAAAAGAACAAGAAGCTGGCGTCGAAACCCATCAAAGCCGCTGCCAAATAACAGAAAAATAAGCCATGCCCGATTCCATCGACAACATACTGCCCTTGTCGTCGCTGACCGTGGCCAACGCCACGGCCGCGCTGGCCCAAGGCGTGGCCGCGCTGCATGCCGGCCAGACGGTGTTCGACTTGCGCAATGTGCAGTCGGTGGATTCGGCTGCCGTGTCGGTGTTGCTGGCATGGCAGCGCGCCGCCCGTGCGGCCGGCGTATCCCTCGAGTTGCGCAATCTGCCCGCCAACTTGCGCAGCCTGACCAAGCTGTATGGCGTGTGTGAACTGGTCTCTCCATCGCTGGCCGAGTGCGCCGAAGCGATTGCCCCTCCTGCGGCCGGTGCGGCCACCACGCATCACCATCATCATCATCATTGACTGTTAATCGAGCAACAGTCGTCACCGTAATACCCCGGATTCCCGGGGCCGGCGTAAGCCGAAATCGAAATTCCCCTATAATTGACCGTTGCAGTTGCCGTAGCGCCACTGCGCCAGCCTTTCACCACGGTCACAGCGCCGCACAACATTTCGTTTATGACAGCAATTCAAATCAGTAACGTCCAAAAGCGCTACAAATCGCTGCAGGCGCTGGGCGGCGTGTCCCTCACCATCGAGGAGGGCGAATTTTTCGGCTTATTGGGCCCGAATGGCGCGGGTAAAACCACGCTGATTTCCACTATCGCCGGCCTGATTCGGCCGGACGCCGGTTCGGTCACCATCCATGGCCACGACGTGGTCACGGATTTCCGCGCCGCGCGCAAGAAGCTCGGGGTGGTGCCGCAGGAACTGGTGTTCGATCCGTTTTTCACGGTGCGTGAAACGCTGCGCCTGCAATCGGGCTACTTCGGCCTGAAAAACAATGACAAGTGGATCGACGAGGTGATGGACAACCTCGATTTGACCAACAAGGCCGACACCAATATGCGCGCGCTGTCCGGCGGCATGAAGCGTCGCGTGCTGGTGGCGCAGGCGCTGGTGCACAAGCCGCCCGTCATCGTGCTCGATGAACCGACCGCCGGGGTCGACGTGGAATTGCGCCAGACGCTGTGGAAATTCATTTCGCGCCTGAACCGCGAAGGCCACACGGTGGTGTTGACCACGCACTACCTGGAAGAGGCGCAAGCCATGTGCAAGCGTGTCGCGATGCTGAAAGCCGGCAAAGTCGTGGCGCTCGACACCATGTCGCAGCTGATCCGCCGCATTTCCGGCTCCAGCCTGGTGCTGCACCTGAAGCAGGGCGCATTGCCCGACGAGTTGCGCCACCTGGTGACACACCCGGACGAGGCGGCCCAAGGCAAATACAGCCTGCGCATCAATGACTACAGCGAAGTCGAAAAAATCCTGGCGCGCATCCGCGAATCCGGCGCCGTCATCGATGAAATGCAATTGCAGCAAGCCGATCTGGAAGACATCTTCCTGCAGATCATGGAAGGGAAAACCGTATGATGTCGACCGGCTTCCGTACCCTGGTGTACAAGGAAACCCTGCGTTTCTATAAAGTCGCCACGCAAACCATTGCCGCGCCGATCTTGACGGCCATGCTGTACCTGCTGATCTTCGGCCACGTGCTCGAAGGCCGGGTGCAAGTGTATCCGGGCGTGACCTATACGGCGTTCCTGATCCCCGGGCTGGTCATGATGAGCGTGCTGCAAAACGCGTTTGCCAACTCGTCGTCGTCGCTGATCCAGTCGAAGATCACGGGTAACCTGGTATTCGTGCTGCTGACGCCGTTGTCGCACTGGGAAATGTTCAGTGCCTACGTGCTGGCGGCCATGGTGCGCGGCATTACCGTCGGCCTGGGCGTGTTTATCGTCACCGCCTGGTTTGCGCACCTGTCGTTTGAAGCGCCGGTATGGATTGCGGTGTTCGCCTTGTTGGGCGCGGCGATCCTCGGCACCATGGGCCTGATTGCCGGCATCTGGGCCGAGAAATTCGACCAGTTGGCCGCGTTCCAGAATTTCCTGATCATGCCGCTGACGTTCCTGTCCGGCGTGTTTTATTCGATCCATTCCTTGCCGCCGTTCTGGCTGACCGTCTCGCACCTGAATCCGTTCTTTTACATGATCGACGGCTTCCGCTACGGTTTCTTTGGCCAGTCCGACGTCAATCCGTTCATCAGCCTGGGCATCGTCGGCGGCTTCCTGGCCGTGCTGTCGCTGCTGGCGATCCGCCTGCTGGCCAGCGGCTACCGGATGCGCCATTAAAGGCGGCAGGCGAGAGCGCCCATGGCAACTGAAGACACGTACACCACGCACCACTTTATCGGGAATATAAAAATGACCACCACCCCTGAAGCGATCCACGGCTATATCGCAGCCGGCCTTGAATGCACCCACCTGGAAGTGGAGGGCGATGGCCAGCACTTCCAGGCTGTCATTGTGTCGTCGGCCTTTGCCGGCAAGCGTCCGATCCAGCGCCACCAGATCGTCTACGCCGTGCTGGGCGACCGCATGCGCGAAGAAATCCACGCGCTGTCGATGAAAACCCTGACCCCAGAAGAATACGCAGCCTAATTAAAGGGATCACCACGTGGACAAACTTCTCATCGAGGGCGGCAACCGCCTGCACGGCGACGTGACCATTTCCGGCGCCAAGAATGCCGCGCTGCCGATCCTGTGCGCGGGCCTGCTGACGTCCGGCGACGTCCAGTTGTCGAACGTGCCGCACCTGCAGGACGTGCGCACCATGCTGCGCCTGCTGGCGCAGACCGGCCTGAAAGTCGAGCAGGATGGCGACAAGGTCACCCTTAATGGTGGCAACATCACCAGCCTGGAAGCACCGTACGAACTGGTGAAAACCATGCGCGCCTCGATCCTGGTGCTGGGCCCATTGCTGGCCCGCTTCGGCGAAGCCAAAGTGTCGCTGCCGGGCGGCTGCGCGATCGGTTCGCGTCCGGTCGACCAGCACATCAAGGGCCTGCAGGCGCTCGGCGCCGAGATCACGATTGAAGCCGGCTATATCCACGCCAAGTGCAAGAAACTCAAAGGCACCCGCATCGTCACCGACATGATCACGGTGACCGGCACCGAAAACCTGATGATGGCCGCCGTGCTGGCCGAGGGTGAAACCGTGCTGGAAAACGCGGCGCGCGAGCCGGAAGTGACCGACCTGGCGCACCTGCTGGTGGCCATGGGCGCCAAGATCGACGGCATTGGCACCGACCGCCTGGTGATCACCGGCGTGCCTGAGTTGCATGGCGCGTCGCACGCCGTGATTTCCGACCGCATCGAAGCGGCGACGTTCCTGTGCGCCGTGGCGGCCACCGGCGGCGACATCACGATCCGCAATACCCGTACCGACATCCTGGACGCGGCGCTCGACAAGCTGCGCGAAGTGGGCGTGCGCCTGACCGTGGGCGACGACTGGATTCGCGCGGAAATGGACAGCCGTCCGCAGCCGGTGTCATTCCGTACCACCGAATACCCTGGTTTCCCGACCGATATGCAGGCCCAGTTCATGGCGGTCAACACCATCGCCAACGGCACCAGCCGCGTGACCGAAACCATCTTCGAAAACCGCTTCATGCACGTCCAGGAGATGAACCGCCTGGGCGCGGCAATTGAAACCGATGGCAACACGGCCTTTATCAAAGGCGTGGAGCAGCTCGTGGGCGCCCCTGTGATGGCGACCGATTTGCGCGCCTCGGCTTCGCTGGTAATCGCAGGCCTGGCCGCCAGGGGCGAAACCTTGGTTGACCGCATCTATCACCTCGATCGCGGTTACGACCGCATGGAAGTGAAGCTGCAGGCGCTTGGCGCCAAGATCAGCCGTCAAAAATAAGTCTGACCTAAAAAAATCGAGATGAATCATGAGTGGATTTAACAGCGACGCCAACAACCAGTTGATCCTCGCGCTGTCGAAAGGCCGCATTTTCGAAGACACCCTGCCGCTGCTGGAAGCAGCCGGCATTACCGTCACTGAGAATCCGGACACGTCGCGCAAGCTGATCCTGGCCACCAACGACCCTAACGTGCGCGTACTGATCGTGCGCGCCACCGACGTGCCGACCTATGTGCAGCATGGCGCGGCGGACTTCGGCGTGGCCGGCAAGGATGTGCTGATCGAGCATGGCGGCGAAGGCTTGTACCAGCCGGTGGACCTGAACATTGCGCAATGCCGCATGTCGGTCGCTGTGAAATCCGGTTTTGATTACGAAGCGGCCGTGCGCCAGGGCGCGCGCTTGCGCGTGGCCACCAAGTTCACCACCACCGCGCGCGAACACTTCGCCTCCAAGGGCGTGCACGTGGACTTGATCAAGCTGTATGGCTCGATGGAGTTGGCGCCGCTGGTCGGCCTGTCGGACGCCATCGTCGACCTGGTCTCGACCGGCAGCACGCTGCGCGCCAACAACCTGGTGGAAGTCGAGGAAATCATGCAGATTTCGTCGCGCCTGGTGGTCAACCAGGCCGCGTTGAAGCTCAAGCGCGCGCGCCTGCAGCCGATTATCGAAGCGTTCGAGCGCGCCTCGAAAGCCCGCGCGAAAGGCTGACCATGACGATCAACATGCGTAAATTAGACTCGTCCTCGGCCGACTTCAAGGCCACGCTGGACGCCTTGCTGGCGTTTGAGGCGGAAACCGACGACGCGATTGAATCGGCGGTGTCGGCCATTCTGAGCGCCGTGAAAAAACGCGGCAACGCCGCCGTGCTGGAATACACCAACCGTTTTGACCGCCTGCCCAATGGCGGCGCGCCATCGGTCGATACGCTCGACTTGCCGGTGGCGGAATTGCAGGCGGCGCTCGATGGCCTGCCGGCAGCTCAGCGCGCCGCGTTGCAAGTAGCAAGCGACCGCATCCGCGCGTTCCACGAGCGCCAGAAGCAAGAACTGCAAGGCTTTACTTATACCGAGGCCGACGGCACGGTGCTGGGCCAGCGCATCACGCCGCTTGACCGCGTCGGCATTTACGTCCCGGGTGGCAAAGCCGCCTACCCGTCGTCGGTGCTGATGAACGCGATTCCGGCTCAGGTCGCCGGTGTCGGTGAAATCGTCATGGTGGTGCCGACGCCTGACGGCGTGAAAAACCAGATGGTGCTGGCCGCCGCCGCGCTGGCCGGCGTGACGCGCGTGATCACCATCGGTGGCGCCCAGGCCGTGGGCGCGCTGGCGTATGGTACGGAAACCATTGCCGCGGTCGATAAAATCGTCGGTCCCGGCAATGCCTATGTCGCCGCCGCCAAGCGCCGCGTGTTCGGCACCGTCGGCATCGACATGATTGCCGGCCCGTCCGAGATCCTGGTGCTGTGCGACGGCACCACCGACCCGGACTGGGTCGCGATGGACTTGTTCTCGCAAGCGGAACACGATGAACTGGCGCAAGCGATCATGCTGTGCCCGGATGCCGACTATATCGCGCAAGTGGAAGCGTCGATCAATAAACTGTTGCCCACCATGCCGCGCCAGGACGTGATCCGCACCTCGCTGACCGACCGTGGCGCGCTGATCAAAGTGCGCGACATGGACGAAGCGTGTGCGATTGCCAATGCGATTGCGGCGGAACACCTGGAAATCTCGGCGCAAGAACCTTTGCAGTGGGCCGACAAGATCCGCCACGCGGGCGCCATGTTCCTCGGCCGTTTCTCGTCCGAATCGCTGGGCGACTATTGCTGCGGCCCGAACCACGTGCTGCCGACCTCGCGCACCGCGCGCTTCTCGTCGCCGCTGGGCGTGTATGACTTCCAGAAGCGTTCGTCCGTGATTTACGTGTCCGAAGCCGGCGCGCAAACGCTGGGCAAGGTGGCTGCTGAACTGGCGTATGGCGAAGGCTTGCAGGCCCACGCCCGCAGCGCGGAATTGCGGCTGAAATAAGATGCCGACCATGGAGCTGCGCGCCGCCGCAAGGGCCAAAGAGCCCGATAGTCCTTGGCTGGACCAGGTCTTCTGTGAAGACGCGCTGGCCGGGCTGGCGCGCATCCCCGATGGTTCCGTCGACCTGATCCTGACCGATCCGCCGTATAACCTGGGCAAGGATTATGGCAACGCGTCCGACCAGCAAAGCGTCGAGGAATACCTGGCCTGGACCGAACGCTGGATCGCGGCGGCCCTGCCGAAGCTGAAAGCCAATGGCAGCCTGTATATCTTCCTGACCTGGCGTTATTCGCCTGAAATCTTCGTCATGCTGAAAAAGCGCATGACGATGATGAATGAAATTATCTGGGATCGCCGCGTGCCGTCGATGGGCGGCAGCGTGCGCAGTTTTTCTTCCGTGCATGACACGGTGGGCTTCTTCGTGGCCCGCAAGGATTACTATTTCGACCTCGACGCCGTGCGTATCGCGTACGACGCCGAGACGAAAAAAGCCCGTTCGCGCTCGATCTTTATCGGCGCCAAATGGCTGGAAGTGGGTTACAACCCGAAAGACGTGTGGAGCGTGTCCCGGCTGCACCGTGAACATTCGGAGCGGGTCGATCATCCGACCCAAAAGCCGCTCGAAATCATTGAACGCATGGTCAAGGCATCGTGTCCGCCGGGAGGCGTGGTGCTGGACTTGTTCATGGGGAGCGGCACCACGGCCTTGGCGGCGCGCCGCTGCGGCAGGCATTTTGTCGGGTTTGAATTGAATCCCGACTATTGCGCCATTATCGAGGAACGGCTGGCGGCGCAAGATGCGGCCGCACTGGCCGCCGTCGATGCGGCAAGCGCTGCTGCGCCTGCGGCGAAACCGGCACGCGCCAAGGCGGCTAAAACCGCCCCAACCGCCAAAGCCGCCAAAGCCGCCAAAGCGACGAAAGCCACGGCCAAGGCCCCTGCGAAAGCCACGACCAAGGCCACGACCAAGGCCCCTGTGAAAGCCACGACCAAGGCCACGACCAAGGCCCCTGCGAAAGCCACAACCACGGCCACAACCACGGCCCCTGTGAAGGCCGCCGCGAAGCGCAGCGCCAAGACGGCCGCAATCGTCAAAGCGGCCAAGGCCCCCAAGGCCACGGCGGCGCGCACCAAGCCGGTGGCCCCGAAACGATCCCGGATCCCCAAACCCCCTGAAGAAATATCTCTCTAGCGTAAGGAGTGCAGCAAGATGTCCATCGACAGTCTCATCCGCAATACCATCCGTTCCGACGTCCTGGCCGTGCCCGGCTACCACGTCGCCGATGCCAGCGGTTATATCAAGCTCGATGCGATGGAAAATCCTTACCCGCTGCCGGACCATCTGGCCACGGAACTGGCCCAGCGCCTGGCCAACGTGGCGCTGAACCGCTACCCGGTGGCGTCGTACGCGTCGCTGAAACAGCGCATTTGCCAGCACCTCGGCGTGCCTGCCGGTTATGACGTCTTGCTGGGCAATGGTTCCGACGAACTGATTTCGATCCTGGACATGGCGTGCGCGCAGCAAGACCGGCGCGCCGTGGTGCTGGCGCCGGTGCCGACCTTTGTCATGTACGCCCGCTCGGCGCAATTTGCCGGCATGGATTTCGTTGGCGTGCCGCTGAAGGCCGACCTGACGCTCGATAAAGAGGCGATGCTGGCCGCCATCGCGCAGCACAAACCGGCGCTGGTGTTCCTGTCGTACCCGAACAACCCGACCGGCAACCTGTTCGATGACAACGACATCGTCGAGATCATCCAGGCGCTGGGCGACACCGGCATTGCCGTGGTGGACGAAGCCTATGAACCATTTGCACAACAGAGTTTCATGGCGCGTCTGCCGGAATTCGATAACCTGGTGGTGATGCGCACGGTGTCGAAACTGGGCCTGGCCGGTATCCGTCTGGGCTACCTGTCGGCGGCGCCAGCATTGCTCGAACAACTGGACAAGGTCCGTCCGCCGTACAATATCAATGTTTTGACCCAGGTGGCCGCTGAATTCGCCCTCGACAACATCGAGGTGCTGAACCGCCAGGCCGCCCAGTTGCGCAACGAGCGCACTGCGCTGTCGACCGCATTGACAGCAATTCCGGGAGTCCAGGTGTTCCCGTCGGCCGCCAATTTCCTTCTGGTGCGCGTGCCGGACGCGGACGCTGCTAATGCCTATCTGCTATCCCATAAGGTATTGGTTAAAAATGTAGGTAAAATGCATGGTGTACTGACCAATTGTCTGCGTATCACGGTCAGCACGCCGGAAGAGAACGCCGCTTTCCTGGCGGCTTTCACGGCCGCGCTGGCGGCTTGACCATCACAGAGTTTTCAATGAACCGCACCGCAGAAATCACCCGTAACACCAGCGAGACGCAAGTCCGCGTGGCCATCAACCTCGATGGCACCGGCCAGCAAAAGCTGAACACCGGCGTGCCTTTCCTGGACCACATGTTGGACCAGATCGCCCGCCATGGCCTGATCGACCTCGATATTGAAGCCACCGGCGACATCCACATCGACAACCACCATACGGTGGAAGATGTCGGCATCACGCTGGGCATGGCCTTCGCCAAGGCCGTCGGCGACAAGAAAGGCATCCGCCGCTATGGCCATGCCTATGTGCCGCTGGACGAAGCGCTGTCGCGCGTGGTGATCGATTTTTCGGGTCGCCCTGGCATCGAATACCACATCCCCTTTACGCGCGCGATGATCGGCACCTACGACGTTGACCTGACGCTGGAATTCTTCCGCGGCTTCGTTAACCATGCCCAGGTCACCTTGCATATCGATAACCTGCGTGGCACCAATGCCCACCACCAGTGCGAGACCGTGTTTAAAGCGTTCGGCCGCGCCTTGCGCATGGCCACCGAACTCGATGCGCGCGCCGCCGGCACGATTCCCTCGACTAAAGGTAGCTTGTGATCAAACTTGCTGCGCTTGACACTTGCGCAAGCGCAGTGGTCTCTGCTTGAATGGCATTATGAAGAAAATCGTAGTAGTTGATTATGGCGTGGGCAACCTGCGTTCCGTGGCGCAAGCGTTGCGCGCCGTGGCGCCGGACGCCGACGTGCGCATTTCCGGCGAAGTTGCTGACATCGCCGACGCCGAACGTATTGTGTTGCCGGGCCAGGGCGCCATGGCCGATTGCATGCGCGGCTTGCGTGAATCCGGCTTGCTCGATAGCGTGCTGCGGGCGGCGGAAGTGAAGCCGCTGCTGGGCGTGTGCATCGGCGAGCAAATGCTGTTTGAATCGTCCGAAGAAGGCAACGCCGAAGGCTTGGGCTTGTTGCCCGGCAAAGTCGTGCGTTTCCAGCTCGACGGCATGCTGCAGGAAGACGGTTCCCGCTACAAAGTCCCGCAAATGGGCTGGAACCAGGTCCGCCAAACCAGCGCGCACGCGCTGTGGGAAGGCATCCCGGACAACGCGTATTTCTATTTCGTGCATAGTTACTATGTGCAGCCGGCCAATCCGGCGCATCAGGTGGGCGAGACCGTGTACGGTCAACCATTCTGCTGCGCTGTGGCGCGCGACAACATTTTTGCAACGCAATTCCATCCGGAAAAGAGTGCCGCCGCTGGCCTCCAGCTGTACAAGAATTTCGTTTACTGGCAACCATAACCCCCTACTGACCATCCCATTATGCTGCTCATTCCTGCCATCGACCTGAAAGACGGTCACTGCGTTCGCCTGAAACAAGGCGATATGGAACTCGCCACCGTATTTTCCGAAGATCCGGCCGAAATGGCCCGTCACTGGCTGATGCAAGGCGCCCGCCGCCTGCACCTGGTGGACTTGAACGGCGCTTTTGCCGGCAAGCCAAAGAATGAAGGCGCGGTGAAATCCATCCTCAAGGTGGTGCAAGAGTTCGCGCTGGAAAACGACATCGATGAAATTCCCGTCCAGCTGGGCGGCGGTATCCGTGACCTCGACACCATCGAGCGCTACCTCGACGACGGCATCAGCTACATCATCATCGGCACCGCCGCCGTGAAGAGCCCGGGCTTCCTGCACGACGCGTGCGGCGCCTTCCCTGGCCACATCATCGTCGGCCTGGACGCCAAGGACGGCAAAGTCGCCACCGATGGCTGGAGCAAGATGTCCGGCCATGAAGTGATCGACCTGGCGCAGAAATTTGAAGCCTACGGCGTGGAATCGATCATTTACACCGACATCGGCCGTGACGGCATGATGGGCGGCGTCAACATCGAAGCCACCGTGCGCCTGGCGCAAGCCGTGCGCATTCCGATCATCGCTTCGGGCGGCCTGCACAACATCACCGACGTGGAAAAACTGTGCGCAGTCCAGGACGAGGGGATTGAGGGCGTGATTTGCGGCCGTTCCATCTATGAAGGCACGCTGGACTTGAATTCGGCCCAGCTGCGCGCCGACGAACTGACGGAAGGCAGCCTGGAGGCTGAATAACCCATGCTGGCAAAACGCATCATCCCCTGCCTGGACGTGACCGATGGCCGCGTCGTCAAAGGCGTCAACTTCACCGAGTTGCGCGACGCGGGCGACCCGGTGGAAATCGCACGCCGCTATGACGAGCAGGGCGCCGACGAACTGACCTTTTTGGACATCACCGCGTCGTCCGACAATCGCGGCCTGATCCTCGACATCATTGAATCGGTGGCGTCGCAAGTGTTTATCCCGCTGACGGTGGGCGGTGGCGTGCGCCAGGTGGAGGATGTGCGCCGCCTGCTGAACGCGGGCGCCGACAAGGTCAGCATGAACACCTCGGCCGTGACCAACCCGCAACTGGTGTACGATGCTTCCCAGAAGCATGGTTCGCAGTGCATCGTGGTGGCGATCGACGCCAAGCAGGTGGCGCCGGGCAAGTGGGAAGTGTTTACCCACGGCGGCCGCAAGGCCACCGGCCTCGATGCTGTGGAATGGGCGCAAAAAATGGCGCAACTGGGCGCCGGCGAGTTGTTGCTGACGTCGATGGACCGCGATGGCACCAAGTCCGGTTTCGACCTCGGTTTGACGCGCGCGGTGTCCGATGCCGTGAACATTCCCGTGATTGCGTCCGGTGGCGTGGGCGGCCTGCATGATCTGGCCGATGGCGTCAAACTGGGCCATGCGGACGCCGTGCTGGCGGCCAGTATTTTCCATTATGGCCAGCACACGGTACAGGAAGCCAAACGCTTCATGGCGCAGCAGGGCATTCCGATGCGCCTGCTTTAAAAGAAAGAAAACCTATCATGATGCCGACTCAGACTCCCAGCGTGGCGAAAGCCAAGTGGCTCAACAAGATCAAGTGGGACGAACATGGCCTGGTGCCGGTGATCGCGCAGGAAGCGGGCACCAACAGCGTGCTGATGTTCGCCTGGATGAACCGTGACGCCCTGTATAAAACCGTGGAACTGGGGGAGGCGGTGTACTGGAGCCGCTCGCGCAAGAAGCTGTGGCACAAGGGCGAAGAGTCCGGCCACACGCAAAAAGTGCTGGAAATCCGCCTCGATTGCGATGAAGACGTGGTGCTGCTGACGATCGAGCAGGCCGGTGGCATCGCTTGCCACACGGGCCGTCATTCGTGCTTCTTCAACAAGTTCGACGGCGATGCGAAAGAAGGCGATTGGCAGGCGGCGGCCCCTGTCTTGAAAGATCCGGCAACGATTTACGCGGAAGTGAAGAAATAATGAGCAACATCCTGGAGCGGCTGGCCGCGACCATTGAAGCGCGCAAACCCGCCAATGGCGGCGACCCCGCCACCTCGTACGTCGCCAAACTGTTCGCCAAGGGCGACGATGCGATCCTGAAAAAAGTCGGCGAGGAAGCCGTGGAGGCCGTGATGGCCGCCAAGGACGCCCGCCATGGCGGCGACACCAGTAAAGTACTGTACGAATGCGCTGATCTGTGGTTCCATTCGATCGTGATGCTGGCGCAGTTCGGCCTGACCCCGCAGCAGGTGCTCGATGAACTGGCGCGGCGTGAAGGCTTGTCCGGGCTTGAGGAAAAAGCCGCGCGCAAGGAATAAGTGATATGTGGGTGCCCGGCCTGAAGGCCCGGCACCCATGTTGTTCTGAGTTTAATGATTCTGGAGTTGTAGTGGATAATTGCCTTTTTTGTAAAATCGCCAAAAAACAAATTCCCTCGTCCATCGTCTATGAAGACGAAGAACTGATGGTCTTCAAGGACATTCGTCCCGCCGCCCCGGTGCATTTGCTGGTGATCCCGAAAACCCACATCACGACTCTGTCCGACTGCACCGCCGGCCATGCGCCGCTGCTGGGCCGCATGCTGGCGCTGGCGCCGCGCCTGGCGGAAGAACATGGCTGCGCCGTGACCTTCAATGCCGACGGCGAACCGTCGGGCGGCTACAAAACCCTGATCAACAGCGGTCCGGACGGCGGCCAGGAAATCTATCACCTGCACTTGCACGTGATCGGCGGCGCCCACCCATGGCGCGTGGAACCACCGCGTCACGGCTGATCCGGGCGGCCCGGGACCGAACGGTCCGCTTATATCTTTATGACAATATGACAAGCACATGACATGCGTCTATCGCGTATACTGTGCTGATTAACAGTTTTGGACGCTTGCGTCCTGCAAGGGGAAAAAGATGGGT
>JAIENA010000433.1 GCA_019751755.1 Burkholderiaceae bacterium | reverse complement strand
TCCTTCTCGGCCTGCTGCGCCTTGGCGCGCAATTGCGCCAGCTGGCGCGCCTTGGCGTCGGCCTCGGCACGGGCTTTGGCCTTCGCTTCGGCCAGCGCTTTGGCTTCGGCCTTGGCCTTGGCAGCGGCCAGCGCTTCCAGACGGCGTTTTTCCGCCGCCGCCGCCCGGGCCTGTTCTTCGATCAGTTTATTCAGGTTGTCCACCAGCGCGCCCATGCGCTGTTCATCCTGGGCCAGCTTGCCGGCTTCCTTGCGCTGCACCACCAGGCGCTGCGACAAACCGGCCAGCACGGCGGCGCGCTTGGCTTTTTCCTGCTCCAGCACGGCCTTTTGCTGGCGTTCTTCCTGGGCGATTTCCTGCAATTCATTGCGCGCGTTTTCCGCTTCCGCCTGATTGCTTTCCACCGCTTTCAGGTTGCCGCGCAAGGACTCCAGCAGCCGCGCCTGGGCCTGCGACACATAGGCCATCAGTTGCAGGTCGCGGTTGATGCGGTTCGGGTTATCCCCGGACAGTAATAATTTGATGCGGTCTTCGTTGCCCGCCACGTAATGCTCACGCAACAACTTGGCCAACTGCTGCTTTTGCCGGTCCACCGTGGCTTGCAGACGGGCCCGCTCGGCCCCCAGCTCAGCCAGCCGGGCGTTGGTCTGGGCCTGCTCGTCGCCCAGTTCGCGCAAGGTGCGGTTGGCTTTGGAAATCGCCTCCTCGGATTCGGCCAGGGTGTCGGCCGCATCTTCGCGCGCGCTTTCGGTCTTGCCGATGTCGCGTTTGAGGTTGCTGAGTTTTTGCTGCAATTCCGCGCGCTCCGCTTCGGCAGCGGCTTTTTGCTTGCTGCGCTCGGTGGGTTTCGCAGCGGCGTGCGCCATCCCGGCGGCCAGCACCGAGGACAGCAGCAACGCCTGCAACAGGCGGGGAACCGGCAACCGCCGCGTCATCATGAGGCGGCGGACATTCGAAGACCACGACATCCGGGATTACTTGGCCTTACCTTGGTTCGCCACGGCGGCCTGGGCGGCAGCGATGGCTGCCGGGTCGCCCAGGTAGTAATGGCGGATCGGTTTCAGGTCGGCGTCGAGTTCATAGACCAGCGGCTGGCCGTTCGGGATGTTGAGGCCGACGATATCGCTGTCGCTGATGCCGTCGAGCATCTTGATCAGCGCGCGCAGGCTGTTGCCGTGGGCGGAAATGATGATTTTCTTGCCGGCGCGGATGGCCGGGGCAATTTCCTCATCCCAGGCCGGCATCACGCGCGCCACGGTGTCTTTCAGGCATTCGGTCAGCGGGATCGCGGCGTGCGGCAGGCCGGCATAGCGCGGATCGTTGAACGAGGTGCGGTCATCGTTGTCGGCCAGCGCTGGCGGCGGAGTGTCATAGCTGCGGCGCCACACCAGCACTTGCTCGTCGCCATATTTCGCGGCGGTTTCGCCCTTGTCCAGGCCTTGCAGCGCGCCATAGTGGCGTTCATTGAGGCGCCAGTCGTGCTTGATTGGCAGGTACATCATGTCCATTTCGTCCAGGGACAGCCACAGCGTGCGGATCGCGCGCTTCAGCACGGACGTGTACGCCAGGTCGAAGGTAAAGCCCTCGTCCTTCAATACTTTACCGGCGGCCTTGGCTTCCGCCACACCCTTCTCGGTCAGATCAACATCGGTCCAGCCAGTGAAGCGGTTTTCGAGGTTCCAGGTGGATTCGCCGTGACGCATGAAAACAATTTTGTACATAGCTCTGTCTATCAAGTGTGAAAAAAGCTGCTGAAGTAGGTTTCAAGCTTCTATTTTATAATGCTCGGATACCCTTAAACCATTGGAACACCGTGAAATTCCTTATCGACCAAATCTTTCTCATCGGTATCGTCGTCCTTTCGGGGGGCGCGCTGCTGTGGCCAGTCCTCACGCAACGGGGCAAAAAAGCGTCTCCACAAGAAGTCACGCTCTTGATAAACCGCTCCAAGGCCATCATTGTGGATATCAGGGATGCCGCCGCTTTTACGGCCGGCCACTTGCCTGACGCGAAAAACATTCCGGCAGGCGAACTGGCGAACCGCACCGGCGAGCTGGAAAAATTCAAAACCCGCAGCATCGTCGTCGTCTGCCAGCAAGGTTCGCGCGCATTCGGCGCCGCCAAGACGCTGGAAAAAGCGGGCTATGAAAACGTGGTCGTCCTTGAGGGCGGCCAGGCGGCCTGGGCCGCTGCCGGACTGCCATTGTCCAAATAAAGGAATCGTTATGACCGCTCATGTCACCATGTACAGCACCGCCGTGTGCCCGTATTGCGTCCGCGCCGAACGCCTGCTGACCGCCAAAGGCGTCGAGGCGATTGAAAAAATCCGGGTCGACCTCGATCCGGAACAGCGCATGCTGATGATGCAAAAGACCGGCCGCCGCACGGTGCCGCAGATTTATATCGGCGACACCCATGTCGGTGGCTTCGATGACTTGTACGCGCTGGACCAGGCCGGGGGTCTCGACCCCTTGTTAAAAGGCTGACCCGTCCCATATTGGTTTTGCTACAATTGCCAGCGCATTTGGGCGGCAGCTATCCTCTGTCGCCGCAACGCATGACATCGTGAGCGGCCAGGCCGCTCTTTTCCACTCTACGAAAGCGTTCCATGTCTGAAGAAATCAAGCAACCCGTATTCCAAATCCAACGCGTCTACCTGAAAGACATGTCGCTGGAACAGCCAAACTCGCCAGCCATCTTCCTGGAACAAGAAGCGCCGGCGATTGAAGTGGCACTGGACGTAGGCGCTGAGCCGCTGGCAGACGGCATCTTCGAATCGACCGTGACCATCACCGTGACCGCCAAGGTCAAAGACAAAGTGGCTTTCCTGGTGGAAGGCAAGCAAGCCGGTATCTTCGAAGCACGCAATATCCCTGCGGAACAGCTGGATCCACTGCTGGGCATCGGTTGCCCGAACATCGTGTATCCATACCTGCGCGCCAACATCGCCGACCTGATCACCCGCGCCGGCTTCCCACCAGTACACCTGGCGGAAATCAATTTCGAAGTGTTCTACCAGCAGCGCCTGGCCGCGCTGGCTGAACAGCAAGCCGCCGCGCCGGAAGCCAATGGTGCAGCGCACTAATTGCACTTAAAGTAAGATAGCAGTACCCCTTCAAAGGCCGGCAACGGCCTTTGAGCGTTTTAGAACTCCTGCCTTTGAGATAACCACATGCGCCGCACCACCACCTTTTCCCGTTTGATGACCAGTGCCGCCCTGTTGCTGGCCGCTGGCGCCAGCCATGCGGCGGACTTCAAATCGGTGGGTGCGGCGCCGACCATCCTGTATGACGCACCATCGGTCAAGGGCGGCAAACTGTTCGTGGCGCCGCGCGGCATGCCGGTCGAAGTCGTGCTCAGCTATGGCGAATGGGTCAAGGTGCGCGATGCCGGCGGCGACCTGTGCTGGGCCGAAGCCCGCGCGCTGAGCCCGAAACGCACCGTCGTGACCAAGGCTGCCGCCACCAAAATCCGCAGCAGCGCCGATGACAACGCGCCGCTGTCCTTTACGGCCGATAAGAGCGTCGTGTTGGACTTGCTGGAAGTCGCCAGCGGCGGCTGGATCAAGGTGCGGCACCGCGATGGCGCCGTCGGTTATGTGAAAAGCAGCGACATCTGGGGCATTTAACCCATGCAAGACAAGAAAAAAACCCGTGTCGGCGTATTGGGCGCCGGCGCCTGGGGCACCGCGGTTGCCATCGCGCTGGCCCATCGCCATGAGGTGATGTTGTGGGGCCGCAACACTGCCGCCATGCAAGAAATGGCGGCCGCCCGCGACAATCTCGCCTATTTGCCCGGCCATCCCTTCCCTGCCGGCCTGACCATCGCCACCGATTTTGACGCCGCCGCCGCCTTCGCCGGCGACGACGGCTTGCTGATCGCCGCCTGCCCCGTGGCCGGCTTGCGCCCCCTGCTGCACCAGTTGAAAGGGCGCGCCATTCCCAACATCGTGTGGCTGTGCAAAGGTTTCGAATATGAAACCGGCTTGCTGCCGCACCAGATCGTGCAGGAAGTCCTCGGCGACACGGTCGCCGGCGGCGCCTTGTCCGGCCCGTCGTTCGCGCAGGAAGTCGCGCGCGGCTTGCCTTGCGCGCTGGCGATTGCGTCCAACTCGGAAAATCTGCGCAATAAAGTTGTTTCGATCGTACATGGAGGCAACTTACGCGTGTATTCGACGCCGGACCTGGCCGGTGTCGAAGTCGGCGGCGCCGTCAAAAACGTGCTGGCCATCGCCACCGGCGTGGCCGACGGCCTGGGCCTGGGACTCAATGCGCGCGCCGCCCTGATTACCCGGGGCCTGGCGGAAATCACCCGCCTCGGCCTGGCATTGGGTGGCCAGGCGGAAACCTTCATGGGGTTGACCGGCATGGGCGACTTGATCCTGACCTGCACCGGCGACTTGTCGCGCAACCGCAAAGTCGGCCTTGGCCTGGCTCAGGGCAAATCGCTGGACACCGTGGTCAGCGAACTGGGCCACGTGGCCGAGGGCGTGCCCTGCGCCAAAGCCGTGCGCGACCTGGCGGCGCGGCGCGGGGTGGACATGCCCATCACCAATGCCGTGGCCGGTGTGCTGTTCGACGGCGACCAGCCACAAGCCATGGTGGCGCGCCTGCTGGCGCGGGATCCGCGCGGTGAGGCTGGCGTCAAATAGTTGGCGCTAGATAGCCGGCATCCATGCTTGCCTTCGTATTCTGTATGGCCGCCAGTCATCGCGGCCACCATGACCACGAGGCGGCGCGCCAACACGGTGGGGCCGCATGAGGCAGCGTTTAGACTGGAATCGCGCCAGAATCGCGCCAAATTTCTGGCGCGATTTTACGAATCGCGCCAAAATCGCGCCAAGACTTAACTAAATCGCGCCAATCCCATGTCAACCACCGATCAGTTCTTGCAAAGCATTCGAAGCGCCGCCGCTGGATTGTCGTTAACGGAGCTGCTGGAAAAACATCCGGTTGTCGCGCGCCGCAGCGCACAGCGCTTGCTCGGCCAAATGGCCGCAGACGGGCTAATCGCGGCAAAAGGGGCTGGCCGCGCTCGCCGCTATCACGCTCCGGGTCTCACCCCGCCGGTCATTGAAAGAGACGGCTTTCCGGCCTTTATCCCCTTATCGGCCGACAGCAGCGACATCCTTGCCTACATTGATCAGCCCGTTGAAGTCCGGAAACCAGTCGGATATCAGCGCGAATTCCTGGATGCCTATCACCCAAACAAGACATGGTATTTATCTGCATCGCTGCGCCGGCAATTGCATGGCATCGGACGCACGCCACAGACACAGGCACCGGCTGGCACATACAGCCGCGCGATCCTGAACCGTTTATTAATTGACCTGTCCTGGGCGTCCAGTCAACTGGAAGGCAACACCTATTCGCGGCTCGATACGCGTGAACTGATTGAACATGGTAAAGCGGCGCGGGGCAAAGCGTCGATTGAAACGCTGATGATCCTGAACCACAAGGCAGCAATCGAGTTCATGGTCGAGAACACTGAAACGACGGGATTCAACCGCTATACGCTGATGAATTTGCACGGCATGCTGTCCAATGGCTTGATGCCCAATGCCGCTGACGAGGGACGGATCCGGCTGCATGCGGTCGATATCGGCCTGAGTCCTTACCGGCCATTATCGACGCCACAGCAACTGGATAATTTGCTGGACCTCTTGCTCGCCAAGGCCTGCGAGATTACTGATCCCTTCGAACAATCGTTCTTCATGATGGTGCATTTGCCTTACCTGCAACCATTTGCCGATATCAATAAACGCACTTCCCGCCTGGCTGCAAACCTGCCCCTGTTCCGCGCCAACCTGTGCCCGCTGACCTTTGTTGATGTTCCCGAACAGGCATACAGCCGCGCGACGCTCGGGGTATATGAAATGACTCGGGTGGAATTGCTGCGTGATTTGTATGTGTGGGCGTATGAACGATCAGCACAGGAATACCTGGCGATCCGGCAAAACATGGCGGAGCCGGATCCTTTACGGCTGGCTTGGCGCGAGTTGATTAAACACGCGATTCATGCGGTGGTGACACAGCCTGGATCGGAACCATTTGCCGTCATTCAGCGTGCTGCGGCAGAGGTGCCTGAGCATGAGCGGGACAGCGTGCAAGCACTGGTGGTGGAGGAATTACGGCGCTTGCATGAAGGGGTATTGGCGCGCTACGGGTTGCGGCCATCGGAGTTTTACGCATGGAAAAACCAGCACGGTAATTGATGGGAATGCAGGGCAAGCCGCTAAAATGCCCCCATGCCAAGCAAACCACCTAAATTTCCCGGCCCGCTGACGTCCCGGGGCGCCGTGCTGGCCGTGCTGCTGTCGAATGCCGACCAGACCGGCGCCGAGCCGCTGCAAGGCCGCGTCACACTCGCCGCCATCGTCAAGACCTTGAAGCGCAAATATCACTGGCCGATTGAAGCCGCCAGCTTTCCGGCCAACGCCGCCGATGGGCGCGCCACCTGGGCCACGGTATACAGTTTGTCGCCGGCGGTGATTGCGGCGGCGCTTGATGCTGGCGGGCGGGAATGGCTGGAGCGGAGAATGGTCGCCAAGGGTGCGCCGCGTGGCGCTGGCGAAGACGCGGAAGAGTGACGCCAGCATCCACCCCACGCAAACACCAAGGACATCCATGCCCACTCATCACCCACGCCGCAACGAACATGGCAACGTTGTACTACTGACGCAACCGAGTCAGCCGACCTCCATGCAATCCTGGAGCAACCCCGACGCGATCGCAACGGTCATCCCCGATGGCGTGTTACCGGCGGAACTCAACGGCATCGCATTGACCGACTGGACCGATGTCCCTGTCACTGCCGAGGCGTGGCAGGGCGTCAGTGGCCAGCATGGGTTCGATGAACCTGCGTTCAACCAGCCTGCGGGCAAAAGAGCCGCCGCCGGCGTCGTCATCCAGGAAGCGGATGGCAGGATCTGGCTGATTTCGCCCTCCAATCGCTATGGCGGGTACAGCACGACGTTCCCGAAAGGGCGGGTCGACGACGGGATGCATCTGCAAGCGACGGCCATCCGCGAAGCCTATGAAGAGTCGGGACTGCAAGTCGCGATCACCGGCTTCCTGGCCGATTCCGAGCGCAGCCTCACCTATACCCGCTACTATCTGGCGCGGCGCGTCGGCGGCAGTCCGGCCGCCATGGGATGGGAATCACAGGCCGTCCATCTGGTGCCGCGTGCGAACTTGCATCAGTTCCTGACGCATGCCAACGATCAAGCGCTGCTGGCGGCGATCCGGGCCTTGAAACCGGGCGAGTGCTGAACAAATCCTGCCAGTGCCTACATGGCATTCCTGTGTCGGCAAAATATACAAAAAGGTCAGATGCATGAAATCATGCATCCCTTTGTTTTTAGTACTTAATTTTTGTTCGGCTGCCGGTTTGGAACTGGCAGCCTGATGATTAAAAATCGCAGAATTCAACTATTCCTGCACATTCCCGCACGTGGCGTCCCCCGTCATCCGCCACGTGTGCCGGCCATCCGATCCCCCCTCCCCCCTCCCGCACAGCCAATTTTCATCCAAAAACAGCACATTCGTGCTTTTTTGATCTGCATCAAGGAATTTAACAGTTCGGCTCGATAGAGTTGCGCCATTGCAAATCACAAAGATTGAATTTGCGGCAAGCCCCAGGCCGGTGCAGCTTTAGAGGGAAATGCCAAGACAAGACATTGCCAATAGAACTACATTGATGAAATAACACCGCCACCTGCGTTGTGCGGCGGTGCCCGAATCTTGAACCCCATGCCCACGCACGAGACCATGCCCACCACCGCGACCCAGCAACTCGACCAGCAAGTGCATGCCACCCTGGCCAAAATGAACTCTTCCCTGTCGGTGGCGTCCGCGCTGCTGGCGGCCACCGACTGGGCCCTGCACCTGGCCGCTTCGCCCGGCAAATGCCTGGAGCTGGCGCAACTGGCGCAGCGCCAGGCCGCGGAACTGGCCGGCTATGCGGTGGCGGCGGCCGCCGCCGGCACCACGCCAGCCACGCCAACCACCGCTGCGGCGCCGGCGCCGCTGGTGCAAGACCGCCGCTATGCCGCCGAGCACTGGCAGCACTGGCCGTATAACGTGTGGCAGCAAGCCTTCCTGCAAGGCGAGCAATGGTGGCAAGCCGCCACCCAGGGCGTCTGGGGCGTGGCGCGCCACCATGAAGAACAAGTCGCCTTCGCCACCCGCAACTCCCTCGACATGTTCGCCCCCGCCAACCTGTGGTGGGCCAATCCGGAAGTGCTGCGCGCCACCCTGGACCAGGGCGGCGCCAACCTGCTGCGCGGCGCGTCCAACGCGCTGCGCGACTGGCAACAGCAGTGGCTGCCGCAGCAACGGCTGCCGCAGCAACCGGCGGCCGCCGACGACTTGCAGGTGGGCCGCGAGCTGGCCCGCACGCCCGGCAAGGTGGTGCTGCGCAATGAATTGATCGAGTTGCTGCAATATGCGCCGGCCGCCGGCCAGGTCCACGCCGCGCCCGTGCTGCTGGTGCCGGCCTGGATCATGAAGTACTACATCCTGGATCTGTCGGCCCACGATTCGCTGGTCAATTACCTGGTGCAGCGCGGCCATACGGTGTTTTGCATTTCGTGGCGCAATCCCGGCCCGCAGCAGCGCATGCTGGGCATGGACGACTATCTGCAACAAGGCTGGTACGCCGCGCTCGATGCCGTCAGTAGCATCGTGCCGCAACAGCGCGTGCACGCGGCCGGCTACTGCCTGGGCGGCACCCTGCTCAGCATCGCCGCGGCGGCCATGGCGCGCGACGGCGACGACCGGCTGGCGTCGCTGACCTTGTTTGCGGCGCAGGTGGATTTCAGCGAACCGGGCGAGCTGGGACTGTTCATCGACGAAAGCCAGCTGGCCGTGCTGGAAGCGCAAATGGCCGAGCGCGGCGTGCTGCCAGCGGAGCAGATGGCCGGCGCCTTCCAGCTGCTGCGCGCCAACGATTTGCTGTGGTCGCGCATGACGCGCCAATACCTGCTGGGCGAAGCGCCGCGCCGCAACGACTTGATGGCGTGGAACGCCGACGCCACCCGCATGCCGGCCGAAATGCACACGCAATACCTGCGCCGCCTGTTCCTCAACAACGACCTGGCCGACGGCCGCTATCCGGTGCGCGGCACGCCGGTCGCCTTGAGCGACATCGGCCTGCCCGCGTTCATGGTGGCGACCGAGACCGACCACGTCGCGCCATGGCGCTCGGTCTATAAATTCCACCAGCACAGCCGTGGCGACATCACGTTCGTGCTGTGCAGCGGCGGCCACAACACGGGCATCGTCAGTCCGCCCGGCTTGCCGCACCGCCAATACCGGATCCACACGCACGCCGCCAGCGACCATTACCTGCCACCCGAACAGTGGCAGGCGGTGGCGCACCAGCACGAAGATTCATGGTGGCCAGCATGGCAAGCGTGGCTGGCCGAACGTTCCGGCCCACAAGTGGCGCCGCCGCCGTTGGGCAACGCCAGCCATCCGCCGCTCGCGGATGCCCCCGGTCAATATGTCATGGAGAAATAAGATGCAAGGCTCACTGCAAGGAAAAAAAGGGTTGGTGGTTGGTATCGCCAACCAGGACAGCATCGCGTGGGGCTGCGCCCGCGCCCTGCGCGCGGCCGGCGCCGAACTGGCCATCACCTGGCTCAACGACAAGGCCCGTCCGCACGTGGAACCGCTGGCGCGGCAACTGGACGCGGCCATCAGCATGCCGCTTGACGTCGAGCAGCCGGAGCAGCTCGACGCGCTGTTCGCCGCCATTACCGCCCAGTGGGGCAAGATCGATTTCGTCTTGCACTCGATCGCCTACGCGCCCGGCGCCGACCTGCACGGCCGCGTCATCGACAGTTCGGCGGACGGCTTTGCGCGCGCCATGGATGTCTCGTGCCATTCGTTGATGCGCATGGCGCGCCTGGCCGAGCCGCTGATGACGGACGGCGGCAGCCTGCTGACGATGAGCTACCTGGGCGCGGAGGAAGTGGTGCCGCACTACGGCATGATGGGCCCCGTCAAGGCCGCGCTGGAAGCGGCCGTGCGCTACCTGGCGGCCGAACTGGGCCCGCGTGGCATCCGCGTCAACGCGATTTCTCCCGGCCCGCTGGCCACCCGCGCCGCCTCCGGCATCACGGGGTTCGACGAATTACTGGCCAACGCCGCGCGCCGCGCGCCTTTAAAACACACGGTCACCATCGATGATGTCGGCGCGCTGTGCGCGTTCCTGGCCAGCGACGCCGCGCGCGCCATGACCGGCGGCACGCTGTATGTCGATGGCGGCTACCACATTCTCGGTTGAGATGACCATGCGCCCCTTGCTTCCCCCTCGCCCGCGCCTGCTGGCCGGCGCCGCGCTCGCGGTGGCGACACTGGCCGGCTGCGCCAACCTGGCCCCCGCCTACCAGCGTCCCGCGCTGCCGGTGCCCGGCCACTATGCGATGGCGCCCGACGCCGCCGCCGTAGCGCCGCCCGCCGACTGGCGCGCGTATTTCACCGATGCCCGCCTGCAGGCGCTGATCGAGCAGGCGCTGGCGCACAACGGCGACTTGCGCATCGCCGTCAGCCGGGTGGCGCAAGCGCGCGCCGCCTATGGCATCGAAGCGGCGGCCCAGACGCCAACCGTGGCGCTGCAGGCCAGCGCGGAGCGCGGCCGCGTGCCGGCCGACTTGAACCTGACGCGCCATCCGCTGCAGGCCCGCCAATACCAGGCCGGCGTCGCGCTGGCCAGTTGGGAACTGGATTTCTGGGGCCGCGTGCGCAACCTGGGCGACGCCGCGCTGGCCAATTACCTGGCCACCGACGCGGCGCGCCAGGCGGCGCAACTGGCGCTGATCGGCCAGGTGGCGCTGACGTACCTGGACCTGTGCGACAGCGCCGAGCGCATCGCGCTGGCGCGCCGCACGCTGGCCAGCCGCCAGCAAAGCTATGACATGGCGGCGCGCCGCACCCGCGTCGGTTCCGCCTCGCCGCTGCAACTGACGCAGGTCGAAACCCTGCTGATCCAGGCCCGCGCGCTGCTGCTGCAACTGCAGCAGGAACACGCTGCGCGCCAACACGCGCTGGCGCTGCTGGTGGGTGCGCCGGTGGACGCGGATACGGGTGAAGGTAGAGAAGCAGGTGCAGGCGCCACCACGCCACTGGCCGTGCCGGCGCCCGGCTTGCCATCCGACCTGCTGGCGCGGCGACCCGACATCGCCGCCGCCGAGCAGCGGCTGCTGGCGGCCCACGCGAATATCGGCGTGGCGCGCGCCGCGTTCTTCCCCCGCATCACCCTGACCGGCGCGCTGGGCAGCGCGAGCGCGCAACTGGACGGCCTGTTCGACCCGGGCAGCCGGGCCTGGACCTTTGCCCCCTCCATCGCGCTGCCGCTGTTCGACGCCGGCCGCCGGCGCGACCAGTTGGCGCTGGCCGAGGCGCGCCGCGACGAAGCGCTCGCCAGCTACGACAAGACCGTGCAAAGCGCGTTCCGCGACGTCGCCGACGCGCTGTCGGCGCACCACTGGCTGGCCGCGCAACGGCAGGTGGCGGACGACGCCGTGCGGGTCCAGCGCCAGCGCGCGCACTTGTCGCAATTGCGCTTTGACAGCGGCGCCAGTTCCTACCTCGACGTGCTGGACGCCCAGCGCGACTTGCTGAGCGCGGAACAGCAGCAGGTGCGCGCCCGCCACGCGGTGCAGGCGGCCCGCGTCAGCCTGTACCTGGCGCTGGGCGGCGGCGCCACCACCCAGAGTCACGCTTCCACGGAACCCCAATCATGACCTTGCCACTGAATAAAAAACTGCTGATATCCGCCTTGGTCGTCGCCCTGTCCGGCGGCGCCGCCTATGCCTGGGTGCACCAGCGCCACGCCGGCTACGGTGACCAGTTCTTGAGCGGCAATGGCCGCATCGAAGCGACGGAAATCGATGTCGCCACCAAGTTGCCGGGCCGGCTGCAAGACGTCCTCGTCGACGAGGGCGAATTCGTGCACGCCGGCCAGGTGCTGGCCCATATGCAAGTAAAAACCCTGGATGCGCAGCGCGATGAAGTGCGCGCCCAGCAGCGCCACGCGCAAGCGGGCGTGGCCAGCGCCGACGCGGCGGTGGCGATGCGCGCCAGCGACCGGGAAGCGGCGCTGGCCGTGGTGGCGCAACGCGAAAGCGAACTCGATGCCGCGCGCCGCCGGCTGGCGCGCTCGCAGCAACTGGCGCGCGACGGCGCCGCGTCGGAACAGGAGCTCGACGACGACCGCGCCCGGGTGGCCAGCATCACGGCCGCGTTGCGCGCCGCGCAGGCCCAGGCGTCGGCCGGCGCCGCCGCCGTGGAAGCGGCACGCATGCAACTGACCGGCGCGCGCGCCGCCGTCACGGCGCTGGACGCGACCTTGGCGCGGATCCAGGTCGATATCGACGACGGCGCCCTCACCGCCGCCCGCGACGGCCGCGTGCAATACCGCATCGCCCAGCCCGGCGAAGTATTGCCGGGCGGCGGCAAGGTGTTGAACCTGGTCGACCTGGGCGACGTCTACATGACATTCTTCATGCCGGAAACCGCGGCCGGCAAGCTGGCGCTGGGCAGCGAAGTACATGTGGTGCTGGACGCGGCGCCGCAATACGTGATCCCGGCGCGCGTGTCGTTTGTCGCCAGCACCGCGCAATTCACGCCGAAGACCGTGGAAACCGCCAATGAGCGGCAAAAACTCATGTTCCGCGTCAAAGCCCGCATCGACCGCGCGCTGCTGCAAAAGCACTTGCCGCTGGTGAAAACCGGCTTGCCGGGCGTGGCCTGGGTCAAGCTCGATAGCCAGGCCGCGTGGCCGGCGCCGCTGGCGCTGCGGGTGCCGCAATGATCGATCGCCCGCCCGTGGCGGAACTGCGCGAGGTCAGCCTGCGCTATGGGCCGGTGTGCGCGCTGGACGGGGTCAGCCTGGCCGTGCCGGCTGCTTGCATGGTGGGGCTGATCGGCCCGGACGGGGTTGGCAAATCCAGCCTGCTGTCACTGCTGGCCGGCGCGCGCACCGTGCAGGATGGCGTGGTGACCGTGCTGGGCGGCGACATGCGCCAGCGGCGCCAGCGCGAAGCCCTGTGCCCGCGCATCGCCTACATGCCGCAAGGGCTGGGCAAGAACCTGTATCCGACCTTGTCGGTGCAGGAAAACCTGGAATTTTTCAGCAGCCTGTTCGGCCACGGCAAGGCCGAGCAACGGCGCCGCATTGCCGAACTGACTGGCAGCACGGGGCTGGCGCCGTTTTTGGCGCGGCCGGCCGGCAAGCTGTCGGGCGGCATGAAGCAAAAGCTGGGCTTGTGCTGCGCGCTGATCCACGATCCCGACTTGCTGATCCTCGATGAACCCACAACCGGCGTCGATCCGCTGTCGCGCGCCCAGTTCTGGGACTTGATCGCCCGCATCCGCGCACAGCGCCCCGCCATGAGCGTGATCGTGGCCACCGCCTACATGGACGAAGCCAACCGCTTCGACTGGCTGGTGGCGATGGACGACGGCCGCGTGCTGGCCACCGGCACGCCGGCCCGCCTGCAGCAAGACACCGGCACCACCACGCTGGAACAAGCGTTTATCGCGCTGCTACCGGAAGACAAGCGGCGCCAGCACCAAGCCGTCACGATCCCGCCGCTGGCGGCCGGCGCCGATGCAGATACCACCATCGCCATCGCCATCGAGGCGCAAGGCCTGACCATGCGCTTTGGCGATTTCGTCGCCGTCGACAACGTCGATTTCCGCATCCGCCGTGGTGAAATCTTTGGCTTCCTCGGCTCCAACGGTTGCGGCAAGTCGACCACCATGAAAATGCTGACCGGCCTGCTGCCGGCCAGCGCCGGCAGCGCCAAGCTGTTCGGACAAGTGGTCGACCCGCGCGACCTCGCCACGCGGCGCCGTGTCGGCTATATGTCGCAGGCGTTTTCGCTGTATGGCGAATTGACGGTGCGACAAAACCTGGTGCTGCACGCGCGCCTGTTCAGCGTGCCGGAAGCGCAGATCGCGGCCCGCGTCGACGAACTGGCGCAGCGCTTCGGCCTGACGCCCGTGCTCGACACGTTACCGGAACAATTGCCGCTGGGGATACGCCAGCGCCTGTCGCTGGCCGTGGCCATGGTGCACCGGCCGGAATTGCTGATCCTGGACGAACCGACGTCCGGCGTCGACCCGGTGGCGCGCGACCTGTTCTGGCAATTGATGATCGACCTGGCGCGGCAAGATCAGGTGACGATTTTTATTTCTACCCATTTTATGAATGAGGCAGCCCGCTGCGACCGCATCTCGCTGATGCACGCGGGCCGTGTGCTGGTCAGCGCCGCCCCCGACGAACTGGTGCGCGCACGCGGCTGCGCCACGCTGGAACAAGCGTTTATCAGCTACCTGGAGGATGCGGCGGGCGTGACCGCGCCGACGTTGAACACCGAGACGTTGAACACCGAGACGCCGGCCGCCGCGCCGACCGTGACGGGCCCGGCCACACCGGCCGGCCCGCTGCGCCGCAGCCTGGGCCGCGCGCTCAGCTATACCCGCCGCGAAACGCTGGAATTGCGGCGCGACCCGGTGCGCGCCACGCTGGCGCTGCTGGGCACGTTGATCCTGATGTGCATCATCGGCTATGGCATCAACCTCGACGTCGACAACCTGTCGTACGCCGTGCTGGACCGCGACCAGAGCGCGCTGAGCCGGAGTTACGCGCTGAACCTGTCCGGCTCGCGCTATTTCATCGAGAACGCGCCGCTGACCGACTACGATGAACTGGACCGCCGCATGCGCAGCGGCGAACTGGCGATGGCGCTGGAAATCCCGCCCGGCTTCGGGCGCGACTTGCAGCGCGGCGCCCCGGTGGCGATTGGCGCGTGGATCGATGGCGCGATGCCGTTGCGGGCGGAAACCACGCGCGGCTACCTGCTGGCCGCGCACCAGCAGTGGCTGGGCGACATGGCGGTCCACCGCCTGGGCGTGCGCCTGCACCAGGCCGGCATGGTGGAAACCCGTTACCGCTACAACCCCGACGTGAAAAGCTTGCCGGCCATGATCCCGGCCGTGATTCCGCTGTTGCTGATGATGATCCCGGCCATGCTGGCGGCCTTGTCGGTGGTGCGGGAAAAAGAACTGGGCTCGATCCTGAACCTGTACGTGACACCGGTCAGCCGCGCCGAGTTCTTGCTGGGCAAGCAATTGCCGTATGTGGTGCTGGGCATGCTGAACTTCGGCCTGCTGGTGCTGGTGGCGCAAACCGTGTTCGGCGTGCCGCTGAAAGGCAGCCTGGCCGCGCTCAGCGCCGCCGCGCTGCTGTACGTCGTGTGCGCCACCGGCTTCGGTTTGCTGGTATCAACCTTTACCCGCAGCCAGATCGCCGCGCTGTTCTTCACCATTATCGGCACCCTGATACCGTGCGTGCAATTCGCCGGCCTGATCAACCCGGTCTCCGCACTGGAAGGCGTCGGCGCGCTGATCGGCCGCTGGTACCCGGCCACGCACTTCCTGGCCATCAGCCGGGGCGTGTTCAACAAGGCGCTGACCTTCGGCGACCTGGGCGCGGCATTCGGCGCCCTGGCGCTGGCGCTGCCGCTGATCCTGGCGCTGTCGGTCGCCATGCTGAAAAAACAGGAGTCGTAAATGCACGCCAGCCTCGCCACCATCTACCGTCTCGGCGTCAAGGAACTCTGGAGCCTGGCGCGCGACCCGATCATGCTGGTCTTGATCGCGTACACCTTTTCCGTGTCGATCTACGTGGCCGCCACGGCGATGCCGGAAAGCTTGCACCACGCCGCCATCGCCGTGGTCGACCAGGACGCGTCGCCGCTGTCGGCGCGCATCGTGTCGGCCTTTTATCCGCCGCAATTCGTCACGCCGGCCGTCATGACGCCGCAACAGGCCGACGCCGCCATGGACCGGGGGGATGTCACGTTCGTGCTGACCATCCCGCCCGGCTACCAGCGCGACCTGCTGGCCGGTAAGACCCCATTGCTGCAATTGAACGTGGACGCCACCCGCATGAGCCAGGCCTTCACCGGCAACGCCAGCATCAGCCGGATGGTGCAGGCCGAGGTCGCCGACTTCCTGCGCCGCGCGCGGCCCGCCCCAGCGCCGCCGGTGGACCTGGACTTGCGCCTGCGCTTCAATCCCAATCTGGAACACGCGTGGTTTGGCTCGCTGATGGAAATCATCAACAACGTCACGATGCTGTCCATCATCCTCAGCGGCGCCGCGCTGATCCGCGAACGCGAGCACGGCACCATCGAGCACTTGCTGGTGATGCCGGTCGCGCCCGCGCACATCATGCTGGCCAAGGTCTGGGCCATGGGCCTGGTGGTGTTGCTGGCCGCGCTGGGCGCGCTGCTGTT
>JAIENA010000110.1 GCA_019751755.1 Burkholderiaceae bacterium | reverse complement strand
TGCGCGACGGAGGTGCGGGGGCAGGGCGTGCGCCGGATCCAGGTGCTGGGCATGTGGGGCGCCTACACCTTGAAGCTGGGCACGGGCGCGGTGCGCCTGACCGTGATGCCGGCTGTGGTGGCCGATGGTCAGCCGGACCTGGCGGCGGTGCCGGGCGTGATGATGGATTTCTCGGATGGCAAGGGGGCGTCCTACCGCATCTATGCCGGCGGTGAAACCGATGGCCCGGCGCTGGCCAGCCTGCCGCAGCGCTTCCCCGGCGCCGACCTGGCCCTCGTGCGCCGGGGCGGAGCGCCGCTGCTGGCCGCCGTCGAAGCGGGGCGCGACGGCAGCCGCGTGATGCGGGAAGTGGTGCTGCGGCCGGAAGATCCGGCCTACGGGATTGTGGCGGTCAGGCGGCGTTGAGCGCTGGTGCGCGATGCTTACGCTGTCGGCGCGTTTTTTTCCACCCACGTGGCAAACGCCGCCACGAACTTGGCCAGCACCTCGCGCGTCTGCTCGTTGTTGACCCGGCCGTCAGGGCCCAGCAGGTTGGCCGCGTTGCCGATGTACGCTTCCGGCGCCGGCATGGCGGCCACGTTCAGGGCCACCAGCGACTGGCGGATGCTGTGGTTGGCGCCAAAGCCGCCCACGCCGCCAGGGGACGCCGTGAAGATCGCGGCAGGCTTGCCATTCCAGATGCTCTTGCCCCACGGACGCGAACCGACGTCGATCGCATTCTTGATGGTGGCCGGCATCGAGCGGTTGTATTCGGGCGAGACAAACAGCACGCCATCGGCCTGGGCCAACTGGTCGCGGAAGCGGGTCCACGGCGCGGGCGGGGCGCCTTCATCGTCGAGGTCCTGGTTATACAGCGCCAGGTCGCCGATTTCGACTACGTCGAATGCCAGCGACGCTGGCGCCAGTGCGATCAATTCCTGGGCGAATTTACGGTTCAGCGAATCCTTGCGCAGGCTACCAATCAGGACAGCGATTTTCTTGGGCATCACAGACTCCGGTTGTGGTTGATGGGATCACAATAAGCCAAGGTGTCAATGTACCTCAGGCGCGAAAAATGTGCGCAATTCGCGGTACAGAAAGTCGAGCAGCGCGCGGATGCGGGCGGTGTCCTTCAGGTCGCGGTGCGTCAGTAGCCATAGCCCGGTGTCGAAGGCGGGATCGGGTGGCGCCAACTGGCGCAGGTGGCGGTCGTTACCCGCCAGATGCAGCAGCAGCGGCGCCAGGCCGATGCCTTCGCGCACCGCGTCGGCCATCGCCAGCAGGCTGTCGGCGCGCAGCGCGATGCGCTGCTCCGGCACGTTGTCCGCCAGCCAGCGCGCTTGCGCCAGGTGCGCCAGGGAGTCGTCGAGCCCGACCCAGTCGTGTTGCGCCCACTGGTCGGGCGCGATCCCCCGCGCGCGCGCCGCTTTCAGGTAGCCGGGCGCGCCGAAGATGGCGCTGCGCATGGCGCCGAGGCGCCTGCCCACCAGCGTCTCCGGCGGTGTATTGGACGGCCGCAGCGCGACATCGGCTTCGCGCCGGTTCAGGTTCAGGAAGGCATTGTTGAGTACCAGATGCAGGCGCACGTCCGGATGCAGCCGACGGAAGCGGGCCAGCGCCGGCAGCAGCATCGAGCGCGCCAGGGTATCGGTGGTGGTGATGCGGATCTCGCCGGACAGCGCCGTGTCGCGGCCCTCGACGGCGCGCTGCGCAGCCGCCACCTGTTCCGCCAGCGGCCCCATTTTTTCCCGCAGCGTATCGCCGGCCGGGGTCATCACATAGCCGGTCTGAAAGCGCTCGAACAGGCGCACCCCCAGGGTGCGCTCCAGGCTGTCCAGCCGGCGCAAGACCGTCGAGTGGTTGACCGTCAGCGCACGCGCGGCGGCGGCGATACTGCCGCCGTCGCACACCGCCGCGAAATAGCGCAAGTCTTCCCAGTCGAGGGCGGCGAGGGGGGCGGGTGGGTTCGGCATATTTGCATAACATTTATTGAATTATTGAGAATATTAATGCGTTTTTGCCGATTCTATACTGGCTCCCATCAACCAACCCAAAGGAGCTTCACCATGCTGACCTTGTACACGGCCGACACGCCCAACGGCCATAAAGCCACCATCGCCTTGCAGGAACTGGAACTGCCCCATACCGTGCGGCTGGTGGACCTGAACGCGGGCGAGCAGCACCGCGCGGAATTTGCCGCCATCAGCCCGAACCACAAGATCCCGCTGCTGGTCGATGACGGTCATGCGATCGTTGAGTCCGGTGCGATCCTGATCCACCTGGCGGACCTGGCGGGCCGCCTGTTGCCGGCGCAAGGCGCGGCGCGCAGCGAGGTGCTGCAATGGCTGTTCATGCAGGTCGGCAGCGTGGGACCGATGCTGGGCCAGCTGTGGTGGTTCCGCCATACGGCGAAGGAAAGCGGGAAAGATAACGAGCAGGCGCTGCAGCGCTATGGCCGCGAAGTGCGGCGGCTGTATGGCGTCTATGAGCAGCGGCTGGGGGCCAATGAATGGCTGGCCGGCGGGGCCTATTCGATTGCCGATATCGCGACCTGGCCCTGGCTGGTGTCGCACCAGCATCTGGGCATCGACATGGCCGAGTATCCGAACGTGGCGGCTTGGCTGGCGCGCATCGGCGCCCGCGATGCGGTGCGGCGTGGTGTGGCGCAGACGAAACTGGCGCCGGCCTGAAGTCGGCCGGCGCCATCGGGCGGGATTACTCGGCGCCCATTTCTTTCAGCAGGTTATGCGCCTTGTCGATGTGCTTCATGTTCCACAGCATGTAGCGCAGGTCGACCTGGATATCGCGGGTGTTGGCCTTGTTGAAGTCCCAGTCCGAGATGATCGAGTCGAGGGTGCCGTCAAAGGCCAGGCCCACGAATTCACCCTTGGCGTTCAGCGCGGCGGAACCGGAGTTGCCGCCGGTGATGTCCAGCGTGGCCAGGAAGTTGACCGGCACCGTGCCCAGTTTCGGATCGACGTATTTGCCGAAGTCCTTGTTCTTGATGGCGTCCAGCTGGGCTTTCGGCGCATTGAACTCGCCTTCGCCGGTGGCTTTCGCGGTGATGCCTTTCACGGTGGTGAAGGCGCTCCACGCCAGGCCGTCGGCGGTGCCCCATGGGCGGCCCGCGATGTTACCGAAGGTCACGCGCAAGGTGCCGTTGGCGTCAGGGTAGACGGCCTGGCCCTTGGACGTCATGTAAGCAATCTTGGCTTTCATGTAGGTCGCGTAGGCTTGCTGCAGGTTGCCCGCCAGTTGTTCTTCCTCCGCTTCTTCCTTCATCGCCACGTCATACATGGCAACGGCGGCCTTGATGAACGCGTCGTCGCTGGCCTTGAAGTCGGCCGGGGTCTTGCCGATCCACGCTTCGCGGGTGGCGGCGTCGCCCAGCTTGCTGCCGGCGTACAGCTTGTCCAGCGCGGCTTTCAGTTCCGCCTGGCCCATGCCCGCTTTTACGCCGACCGCGGCGTCCCAGTTGGCATTGTGTTCGGCGGCCGGCTGTGCGGCATACTTGGCCAGGTGGTTCAGTACCAGCGCCTGGTCGACCTTGGCGTCGTAGCTGCGCGAGATGCCGGCGACGGCGGCCTTGATGCGCGGCAGGTCGCGTTCCTGGTAGCCGGCCTTGCGTTCGGCGTTCGGCTTTTGCGATTCATGGGCCAGGCGGTACAACTGGCGCGCCGCGCTCAGCAGGCGTGGCTGGGCATAGCTCAATTCGAAATCGCGTTTGACGTCGGCGTCGCGCTTGGCGATCAAGCCTTCCACCTGCTCGATGCCGGCCGCGTATTCCTGCTTGCGTTTGGCGTCCGCATTCACCCACGCCTTCAGGTCCGCGTGGTCTTTGGTCTTGCGGGCCAGGAAGTCGCTGTTCGCGTACGAATCGAGCATGCCCTGGCGGTTCTTGTAGTAGTTGTTGACGCTGGCGACGCGGCCCGCGTATTTCAGCGCCAGGTCGCGGTCACCCTTGGTTTCGCGGTCGATGATGGCCAGGTCGTCGGCCGACGCTTTCACGAAGCTCGGGTAGTTCCAGCCAAACGTGAAGTCCACTTCCGACGGCAGGCGGTGGCGGTTGGTGCGGCCGGGGTAGCCCAGCACCATGACGAAATCGCCTTCCTTGACGCCTTCCTTGGCCAGCTTCAGGTGCGACTTCGGCAGGTACGGCACGTTGTCTTTATTGTAGTCGGCAGCCTTGCCGTCACGGCTGACGTAGGCGCGGTAGAAGCCATAGTCGCCGGTGTGGCGCGGCCACATCCAGTTGTCGGTATCGCCGCCGAACTTGCCGACGCCGGCTGGCGGCGCGTGCACCAGGCGCACGTCGCGGATTTCCAGCTGCTTGATCATGTAGTACTCGAGGCTGCCGTAGAAGGCGGCGACCGTGCAGCGGTGGCCTTCATCTTTTTCGCACTCGGCCACCAGCGCTTTCTGGTGTTTTTCAATCGCGTCGCTGCGCGCCTTGCCATTGAGCTTGACCACGTCCGGCGTGATGACCTTGGTGGTCACGTTCGACACGTCCTTGGTCACGTAGATGCGGCTGCCCGGCTTGGCCGGCAATTCCTCGCCCAGCGTCTTGGCCAGGAAACCATTGGTCAGGATATCGTTGGCGGCGGTCGAATTGTGCGCCACGCTGTCGTAGACGCAGTGGTGGTTGGTGGCAACCAGGCCTTGCGGCGACACAAACGACGCCGAGCAACCGCCCAGGCTGACGATGGCGTTCATCGGGAACGAGGTCAATTGCGTCAGGGTGGCCGGGTCCAGTTTCAGGCCGGCGGCCTTCAATTGTTTGGCCACTTGTGGCAGTTGCTGGGGCATCCACATGCCTTCGTCGGCATAGGCATTGGCGGTGCTGAGAATCGCGAGCGCGATCAGGGTCTTTTTCATTACGGGCTCTTGGCGGGTTGTATGTGACTGTGGCCCGGATCGGGCCACAGCGCGTGAGTATCCTCCCGCTTTACGTACACGTCAACCGTCAACCCGGCGTCCATCCCGTCCTCAGCGCAAACGGCCACGCAAAATCAGATTGACAACACCGAGCAAGACCACCGCGCCGAGGAACGACACCAGCAGCGACATCACACTGAAGTCATCGTAGTTGATGGTGCCGCCGCCAACGAACGGCGTCAGCAGCCAGCCGCCCAGCAGGGCGCCGACGATCCCGACCACCATGTTGAGAAAGATGCCCTGTTGGGCGTCGGTGCGCATCACCATGCTGGCCAGCCAGCCGAGAATACCGCCTATGACAATCCAAAGTACGAAGCTCATATGCCCCCCCTATCGAGTAGTAAACCACGGATCAGTCCGGCAGGAATGACCCGTGCATTCATTGTGTTCGCGTCAGCGGTGCCACGTCCGTGCGCCAACGAACAGACGTGATTCGCTCCTTCCGCCATTGCACTTGTGCAATTCCATGGGCCGCGCCGGTGGTCTGACCATGTGCGTGTCCGCACAGATGCATCCATCGGGGCCGCCGTAAGGTGAGAGTCTTGCAATGACAACCACTTTAGGAGACGCATGATGAGTAACTACGACAGCCGCCGGCTGGTCACCGGCCTGTTTTCTGACCGCGACAGCGCCGAGCGCGCTTACAACCGGGCTGTGCAGCGCGGTTACAGCAAGGATGACGTCAACCTGGTGATGTCGGACGCGGCGCGCCAGCGCCATTTCAGCACGCCCGGCACGGAGTTGGGCAGCAAAGCGGCCGAAGGCGCCGGAGTGGGCGCGGGGATCGGCGGCGCGGTCGGCGCGGTGCTGGCGGCGATTGCCGCAGTGGGCACCACGGTGATGTTGCCAGGTATCGGCGTGGTGGTGGCGGGGCCGCTGGCGGCCGCGATTGCCGGTGCGGGCGCGGGCGCCCTGACCGGCGGCGTGCTGGGGGCGCTGGTGGGCGCCGGCATCCCGGAAGAGCGCGCGCATGTGTATGAGGAAGGCGTCAGGCAGGGCGGTATCCTGATGGGCATTCACGCCCGTTCCGACGCGGATGCGGCGTACCTGGCCGACAGCTGGAAAGCAGAAGCGGGCGAACACGTGCTGGGCACCGGGATTGGTGCTGGCGCCGGCACGCTGGCCGGGATGGCGGCGGGCGTCCCGGGCGGACCGCTGGGAATGGCGGCCGGCGCCGTGATCGGCGGGATTGCCGGCGGCCTGGCCGGCAAGGGCGCCGCCGAGGTGGTCAATCCGAAACCGGGCGATGAGCTGGAACACCACCACATGGCCGAAGGGATCGGCAGCGGTGGCGGCGCCATGGCGGGCGCCGCCATCGGTGCCGCCGGCGGTCCGGTGGGCATGGCGGCGGGCGCCGCGATGGGCGCGCTGGCCGGTGGTGCGGTGGGGCTGGGCGTGGGGGCGGCCGTCAATCCGGCCGACGAGCAGCGCTACTGGCAAGACCATTTCCGGCGCGAAGATTACTATCTGCCTGGCTATGATTATGACGACTACGGCCCGGCCTATGCGCTGGGCTACAGCAGCCATGGCCGTTATGGCGGCAACTGGGATACGGCGGAGGAGCGCCTGCGCAATGACTGGGACAGCACGAAAGAGCGTTCGCGGCTGAACTGGGAGCAGGCCAAGTCGGCGGCGCACGCCGCCTGGCGCCGGGTGAGCCACCCGAATCCGGGTGATCCGTACCACGACAGCCCGTAATCGGCGCGGCAAGGCAGCGCACATAAAAAAGGCCGGCGGGGAGACCCGGCCGGCCCTTGATGACTGGGACGGACGATCAGTCGGCCTTGACGGCTTCGACCTGGATCGCCAGTTTTACTTCCGGCGAGAAGCGCGGCAAGCCATAGTTCAGACCAAAGTCGCTGCGCTTGAATTCAGCGGCCACATCGGCGCCGCACACTTCGCGTTTCAGCATTGGATGCTGAATGCACTTGAACGATTTCACGGTCAGGGTCACCGGCTTGGTCACGCCCATCAGCGTCAGGTCGCCGGCGACCGAGACCAGCTTGTCGCCGTCGAATTTCAGCGACGTGCTCTTGTACGTCACGTCAGGGAATTTTTCGACATTGAACATGTCCGCCGAGCGCGCGTGCGTGTTCATTTTTTCGTGGCCGAAGTCGATCGATTTCGCATCAATGACGATGTCCAGCGAGCCGCTCTTGGCGGCGCGGTCGACGGTCACCTTGCCGGAGGTTTTGGTGAACTTGCCGCGCCATACCGAAATACCCAGGTGGTCCGCTTCGAAGCTTGGGTAGGTGTGGCCAGGGTCGATATTGTAGGTGTCGGCGGCAAAGGCCGAGCCTGCGGTGGCGGCAATCAGGGCGGCGATCAGGACGTGTGCTTTCATGCGGGTGTCTCCGTGTGTGGGGTGGGGATACTGCGGAATGTGCTGCGATTATTGTGCGGTAACGACGTGGAACTTGATGGTCACCTCATCGGCCACCATGCTGGTATCTTTCCATTCGCCTTCACCAATGCTGAAGGCCAGGCGCTTGATGGGCAGCGCGCCATCGAATATCTGGTTTTTGCCATCGGCCTTCACGTTCAACGGGAAGGACACGTCGGCCGCCTTGCCCTTGATGGTCAGTTTGCCGGTGACGGTCAGCTTGCCGGCGCCGGCGCTCTTGATCGAGGTGGAGGTGAAGGTGGCTTTCGGGAACTGGCTGGAATTGAACCATTCCTTTTTCGCCACTTCCTTGTTCATGTCCGCATCACCCAGGTCCAGGCTGGCCGTGTCGATTTCCACCGTGGCCTTCGACGCTTCCGGCGACTTGTCGTTGTAATCGATGACGATGTTGTGTTTCTTGAACTTCGATTCGACCGGCACATTCATTTGCTTGAAGGTGGCGGACACCGAGCTTTTCGCAGCATCGGTTTTCAGGACGGCGGCGCTGGCCGCCAGTGACAGGCCCAGCAGGGAGACCAGCAGAATACGTTGTTTCATTGGATAAGCTCCTGTAAATAGGTCGAAATGCGAGCGAAATGCGGGTTACGGCAGCATGCGTTTGAGCACGCCATCACGGTCGATGAAATGGTGTTTTAAGGCCGCCCCGGCGTGGGCGAAGACAAACACGGCCATGCTCATGTTCAGCCAGTAGTGTATCGGCTTGAAGAGCGCTTTCAGTTCGGGCGTGCCTTCGAACAGCACCGGCATGTGCCAGACGCCCAGGTACACCACCGGCACCCCGGCGGCCAGCGAATACAGGTAGCCGGACAGCGGTACCGCAAAGATGAAGAAATACAGCAGGTAGTGGACCGCGTCGGCGGCCTTGTTTTGCCATACCGGCATGTGGACCGGATGCGGCGGCGGCGTGTGTTTGGCGCGCCACAGCGCACGGGCCACGGCCAGGAACAGCACGGTGACGCCCAGCCATTTATGCCACGAGTAGTATTTCAGTTTGGTGGGCGTGATGCCTTTGATATCGACCATCGTCAGGCCCAGCAAAAACGCCGCGATGATCAGGAGGGCGACCAGCCAGTGCAGCAGCATGGCGGTCTTGGTATAGCGTTCCATGGTGGTCCTTCAAATTAGTACGTGTTAGGACTAAAATATAGCAAAGAAACGGGAACTCTGCAGAACGGAACAATTACGGGACACTTAAATGCATAAAGGGCGGATCATTGATCCGCCCTTTACTGTACAGCAGTTCCGGTCTCTTGCATGCCGGAACTCTGATATTGATTAGATGGCTTTGGCCAGCTGGTCGGCGATGCCGATGTAGTTGGCCGGCGTCATCTGCAGCAGCACATCCTTGGCTTCTTGCGGGATCGCCAGGCCATTGATGAACACTTGCAGCGCCTCTTTCGAGATGCCCTTGCCGCGGGTCAGTTCTTTCAACTGTTCGTACGGGTTTTCAATGCCATAGCGGCGCATCACGGTTTGCACTGGTTCGGCCAGCACTTCCCAGTTGGCGTCGAGGTCGGCCGCCAGGCGCTGCGGATTGACTTCCAGTTTGTTCAGGCCGCGCAGGCAGCTGTCGTAGGCCAGCAGGGTGTAACCGAAGCCGACGCCGATGTTGCGCAGCACGGTGGAGTCGGTCAGGTCGCGCTGCATGCGCGACACCGGCAGTTTTTCCGACAGGTGTTTCAGCACGGCGTTGGCCAGGCCCAGGTTGCCTTCCGAGTTTTCAAAGTCGATCGGGTTGACCTTGTGCGGCATGGTGGACGAACCGATTTCACCGGCTTTCAGCTTTTGCTTGAAGTAGCCGAGCGACACGTAGGTCCAGATATCACGGTTCAAGTCCAGCAAGATGGTGTTGACGCGGGCAAACGCGTCGAACAGTTCGGCCATGTAGTCGTGCGGCTCGATCTGGATGGTGTACGGGTTGAACACCAGGCCCAGGCGCTGCTCGATGACGTTTTTCGAGAAGGTTGGCCAGTCGAACGATGGATAGGCGGACAGGTGGGCGTTGTAGTTGCCGACGGCGCCATTCATCTTGCCCAGGATTTCCACTTGTTCGATGCGCTTGATGGCGCGTTGCAGGCGGGCCACCACGTTGGCGAATTCCTTGCCCAGCGTGGTCGGGCTGGCGGTCTGGCCGTGGGTGCGCGACAGCATCGGCAATGCCGCGTTGACGTGCGCGATCTCGGTCAGCTTGGCGACCACTGCTTGCAGCGACGGCAGCATTACGCCGTCGCGGGCGGCTTTCAGCATCATGCCGTGCGAGGTGTTGTTGATGTCTTCCGAGGTGCAGGCAAAGTGAATGAATTCGGAGGCGGCCACCAGTTCCGGCACATCCTTCACTTGTTCCTTCAGCCAGTACTCGACGGCTTTGACGTCGTGGTTGGTGACGGCTTCGATTGCCTTGATGCGGGCCGCATCGGCTTCCGAGAAGTCCGACGCCAGCTTGTCCAGCAGCGCGGTCGCTTCTGGCGAAAACGGCTTGATTTCAGCAAAGCCGGCTTGCGACAAGGCTTGCAACCAAGAAATTTCAACTTTCACGCGGTTGTGCATGAAGCCGGCTTCCGACAGGATCGGGCGCAGTTTATCGGTCTTCGATGCATAACGGCCGTCCAGCGGGGACAGGGCCGACAGGGTGGAGTAGGGCGTAGTGGTCATGGGAAGCGGATGCTAGGTTAAAAGTGGGTAAGGCAAGGGAATACGGCATGCGGCTGAGGCGCGGCGTGGTGGGAAAACCACGCTGCAACGGTGTCGCCACAACGATGCTGTCATGCGGTGGCGGCGCCTGAAAAAACAGGCAAACAACACGTGAATCCATGATTTTACCATTGCCCGGCCCCCGCCTGCCGGTGGCGGCTGATAGTCGATTGGCTGCAAAGCCGATGCTATACTGCTACACAACCTCCTTTTGTTAGTGTCTATGAAACTTATCGGTTCCCTCGCCAGTCCTTACGTCAGGAAAGTCCGGGTCGTGCTGGCTGAAAAAAAGCTTGATTACCAGTTCGAGCTGGAAGACGTGTGGCAGGCGGGCACCCGCATCCACGACGTCAATCCGCTGGGTAAGGTGCCGTGCCTGATCATGGAAGATGGCCATGCGCTGGTCGATTCGCGCGTCATGGCGGAATACCTCGATACGCTGACACCGGTGTGCAAGCTGTTGCCGCCGAATGGCCGCGAGCGTGCCGATATCAAATGCTGGGAAGCCGTGGCCGACGGTGTGCTGGACGCCGGCGTGCTGGTGCGCCTGGAGCGCACCCAGCGTCCGCCATCGCAGCAAAGCCAGGAGTGGATCGACCGCCAGCTGCAAAAAATCCGCCAGGGTCTGGCGTTCCTGTCGGACAAGCTGGGCGAGTCGCCGTACTGCGCCGGTAACCATTATTCGCTGGCCGACGTGGCCGTGGGCTGCACGGTCGGCTGGCTGGCCTTCCGCTTCCCGGAAATCGACTGGCGCGGCGCGCACCCGAACCTGGCCCGCCTGTACGATAAATTGTCCGAGCGCCCCTCTTTCCGCGACACCGCGCCACAATAAGTCCGTTCTCCTTCCGTAATCCGCTGATGCCGAAAAAAGTGCCCGCGCAGCCCGATCCGGCTGCGCCGCCTGCCGCGCCAGCCGCAGCGTCCTCGCCGTCGAATGCCGACAACCGCCGCCTGCAAATGGCCGATATCGCGCGCCTGGCCGGGGTTTCGACCTCCACCGTGTCGCGCGCCCTCAGTGGCAGCAAACTGGTCAACCAGGAAACCCGCGACCGCGTGCTGGAGCTGGCGCGCTCGCTGAAATACACCATCAATATCGGCGCCCAGAACCTGCGCCTGAAACAAAACCGCACCATCGGCGTGGTGATCCCGGCGGTCTCGGACGCGCACACGCGCCAGCACCTGACCGACCCGTTTTTCCTCGGCATGTTGGGCTGCCTGGCCGATGCGCTGACGGAGCAGGGCTTCGACATGCTGCTGTCGCGGGTCGACGCCGACCAGCTCGATGCAGCCGCGCAGCCTTACGATACCGGCCGCGTGATCGGCGTGATCCTGATCGGCCAGTGGCGCCACCATGACCAGTTGAACCAGATGGCGGCGCGTGGCGTGCCGATCGCCGTCTGGGGCGCGCAATTGCCGCAGCAACTGTATTGCACGGTGGGTGGTGACAACGTTGAGGGCGGCCTGCTGGCCACGCGCCACTTGCTGCAACAGGGCCGCCGCCATATTGCCTTCCTGGGCGACACCGCGATGCCGGAAGCGGCGATGCGCTACCAGGGCTATTGCCAGGCGTTGGAAGAAGCCGGGCTGGCGCCGGATCCGGCCTTGCACGTGCCGGTCTCGTTCCTGCCCGAAGGCGGCACTGAAGGCGTGCAGGCGCTGGCGCGCCGTGGCGCCGTCTACGACGCGCTGTTTGCCTGCAGCGACTTGCTGGCCATGACGGCGATGAACGCGCTGCGCGCGCAGGGCCGCGCCGTGCCGCGCGATGTGGCGGTGGCCGGCTATGACGATATCGAACAATCCACTTACTTCCATCCGCCGCTGACCACCATCCGCCAGCCGCTGGCCGACGCGGCCCGCGCGCTGGTCACCACCGTGCTGGACCTGGCCGAAGGCCGTGGCGCCGTCTCGCAACAACTCCCCACCGAACTGATCATCCGCGCCAGCAGCTGCTAAGCCCGCTGTGTCACACCCTTGGGGTCTGCCCCCCCCAGGGGTGTGACATTCTTGCTTGTATATGACTGCAACCGTTTGCATTGGAATGCTATATCCTTCATTTATGTACTGAAAATAGTGTTGTAAATGACGTTGCAATCGATTGCATAAAAAATTAAGTTGTTGAATAATGTGGCATCTGCAGTGCAGAACCAGCAGCCGCCAGAGCAGCGGCACCCCCTTATAACCGGAGATGACTCATGCAAGTTCTTACCGCCCAGCGCGGCCGCATGGCGACCGCTGTCGCCGCAGCCCTGATGCACTTTGCCGCCCAAGCCCAGCAAGCCAGCGACAGCGCCGCCGCCGCGCCCGCCGCCGATACCTCGACCCCGGCCGTTGCCAGTGCCGCGGCCGTTGCCACCGATAGCTTGAAACTCGAGCGCATCGTGGTCACCGGCACCGCCCGTGGCCAGTCAAAAATGAAATCCAGCGTGTCGGTGTCGACCATGGAGGACGACGCCATTGCCCGCGCCGTGCCGACCAGCGCCGCCGAGTTGCTGCGCTCGATTCCTGGCGTGCGCGCCGAATCGTCCGGCGGCGAAGGCAACGCCAACATCACCGTGCGCGGTGTGCCGATTTCGGCCGGCGGTTCGCGCTATGTGCAAATGCAGGAAGATGGTTTGCCGGTGCTGCAGTCGGGCGACTTCAACTTCATCACGCCGGACAGCTATGTGAAAATCGACGGCACCCTGGACCACGTCGAAGCGGTGCGCGGCGGTTCCGCCTCGACCCTGGCCAGCAATTCGCCGGGCGGCATCATCAACTTCATCAGCAAGACCGGCGAACGCCAGGGCGGCAGCATCGGCATCACGCGCGGCCTCGATTACGACCAGACCCGCTATGACTTTTCCTATGGCGCGCCGCTGACCGATAAAACCCGCTTCTTTATCGGCGGCCATTACCGGACCGGCGAAGGCATCCGCCCCACCGGCATGAGCACCGAAAGCGGTGGCCAGTTCAAGGCCAACCTGACCCACGAATTCGACCGTGGCTATTTGCGCCTGTCGTTCAAGCACCTCGATGACAAGTCGCCGACCGCGCTGCCGGTGCCGGTCTCCGTCACTGGCGGGCGCGTCAATGCCATCGCCGGCATCGATCCGCGCATGGCGAGTTTTTACTCGCCGTACTGGGGGCGCGATGTCTCGCTGACCAAGGGCAATGGCACGGTATCGTCCAACGTCAATGATGGCTTGGCGGTCAAGAGCGACACCTTTGGCGTGGCGCTGTCACTCGATCTGGGACAGGGCGTGTCGCTGACCGAAAACTTCCGCCACAGCCGCAACAGCGGCCGCTTTATTGGCGTATTCCCGGCCGATAACGGCACCGTCGGCGCCTACACCATCGCCACTGGACCGCAATCCGGCCAGGCCTATAACGGCCGCGCCATCCGCGCCGTGGTCTTCAACACCTCGATCGACGACGTCGGCAATACGCTCAATGACGTCAAACTGTCGAAGACCTGGGGGCTCGATGGCGGCAAGCTGACGGGGACCGCCGGCCTGTATTCGTCGCTGCAAAACCTGGGCCTGACGTGGAACTTCAATGAATACCTGTTGCAGGCGAAAACCGACAGCCCGGCGTTGTTGAAAACCGCCAGCACGACCCCTGGCTACATCGGCCCGGCCTTCGGCGCCTGCTGCATGCGCGCGGTCGACATGGAATACAAGCTGATGTCGCCCTATGTGAACGTCGGTTGGGAAAGCGGCGCGCTGAACATGGACGCCAGCGTGCGGCGCGACAACCAGCGCGCCACCGGCAACGCCAACATCGCCACCGGCGGCTTGCGCTATGACCCGGCCAAGCAGCAACTGGTCAACTATGACATCGCGCATACCTCGTACTCGGTCGGCGGCAATTACCAGTTGCAGCGCAACCTGGCACTGTTTGCCCGCATCAGCGAAGGCGTGGCGTTCAATGCCGACCGCATTCTGTTTGGCACACCGCTCGACGGCAGCGCGCCGGTCAACATCAATACCGTCAAACAGATCGAAGGCGGCGTCAAATGGCGCGAAGGCGGCGCCAGCGCGTTCGTCACGCTGTTCCAGGCCAAGACCGCCGAGAGCAACTACGAAGCCACCACCCAAATCAGCACCGCCAACCGCTATAGCGCGAAAGGGGTGGAACTGGAAGCGGCCTACAGCGCAGGCGCGTTCCGCATCAATGGCGGCCTGACCCTGACCGATGCCAAGATCACCGGCACCGCGCCTGGCCAGGAAGCCGTGATTGGCAACACGCCACGGCGCCAGGCCAAGGTCGTGTACCAGTTGGCGCCGAGCTACACCATCGGCGCCGCCACCTTCGGCGCGTCGCTGATCGGCACCGGCAAATCGTGGGCCGACGATGCGCACACCATCGAAATGCCGGCCTACCACGTGGTGAACGCGTCGCTGCAATACCAGGTGACGTCGCAGGCCACGGTGACGCTGTCCGCGAACAATCTGTTCAACAAGCTGGGCTACACCGAAGTGGAAGGCGACGGCCATGCCGCGCGCGCCATCACGGGACGCTCGATCAAGGCCAGCCTGCAATATTCGTTTTAAAAGCATGATGCGATGACTGATTCTCCTGACTATTTAACTGACTTGGTCACGCCGCTGGCCGGCGCGCTGCGCGACACGGCAGAGCGCCGCTACGGTGCGCAGCACGCGGTGCTGTACCAGCGCCTGCACGCGCTGTATGGCCAGCGCCCGGATTTCCAGCAGTGGTATGGCGCGCTGCTGGGCGCCGTCGGCAGCCTGCTGGCACAGCGGCCGGCCGAGCTGCAAGCCCAGGATGCGCGCCGCGAGGCCGATCCGGACTGGTTCCTCGACCAGCGCATGCTGGGCTATTGCAGTTATGTCGACCGCTTCGGCGGCACCCTGCGCGGTGTCGCACGGCGCATTCCCTACCTAGAGGAAGTGGGGGTCCGCTACCTGCACCTGCTGCCGTTCCTGCGGCCCCGCGCCGGCGAAAATGATGGCGGCTTCGCGGTCGCCAGCTTTGATGATGTCGATCCCCAACTGGGGCAGAACGCCGACCTCGATGCACTGGCGGCGCAGTTGCGCCAGGCCGGCATCAGCCTGTGCTCGGATTTCATCCTCAACCACGTGGCCGATGACCATGCGTGGGCGCAGGGCGCCAAGGCGGGCGATGCGGCGTTGCGTGATTACTTCCTGGTGTACCCGGACCGCGCCGTGCCGGACCGTTATGAAGCCACGCTGGGCCAGGTGTTCCCGCAAGTAGCGCCTGGTAATTTTACGTATGTGGACGCACTGCAAGGCTGGGTCTGGACCACCTTCTATCCGTACCAGTGGGATTTGAATTACGCCAATCCGGCCGTGTTTGCGGACATGGCGCAAGCGCTGCTGCGGCTGGCGAACCGGGGCATCGAGGTGTTCCGGCTCGATTCCACGGCGTTCCTGTGGAAGCGCGAAGGCAGCAATTGCATGAACCAGCCGGAAGCGCACCTGCTGCTGCAGGCGCTGCGTGCGATCGTGGCGATTGCCGCGCCAGGCGTGTTGTTGAAGGCGGAAGCGATCGTGCCGACCAAGGAATTGCCTGCTTATCTGGGCAGCCAGGGGGGGGAGGCCGACGGCGCGGCCGAATGCCATATCGCCTACCACAGCAGCCTGATGGCGGCTGGCTGGGGCGCGCTGGCCGAGCAGGATGCCGCGCTGTTAAAAGCCGTGATTGCGCGTACGCCGGACTTGCCGCCATCGGCCTCGTGGTTGTCGTATGTGCGCTGCCATGACGACATCGGCTGGAACGTGTTGCGCGCCGAGGCGGCGGAGGCGGGCGACCCCGCCGCGCGCCTGGCGGCGATTGCCCGCTTCTACCAGGGCGAGCAGGGCAGCTATGCGGTCGGCGCGGCGTTCCAGAGCAGCGACCCGAACGCGGCGCACGGCAGCAACGGCGCCACCGCGTCGCTGCTGGGATTGCAGTCGGCCGGCACCGATGCCGAGCGTGCGGCAGCCTTGCGGCGCAACCTGCTGCTGCACGGTCTGGCGCTGGCCTTCGGCGCCTTGCCGGTGCTGTACATGGGCGACGAACTGGCGCAGATCAACGATGACAGTTACCTCCAGCGCCCGCAGCATGCGATGGACAGCCGCTGGCTGCAGCGCCCTTACCTGGATGAAGCCGCGCTGGCCCAGCGGCATGACAGCGCCACCCCGGCCGGCCGCATGTTCAGCGGCTTGCGCGCCTTGTTGACGGCGCGGCGCCGCCTGCCCGCGCTGGCGGCCGGCGCGCCG
>JAIENA010000381.1 GCA_019751755.1 Burkholderiaceae bacterium | reverse complement strand
TGCGTCTTGAACTTCGTTGCCACGTAGCGCGGTGCTTTGCGCTTAGTCTGGTCAACCGAGCTTTTGCAAGCTCCGGCGTTCAGGCCGGGGTAGTTGACTCTTCTATATAGTGGCTGGATATAACGGCTGATTGTAAGTGGCGCGTGGTGCTGTTGGCAATGCGACGGCTGCCCTATAATCGCGGCCATGCAACTCGACCACATCTTTATCCGGGTACGGCCCGGCGCGCCGGAAGCGGCCGTCCTGACCGCGTTTGGCCTGTGCGAAGGGGCCGGCAACCGTCATCCGGGGCAGGGCACGGCGAACCGGCGCTTCTTTTTTGCCAATGCCTTCCTGGAACTGCTGTGGCTGGACGATGCGGCCGAGGCGCAAAGCGCGGCGACGCGGCCTACTTTGTTGTTCGAGCGCCTGTCCGGTGCCGGTTCGCCGTTTGGTCTGTGTTTTCGGCCGGCGCCGGGCGCCGCCGCGCCGTTGCCGTTTGCCAGCTGGCGCTACCAGCCGGACTATCTGCCGCCCGGCGTCACCTGCGATATTGCGCTGGCGCCACTGAGCGAGCCGATGTGCTTCCACCTAGCGCCCGGTGGCCGCCCCGATGCATTGCCGCCGGCCCGCGCGCAGCCGCTGGCGCACCGCGTGCCGCTGCGCGACATCACCGCCGTCAAAGTCAGCCAGCCGCGCGGCCTGCCATCGCTGGCGCTGCCCGTGTGTTTTGAGGCGGGCGACGCCGACTTGCTGGAACTGACCTTCGATGGCGGCGCGCAGGGGCGCTCGCATGACTTTCGCCCCGCCTTGCCGCTGATCTTTCACTATTAAATAGCGCATCAAAATATCGCATCATGCTGAAAAACCGTTCCCAGGGTGGCCTGGTCTATTCCACTGAAACCGGCCGCATGTGTCCCGACTGCGGCAAGCCGGTCGCCGGCTGCGCCTGCCAGGCCAACGCCAAAGCCGTGCCGCGCGGCGACGGCAACGTTCGGGTGTCGCTGCAAACCAAGGGCCGTGGCGGCAAGGCCGTCACGCTGGTGAAGGGCGTGGCGCTCGATGACGCGGCGCTGGCGGTGCTGGGCAAACAATTGCGCGCGGCCTGTGGCGCCGGCGGCACCGTCAAGGATGGCGTCATCGAAGTGCAGGGCGATCACCGGGCCTTGCTGGTGGCGGCGCTGGTCAAACTGGGGCACCGGGCCAAGGCGGTCTAACCTTGGACTGCGCGGAACCGGGCCTGTCACTTGAGCGCCGATGCGGGAAAACGCGCTGGACATCGCGCCGATGTGTTGCTTTCGCGACGGTCGCCATCGGTGGCTTGCTGTCGGATTGAGACCAGCTATGCCATTTTCGATATGGCTTTGATCAAAAAATTGATTAGTGGCGGGGCGCGGCACGGATAACAATAGGGACATAAACCCCATAAGAGGAGACGCCATGTTCCGCCATCCCGCCGCCGCGCTGCTGGCCGGCGCCTTGCTGTGCGCCCCGGCCACGGCCGCCATCAGCACGCTGAAATTTAAAGTCGCCGCCGCCGCGACGGAGTCGGCCACCATCACCTGCGTCGAATCGACCAGTGGCGGCTGCACCGTCATGACCGGCGTGCAGGGCGATCCGAGTCCGGTGACGCACCGGATTGCCAGCGGTGGTGCGATCGAACTGAAGAACCCCGGCGGCGGCCTGCATTATTGCGTGGCGCTGAAGGAACGCATTGATTGGCCGGCGTGCCTCGATGGCGCCAACGCCGGATTGCTCGGCACATCACGCACCATTAATCAATTGCAGTGGGAGTAAGCCACGCGCCAGCCAGGCAAGACCGCCACGGCGCCCGCAGGGGCGCCGTTTGTTTGGTGGCTATTGATATCGTTTTCAGTATCAATTTTGTTTTTTAATTCATTGGAAACATATCAATAGCCCCTTTAGTATTCCTACATCGCAACCCGCCTGATCCCGGACCGCGGAACGGTCCAGAGCGGGACAATTACAGGAGAATTTTGCATGTCGGAGACTAAGAAAAAAGTAGCCCTGCGCTCCGCCGAGTGGTTCGGCACGCAGGACAAAAACGGTTTCATGTATCGCAGCTGGATGAAAAACCAGGGTATTCCCGACCATGAATTCCAGGGCAAACCCATCATCGGCATTTGCAATACCTGGTCCGAACTGACCCCGTGCAATGCGCATTTCCGCAAGCTGGCCGAGCACGTCAAGCGCGGCATCCTGGAGGCGGGCGGCTTCCCGGTGGAGTTCCCGGTGTTCTCCAGCGGCGAATCGAACCTGCGCCCGACCGCGATGCTGACCCGGAATCTGGCGGCGATGGACGTCGAAGAATCGATCCGTGGCAATCCGATGGATGCGGTGGTGCTGCTGGTCGGCTGCGACAAGACCACGCCGGCGCTGCTGATGGGCGCGGCCAGTTGCGACATTCCCGCCATCGTGGTCTCCGGTGGCCCGATGTTGAACGGCAAACTCAATGGCAAGAGCATTGGCTCCGGCACCGCCGTCTGGCAGTTGCATGAACAAGTCAAGGCCGGCGAAATCACGATGCACGATTTCCTCGCCGCCGAAGCGGGCCACTCGCGTTCCGCCGGTACCTGCAACACGATGGGCACCGCATCCACCATGGCCTGCATGGCCGAAGCGCTGGGTACGACCTTGCCGCACAATGCCGCGATTCCCGCCGTTGATGCGCGCCGCTACGTGCTGGCCCACATGTCCGGCATGCGCATTGTCGACATGGTGTGGGAAGACCTGCGCCTGTCGAAGATCCTGACCAAGGAAGCGTTTGAAAACGCGATTCGTGTCAACGCCGCCATCGGCGGCTCGACCAACGCCGTGATCCACCTGAAAGCCATCGCCGGCCGCATCGGCGTGCCGCTGGAACTGGAAGACTGGACCCGCATCGGCAAGGGCACGCCAACCGTGGTCGACCTGCTGCCGTCGGGCCGCTTCCTGATGGAAGAGTTTTACTATGCCGGTGGCTTGCCGGGCGTGATCCGCCGCTTGGGCGAGTCGGACCTGGTGGTGCACAAAGAGGCGCTGACGGTGAACGGCAAATCGCTGTGGGAAAACTGCAAGGATGCGCCGATCTACGACGATGAAGTGATTCGTCCGCTGGACAAGCCGTTGCTCGACGACGGCGGTATCTGCATCTTGCGCGGCAACCTGGCGCCGCGTGGCGCCGTGCTGAAACCATCGGCGGCCACCAAGGAACTGATGCAGCACCGTGGCAAGGCGGTGGTGTTTGAAAACTTCGAGCACTACAAGGAACGCATCCTGGACCCGGACCTCGATGTCACCAAGGATTCGGTGCTGGTCATGAAAAATTGCGGCCCGAAAGGTTATCCGGGCATGGCCGAAGTGGGCAACATGGGCCTGCCGCCGAAGCTGCTGGCGCAGGGCGTCAAGGACATGGTGCGGATCTCTGATGCACGCATGAGCGGCACCGCTTACGGCACCGTGGTATTGCACGTGGCGCCGGAAGCGATGGCCGGCGGCCCGCTGGGCATCGTCCAGGATGGCGATTATGTTGAACTCGATTGCGCCAACGGCAAACTCAATCTCGATATCTCGGACGAGGAAATGGCGCAGCGCCTGGCGGCCCGTGCCGAGCAGCATGTTGAAGGCGCCAAGTCGGGCTACCAGCAGCTGTACATCAACCACGTGCTGCAAGCCGATGAAGGCTGCGACTTCGACTTCCTGGTCGGCATGCGCGGTTCCAAAGTGCCGAAGCATTCGCACTAAGCCTACGCACGAAGCCTATGCACGAAGCATATGCACTAAGCGATCGCCCAAGTTAAGGAGAAAAATATGTTGTTGGTACAGTTTAAGAATGAATCCGGAGAACGCCGCGTCGGCCTGCTGGAGCAGGGCACGATCCGCGAACTCGATGGCGTGAGCACCACCTACGCGCTGGCGCAAGAAGCGATACGCAGCAAAACCGGCCTGGCGTCACTGGCGCAATCGAAGGCCGGCGCGCGCAGCCACGCCTATGCCGACGTGCTGGCCGATGGCCGTTTGCTGACGCCGCTGGATCATGAAGATAGCGCTCACACCTATGTCTGCGGCACCGGCCTGACCCATTTGGGCAGCGCCGACACCCGCGACGCCATGCACAAGAAAATTGGCGGCGATGTCGAAACGCTGAGCGATTCAATGAAAATGTTCCGCATGGGCGTGGAGGGCGGCAAGCCGGCGTCCGGCACCCCGGGCGTGCAGCCGGAATGGTTCTACAAGGGCGATGGCTCGATTGTGGCCGCCAATGGCGAAGTGCTGAACATGCCGGACTTCGCGCTGGACGGCGGTGAAGAGCCGGAAATCGCCGGCCTGTATCTGATCGGCGACGATGGCCAGCCGTACCGCCTCGGTTTCGCGATCGGCAATGAGTTCTCGGACCACGTGACCGAGCGCCAGAACTACCTGTACCTGGCCCACTCGAAACTGCGCGTCTGCGGCCTCGGCCCGGCGCTGCTGGTGGGCGACTTGCCGGCGCACGTGCAAGGCGTGTCGCGCATCCTCGATAAAGAGGGCAAGGTGCGCTGGGAAAAAGCGTTTGTCAGTGGCGAGCAAAACATGTCGCACACCATTGAGAACCTGGAATACCACCACTTCAAATATGGCCTGTTCAACCGTCCGGGCGATGTGCACATTCACTTCTTTGGCACCGCCACCCTGAGCGTGGCCGACAACATCAGCGTGCAGGCCGGCGAGAGCTTTGAAATCGAAGCCCCGGCGTTTGGTCCGGCGCTGCGTAACACACTGGCCGTTGTGGCCACCACCTATGCGAAAGTGAATCCGCTGTGAGCTTGACTATTTCTGTGACCGGACAGGCATTCATCAACGGCCAGGCCGTGCAAGGCAACGGCGGTGCGTTTCAGGCCTTCGATCCATCGCTGCGTCAGCATATCGCGCCGGCCTTCAACATGGTCGACGCGGACCAGATCAATCAGGCGTGCGCGCTGGCCGGCGCCGCCTTCGACACCTTCCGCGCCGTGCCGGACGCCAAGCGCGCCGACTTCCTGGACACCATCGCCGCTGAAATCATGGCGCTGGGCGATGCGCTGATCGAGCGCGCCATGGCCGAATCGGGCCTGCCGCGCGTGCGCCTGGAAGGCGAACGTGGCCGTACCTGCAACCAGCTGAAATTGTTTGCCGATTTGCTGCGTGAAGGCTCGTGGCGCGACGCCCGCATCGACACCGCGCTGCCGCAGCGCACGCCGCCGCGCCCGGACTTGCGCATGCGCCTGATCCCGGTCGGCCCGGTGGCGGTGTTTGCGGCCAGTAATTTCCCGCTGGCGTTTTCGGTGGCCGGCGGCGACACCGCATCGGCGCTGGCGGCCGGCTGCCCGGTGGTGCTGAAAGCCCACTCGGCGCACCCCGGCACCTCGGAACTGGTGGCGCGCGCCATCGTCAAGGCGGTTGCGCAGTGCGGCTTGCCGGCCGGCGTGTTTGCGCTGTTGACCGGTACCGGCAACGGCATCGGCCAAACGCTGGTGGCGCATCCGGCGATCCAGGCGGTCGGTTTCACCGGTTCGCGTTCCGGCGGCACCGCGCTGATGGCGGTGGCGGCGGCGCGTCCGCAGCCGATTCCCGTGTATGCCGAAATGAGCAGCATTAACCCGGTCTACCTGTTGCCGCAGGCGCTGGCGGCCCGTGGCGACGAGATTGCCAAAGGCTTTGCCGCATCGCTGACGATGGGCGTCGGCCAGTTCTGCACCAATCCCGGCCTGGTGCTGGGCCTGGAAGGCGCGGCGTTCGAGCGCTTTGCCAGCGTGGCGGCCGAAGCGCTGGCCGACGTGCAGGGTGCGACCATGCTGACGCCGGGCATTGCCGGCTCGTTCCAACGCGGGGTGGCGGCGCTGTCCGGCCAGTCGTGCGTGACGACGCTGGTCAACCGCAACGACAGCGCCGTGCAGGAAACCGGCAAAGGCGCGCCGGCGCTGTTCAAGACCACGGCGGCGCAATTCCTCACCGAGCATGCCTTGCATGACGAAGTGTTTGGACCGGCGTCGATGCTGATCGCCTGCGCCGATGTGGCGCAAATGGTGGCGGTGACGGAACGCCTGGAAGGCCAGTTGACGGCGACCTTGCAACTGGACGAAGGCGATTTCGACGCCGCCGAACAATTGCTGCCGGTGCTGGAGCGCAAAGTCGGCCGTATCCTGGCCAATGGTTTCCCGACCGGGGTCGAAGTGTCGACCGCGATGGTGCACGGCGGCCCGTTCCCGGCCACCGCCGATGGCCGCAGCACGTCGGTTGGCACCGGCGCGATCAGCCGCTTCCTGCGGCCGGTGTGTTACCAGAACCTGGCGCAGGCCTTGCTGCCGGAGTCGCTGCGCGATGGCAATCCGTCGGGCATCTGGCGCCGCGTCGATGGCGCGTTGGGCAAGGCGTAATTGTTGCAACAGGCGGGCAGGGCGGATGACGCGGGCGTCGCCCGCTAATCCGCCCTACAGTGGGAAGTTGTAGGCCGGATTAGCGCGAAGCGCGTAATCCGGCGGCACCGCGTTAAAATAAGATTCAGGAGACATCATGACCAATCTGGCTCAATTCGGCAGTTTGCGCGGCAAGCGCGTATTTATCACGGGCGGCGGTACCGGTATCGGCGAATCGCTGGTCGAATCGTTCGCGGCGCAGGGCGCCTCGGTGGCTTTTGTGGACATTGCCAAGGACGCCAGCCTGGCCCTGGTTGAGCGCGTGCGCGCCGCCGGCCATCCGGCGCCGCAATTCCGCTATTGCGACATCACCAACATCCCGGCGCTGCAAGCGGCCATGGCCGAATGCGCGGAAGAACTGGGCGAGTTCGATGTGCTGGTCAACAATGCCGCCAATGACCAGCGCCACAATATCGAAGACGTCACGCCCGAATACTGGGATCAGCGCATCGCGATTAACCAGCGCCCGATGTTCTTCACGTGCCAGGCGGTGTTGGCCGGCATGAAGAAAAAAGGCGGCGGCTCCATCATTAATATCAGTTCGATTTCCTGGAAAGCCAAGGGCGGCGGCTATCCGGTCTACGCCACCACCAAATCGGCCGTCATCGGCCTGACGCGCAACCTCGCGCGCGACCTGGGACCGCACAATATCCGCGTCAACACCGTGACGCCGGGCTGGGTCATGACCCAGCGCCAGATCGACCTGTGGGTCGATGATGCGGCGGAAGAGGAAATCAAGCGCATGCAATGCCTGCCGGGCAAGCTGATGCCCGAGGACATCGCCGCGATGGTGCTGTTCCTGGCCGCTGACGACAGCAAAATGTGCACGGCGCAGGAATTCATCGTCGACGCGGGCTGGGTTTAATCGACGCTTAAGCCACGGTTAATCCGCAGTTCAGCGCTGGCGGGCCGGCGGCCCGCCTTTCTCCTTAGTGTCACAGTGAACGCACCGGTTCTGCCGGTGTGGTGTCTGTTCGCATCCCCATTTTCGATGAAGAGCGTCATGACCAATTCGTGTCCGCAGGCTACTCGCCCAACCATCCGCCCAACCCGTCCCGCGTTGGCGCTGGCCATCCTTACCCTGGCCGTGTCCCATGCACTGCCTTCCCTTGCGCTCGCCGCGCCGCTGGCCAGTCCTGACGGCCACCTGGCCGTTGACGTGACGGTCGGCCCGGGCGGCGTTGCCCGCTATACCGTGACCCGCGACGGCACCGCCGTCATTCTGCCGTCCACCTTGGGCTTGCGCCTGCAGGGCGCCGACTTTTCGCGCGGATTGAAGCTGACGCAGACCTCGGACGCGGTGCGCGTCAGCGACCGCTACACCATGGCGGTCGGCAAGCGCCGCCAGATCAGCTACAGTGCCAGCGAGCAGACGTATACGCTGGAAAATCGCCGCAAACAGCGCATCGCCATCACGTTCCGCGTGTCGGACGATGGCGTGGCGTTCCGCTACGTGGTGGCCGAACCTGCGCTGCCGCGCAAGCAATTGATCGATGAAGCCACCAGCTTCGCCTTGTCCAAGTCGGCGCACGGCTGGCTGCAGCCGATGTCGGTGGCGCAAACCGGCTGGGCCAACACCAACCCGTCGTATGAAGAGCTGTACCAGATGGCCGTGCCGGCGGGCACGCCATCGCCACTGAAATCCGGCTGGGCCTTCCCGGCCTTGTTCCAGACCGGCACGCCGTCCAATCCGGTGTGGGTGGCGCTGACCGAAGCGGGCATCGATGCTACTTTCCACGCGTCGCGCCTGCAGGCCAAGGCGCCCAATGGCGTTTACCGCATCGGCGGCCCGTCGGCGCCGGAAGTGTTTACCAACGGTGCGCTGCTGGCGCACACCAGCGGCACCTTGACGTCGCCTTGGCGCGTGCTGACCATCGGATCGCTGGCGCAAGTGGTCGATTCGACGCTGGGCACCGACCTTGCCGCGCCCGCCGTGGGGGCGCCGGTCGGCGCCCCGGGCCTCGCCTCGTGGAGCTGGGCGATCCTCAAGGATGACGCCACGGTCTACGAGGTGCAACAGCAATTTATCGACTACGCGGCCGACATGGGCTGGGAATATACGCTGGTCGACGCCGATTGGGACCGCAAGATCGGCTACGACAAGATGCGCACACTGGCGCAGTACGCGCTGTCGAAAAAGGTCGGTTTGCTGGTCTGGTACAACTCGTCCGGCGCGTGGAACAAGACCGAATATACGCCCAAGGGCAAGCTGCTCGAGCGCGATGCGCGCCGCGCCGAATTCGCCCGGCTCCAGGATATGGGGATCAAAGGCGTCAAGGTCGACTTCTTTGCCGGTGATGGCCAGTCGATGATCGCCTATTACCTCGACATCCTGAAGGATGCCGCCGATTACGGCCTGCTCGTCAATTTCCATGGCGCGACCTTACCGCGCGGCTGGGCCCGCACCTATCCGAACCTGATGACGATGGAGTCGATCCGCGGCTTTGAATTCGCGACCTTCGAGCAGGCCAACCAGGATGCGGTGGTCAAGCATGCGGCCATGCTGCCGTTCACGCGCAACCTGTTCGACCCGATGGACTTCACGCCGGTGGTGTTTGGCGACATCCCGAACATCAAGCGCGCCACCCGCAACGGCTTTGAACTGGCCGAGTCGGTGCTGTTCCTGTCCGGTATCCAGCACTTCGCGGAAATCCCGGCCGGCATGGCCAGCGTGCCACCGTACGTGAAAGCGTTCATGCAGCAGCTGCCGCGTAGCTGGGACGACAGCAAGTTCGTGGACGGCTACCCCGGCCGCTTTGCCGTGATCGCCCGCAAGGCCGGCGACACATGGTACGTGGCCGGCATCAATGCCGAGGCAGAGACCAAGACGCTGGCGCTGGACCTGTCATTTATCGGGGCGCGCAGCGGGCAACTGATCACCGACGGCGCCGCTCCGCGCGACTTTACGCAAGCCGCGATCGAGGCCGGCAGCACCACCCACATCACCATGCAACCCCACGGCGGCTTCGTCGCGGTATTTAAATAAAGAAGGAGACACCCATGCGTCCGACCATTACCGGAACCATTAGTAATACCATCCATAAAACCGTGTTCGCGCTGGCGGCCGGCCTGCTGGCCAGCGCCGCCTGGGCCGAAACCGTTGTCACCATCGACGCCGCCAAGCCCGGCCCGGTCATCAACAAGAACGTCTACGGCCAGTTTGCCGAGCATCTGGGCACCGGCATTTATGAAGGCATGTGGGTCGGCCCTGAATCGTCGATCCCGAACACCAAAGGCTGGCGCAATGACGTGGTCGGCGCACTGAAGGAATTGCAGGTGCCGCTGGTGCGCTGGCCGGGCGGCTGCTTTGCCGATGAATACCACTGGCGCGAAGGCATCGGCCCGCGCAAGGACCGTCCGGTCAAAGTCAACACCATGTGGGGCGGCGTGGAAGAACCGAACTGGGTTGGTACCCACGAATTCTTCGACCTGGCGGAATTGCTGGGCGCGGATGCCTATGTCAACGGTAACCTCGGCACCGGCTCCAACCAGGAAATGGCCGAATGGCTGGAATACATGACGTCCGACACCAAGTCCGGCCTGGCCGAACTGCGCCGCAAGAATGGCCGTGACAAGCCCTTCAAGGTGGCCTACTTCGCGGTCGGCAATGAAGCCTGGGGCTGCGGTGGTTCGATGACGCCGAGCCACTATGCGAACCTGTACAAGACCGCCACCACGTTCCTGAAGGCGCCGCCGGACAACCGTCCGAAGTTCATCGCCAGCGGCGGTAATGACCACGACCTGACGTGGACCAGCACCTTGTCGAAGGAGGTGAAAGCCAATATCGACGCGATCAGCTTCCACTATTACACGATCCCGACCGGTAAGTGGGAAGTCAAGGGCGCGGCGACCGGCTTCGGCGAAGGCGAGTGGATCTCCACCATGAAGAACTCGCTGGCGATCGACAAGATGATCGCCAATAACGTCAAAGTCCTCGACAAGAATGACCCGTCCAAGAAAATCGGCTTCTATGTCGACGAGTGGGGCACCTGGTATGACGTCGAAAAGGGCACCAATTCCGGCTTCCTGTACCAGCAAAACAGCCTGCGCGACGCCGTGGTGGCGGCGCTGCACTTCAATATCTTCCACAACTATGCGGAGCGCGTGCGCATGACCAATATCGCGCAAATGGTCAATGTGCTGCAGGCGATGATCCTGACCGACAAGGACAAGATGCTGAAGACGCCGACTTACCACGCCTACCACATGTATGTGCCATTCCAGGATGCGACCACGTTGCCGGTGGCGATCAAGGGCAACGGCGATTACAAGCTGGGCAACACCTCGGTGCCACAGGTCAGCGCGTCGGCGGCGCGCGGCAAGGATGGCAAGGTCTACCTGGCGCTGGTGAACACCAACCCGAACCAGGAAGCCGAAGTCACCGTCAATGTCGCCGGCGGCAAGGCCGGTGCGCTGCAGGGCCGCGTGCTGACCGCCGGCGCGATGGATGCGCACAATACCTTTGCCCAGCCGGACGCCGTCAAACCGGTGCCTTTCACCGCCCAGGCCAAGGGTGGCAAACTGACCGTCAAACTGCCCGCCAAGTCGGTGGCGGTGGTCAACGTGGAGTAAGCCGTGAAGCAGACTGCCTTGTTTCAGGCGCTGGCGCTGGCCGGCGTATTGACCCTTGCCGCCTGCGGCGGCGGGGGCGGCGGCTCTGCCGCCGTGGTCAATGCGCCGACCACGCCCACTGTGCCGACCAATCCGACCACGCCGACGGTACCGACCGATCCGGTGACACCGACCACGCCGACGGTGCCGACGGTGCCGAATGTGCCCTCGCAGGCCGCGTTGGCGTTTGCCAATGTATCGGTGCATGATCCGTCCGTGATCAACGCGAACGGCACCTTCTACGTGTTTGGTTCGCATCTGGCGGCGGCGAAAACCACCGACTGGATGAACTGGAGCAAAATTGCCGATGGCGCCAACGCCGCCAATCCGCTGTTCAACGACGTCACCAAAGAATTGGCGGAAACCTTCGCCTGGGCGCAAACCACGACCTTGTGGGCGCCCGATGTGGTGCAACTGGCGGACGGCAAGTTCTATATGTACTACAACGCCTGCAAAGGCGACTCGCCCCGTTCCGCGCTGGGCGTGGCGGTGGCCGACAAGATCGAAGGGCCGTATGTCAACAAGGGCATCCTGCTGAAGTCCGGCATGTGGGGCGAGATCAGCGAAGATGGCAAGACGGTCTATGACGCCACCAAGCAGCCCAACGTGGTCGACCCGCAAGTGTTCAAGGACAAGGCGGGCAAGTTGTGGATGATCTACGGCTCGTACTCGGGCGGTATCTTCGTGCTGGAAATGGATGAAGCCACCGGCAAGCAAAAGCCGGGGCAGGGCTATGGCAAGCACCTGTTGGGCGGCAACCATGCGCGCATCGAAGGCGCTTATGTGCTGTATCACCCGCAGACCGATTACTACTATCTGTTTACGTCGTGGGGCGGGCTGGACGCCAATGGCGCCTACAACATCCGGGTGGCCCGCTCGCGCAGCGCCGATGGTCCCTATGTCGACGCCAAGGGTGTCGACATGGCGACCGTGAAAGCCAATCCGGCCTTGCCCTTGTTCGACGACGCGTCGATCGCGCCGCACGGCCAGAAGCTGATGGGCAACCACCGCTTCGAGCTGGCCGCGGGCGAAACGGGAACGGCGCTGGGCTATGTCTCGCCGGGGCACAATTCGGCGTATTACGACAAGAACACCAAGCAGTCGTTCCTGGTGTTCCACACCCGCTTCCCGGGCATGGGCGAGGCGCACGAAGTGCGCGTCCATGAATTGTTCATCAACGACGAGGGCTGGCCGGTGGCGTCGCCGCTGCGCTATGCGCCGCTGTCGAAATCCTTGCCATTGCAAACGGCGGCGGTGACGGCGGCCGACGCGGCGGGCAGCTACAAGCTGATTAACCATGGCAAGGATATTTCGGCAACGATTAAAACCTCGCAAAATATCAAGCTGGGCGCCGATGGCACGGTGAGTGGCGCCGTCACAGGCAAGTGGACGCACAAGGGCAACAACAACGTGACCATCACGCTTGATGCCGGCGGCGCGTTCAGTGGCGTGCTGTCGCGCCAGTGGAATACCAACGCCAGCGCTTTCGTCGTAACATTCACGGCGCAGTCGGTGGACGGTGTGTCGTTGTGGGGCGCCCGCACCGGCAATTGAAGCGCAGACGTGGCGCCAGGCCCTTGGCGCCAACCCCGTAGGGCGGTTTCCGCAGTGCGGAAGCCGCCGAACGCGTGCAGCACCAGTCACATAGGAAATACCATGAAACGCATCGCAACCCTGGCTGCCGCCCTGGTCATGGCCAGTGCATCCCACGCCGCCCAGGCCGCTCAAGTGGACGTCCACGACCCGGTCATGGCCAAGGACGGCAACAAGTACTACGTGTTCAGCACCGGCCCCGGCATCACGTTCTACAGTTCCAGCAACATGAAGGACTGGAAACTCGAAGGCCGTGTGTTTGAGGGGCAGCCGACCTGGGCCAAGTCGGTGGCGCCGTCGTTTGACGGCCATATCTGGGCGCCGGACGTGCACCACCATAACGGCCGCTATTATTTGTATTATTCGGTGTCGGGTTTCGGCAAGCTGACGTCGGGCATCGGTGTGACCGTCAACAAGACACTGGATCCGAAGTCGCCTGACTACCAATGGGTCGACCAGGGGCTGCTGCTGCAATCGGTCCCGGGCCGCGACCTGTGGAATGCGATTGATCCCAACATCGTGATGGATGACAAGGGTGAGGCCTGGATGAGCTTTGGCTCGTTCTGGGCTGGCTTAAAGCTGGTCAAGCTCGACGCCAGCCACACCAAACTGGCACAACCGCAGCAATGGAAAACCATCGCCGCGCGCGCCCGTCCCGCGTTTACCCCCGACGAGTCGGCCGGTCCGGCGGAAATCGAAGCGCCGTTCATTTTTAAAAAGAACGGCTATTACTACCTGTTCGCCTCGTGGGGCCTGTGCTGCCAGAAAGAGAAAAGCACCTACCACGTGGTGGTGGGGCGTTCGCGCGCCGTCGACGGGCCTTATCTTGACAAGGACGGCAAGGATATGGCGCAGGGCGGTGGCTCGCTGGTGATCGCGGGCGACAAGGACTGGGTCGGCCTCGGCCATAACAGCGCGTATACGTTTGACGGCAAGGATGTGCTGGTGCTGCACGCGTATGAAACGGCCGACCGCTACCTGCAAAAGCTCAAAGTGCTGGACATGACGTGGGACCAGGACGGCTGGCCGGTGGTGGCGCAGTCGGAGCTGAACCGTTACCAGAGCGCGCTGATACGCTGATACGCTGAAACCGATGGCGGATCGCGATCCGCCCTACGCCCATGAAAAGTACAACTCTTGCCATTGTCGTTGCGACGGCGTTGCTGGCGTCGTCCGCCCAGGGCGCCACGCTGTTCCCGCTGCAGCAGGTGCGCCTGCTGCCCGGCCCCTTCCTCGACGCCCAGCAAACCAACCAGCGTTACTTGCTGGATCTGGACCCCGACAAATTGCTGGCGCCCTATCTGCGCGAGGCGGGCATTACGCCGGCCAAGGACAGTTATGGCAACTGGGAATCGAGCGGTCTCGATGGCCACCTCGGTGGCCATTACCTGTCGGCGCTGGCGCTGATGGCGGCGTCCACCGGTGATCCGGAAGTGCTGCGTCGCCTGAATGATTTTGTCGCGCAACTGAAACGGGCGCAGGACCAGCAGGGGGACGGCTACCTGGGTGGCATCCCCGGCGGCAAGGCCGCGCTGGAGCAGATCGCGCAAGGCAAGCTGCAAGCCGATAATTTTTCCGTCAACGGCAAGTGGGTGCCGTGGTACAACCTGCATAAAATCTATGCCGGTTTGTATGACGCCTGGCGCCTGACCGGCAATGCTGATGCGCGCGCCATGCTGGTGCGGCTGGCCGATTGGGCGCTGGCCCTGTCGCGCCACCTGTCGCCGCAGCAGATGGACGCCATGCTGCGCAGCGAACATGGCGGCATGAACGAGGTGCTGGCGCAAGTGTCGCAGATGACGGGCGAGCCGCAATACCTGGAACTGGCCAAGCGCTTTTCGCACCAGGCGCTCTTACAACCACTGGAACAGCGCCGCGACGCCTTGAGCGGGCTGCACGCCAACACGCAAATCCCGAAAGTCATCGGCTTCCACCGCATCGGCACGATGGCGGCGGACCCGCAGTGGAAGAGCGCCGCGCAATTCTTTTGGCAAACCGTGGTCGACCACCGCACGGTGGCCATCGGCGGCAACAGCGTCAAGGAGCACTTCCATGACAATCAGGATTTCAAGCCGATGGTGCAGGAAGTCGAAGGGCCGGAGACCTGCAACACGTACAACATGCTGAAGTTGACGCAATTGCTGTATGAGGACGACCCGCAAGGCAAATACACCGATTACTACGAGCGCGCGCTGTACAACCATATCCTGTCGTCACAGCACCCCGGCAGCGGTGGTTTTGTCTACTTCACGCCGATGCGCCCGAACCACTACCGCGTGTATTCGCAGGTGGATCAGGGCATGTGGTGCTGCGTGGGTTCCGGCATCGAGAGCCAGGCCAAGTACGGTGAATTCATTTATGCCCATGACGGTGACGACGGCAACCCCGCGCTGCTGGTCAACCTGTACATCCCGTCCACGCTGGACTGGAAAGAGCAAGGCGTGCGCGTGCGCCAGGATACCCGCTTCCCGGATCAAGACCGCGCCACCGTCACGGTGGAGCGGGGCGGCGCCTTCACCTTAAAACTGCGCTATCCGGGCTGGGTGGCGCCAGGCGCACTGCGCGTGCGGGTCAACGGCAAACGCGTCAACATCACTGCGCAGCCGGGCGGCTATGTCGCGCTGAAACGCGACTGGCGCGCCGGCGACCGGGTGCAAGTCCACTTGCCGATGACCACGCGCCTGGAGCAAATGCCGGACCGCTCGAATTACTATGCGGTGCTGCACGGCCCGATCGTGCTGGCCGCGAAAACCCGGCCCTTTGCCAATGAGAAGCTGAACTTCCTGGCCGACGACTCGCGCATGGGTCACATTGCGCAGGGGCAGGTCTGCCCGCTGGAAGCGGCGCCGCTGTTGGTCAGCGACAGCAAGGCGTTCATGCACCGATTCAAGCCGGTCAAAGGCGAACCGCTGACGTTCACCGCGCCGGGGTTGGTGCAGGGCAAGGATGCGGCATCGACCCGTTTCATTCCATTCTTCCGCCTGCACGATGCGCGCTATATGCTGTACTGGCAGCACACCACGCCGGCCAACCTGGCCGTGATGCGGGTCGCCACCGCCAAGTCCGAAGCGGAGCGTTTGGCGCTCGATGCGCGCACCATCGACCAGGTGGCGCCGGGCGAACAGCAGCCGGAATCGGACCATTTCTTTCAGGGCGAGGGCGCCGATGCGGGCGTCAATAACGGCCGCCACTGGCGCCATGCGAGCGGCTGGTTCAGCTATGAACTCAATGACCGCGAACAGCAGGCCAGCGTGCTGCGGCTGGCGTTTTCTGCGGCCGACGCCGGGCGCAAGTTTGACATCGTCGTCAATGACCGCTTGCTGCAGACTGTGGAACTGGCACGCATGCCCGCTGGCGGCGATGCGATCTACAGCCGCGATTTCCCCTTGCCGGCCGGGCTGGGCAGCAAGATCAGCGTCAAGTTTGTGGCGCAGCCAGGCTCGGTTGCCGGCGGGCTGTATGGATTGCGGCTGCTGAAACACTGAG
>JAIENA010000314.1 GCA_019751755.1 Burkholderiaceae bacterium | reverse complement strand
AACGCATCGCCGAACGCGGCGGCGTGCTGGGCGCGATGGAAACCGGCTACCAGCGCGGCAAGATCCAGGAAGAGTCGCTGCTGTACGAACACCAGAAACACGACGGCACCCTGCCGATCATCGGCGTCAACACCTTCCGCAATCCGAAGGCCTCCGATGTGCCGGCGCCGATCGAACTGGCGCGTTCCACCGACGATGAAAAGCAGTCGCAATTGACGCGCCTGGCCGACTTCCACGCCCGCAACGCGGACCAGGCCCCGGCGGCACTGGCGGCGCTGCAAAAGGCCGCGATCGACAATGAAAACGTGTTCGCCAAGCTGATGGACGCGGTGCGCGTATGCTCGCTGGGCCAGGTCACGGCGGCGCTGTTCGAGGTGGGCGGGCAGTATCGCCGCAATATGTAATCACTGACCGGACGGTCTTGTGAAGCGGCTTGCGGGGGTGACCCTGCAAGCCGTTTTTTATTGACCGTAGAGCCCCCTGGGGTCAGGCGTGCAATCATGCACAATTCCTGTGGGGTCAGGCGTGCAATCGTGCACAACGCTTCCTGATTCAGCCCATGCTTATGGGCGCTCTGGTGTATTTCGGGGCGTCATCATGCTCATCTTACTAGAGGAACAAATCGGCCCGAACCAGTTGCGAGCCCCAATTCCCCCCCTGTCAACCTGCGGTTCCGCTGGGACGATATGCATCAATGCACGCCTGACCCCAATGGGAAAACGCACGAATGCACGCCTGACCCCAGGGGGGAATAGGGCATCTTCTGGCATACTCGTCGCAAGCGTCGCGGCATCCGCTGCGGCGGTTTTGTTTTTTGGAGCCTGCATGCGATTCGCTTCGCCCATCCCCATCCTGCGCAGCTTTTCCGAAGCCAAAGCGCGCGAATTCTATGTTGAATTCCTCGGCTTCAGCGTGGAATGGGAGCACCGCTTCGAGCCGGACCTGCCGCTGTACATGGAAATCAAGCGGGACGACCTGGTGCTGCACCTGAGCGAGCACCATGGCGATGCGACGCCGGGCGCCGCGCTGATTATCCCGGTGGACGATATCGATGCGCTGCACGCGGAACTGTCGGCCAAACGTTATGGCTATGCGCGGCCCGGCATCGAAGAATTACCATGGGCACGGCAATTGTCGGTCACCGATCCCTTTGGCAATCGCCTGCGCTTCCACGCGCCGCCAACGGAATCATCCGGCTGACAAGAACGGCAACGCCTGCGCCAGCAACAAGTCCGGCGCTTCCTCGGGGATGTAATGCCCGCAAGGCAGCGCCATGCCGCGCAGGTCAAGCGCCAGCGGCTGCCACTCCGCCAGCGGGTCAAAGCATTGCGCCACCGTCCCGTGCGCGCCCCACAGCACCAGCAGTGGGCAGGTGATCTGGCGGCCCGCCGCCAGATCGGCCCGTTCGTGTTCCAAATCGATGGTGGCGGCGGCCCGATAATCCTCGCAAATACCGTGCGCGGTGGCCGGGTCTTGCAGGCAGCGCAGGTACTCCGCATACGCCTGTGGCGCGAAGGGCGCCAGGCCCGCGCTGCGGCTGCCCATCGTGGCTTTCAGGTAGGCGTCCGGGTTCGCGCTGATGGCCAGTTCCGGGAACGGTGCGGGGCGGATCAGGAAAAACCAGTGGAAGTAGGCGGTGGCGAAGGCCATCGTGGTCTGTTCATACATCGCCAGCGTCGGCGCGATATCGAGCAACACCAGTCGCGTCACCACATCGGGATGATCAAGCGCCATGCGGTACGCCACGCGTGCGCCACGGTCATGCGCCAGCACCGCAAAACGTTGATAGCCGAAGTGGCGCATCAAGCCCAGTTGATCGAGCGCCATCACGCGCTTGGCGTAATTGCCATGGTCCGGCAGCCCTGCCGGCTTGCCGCTGTCGCCATACCCGCGCAAGTCGGCGGCAATCACCGTGAAATGGCGCGCCAGTTCCGGCGCCACCTGGTGCCAGATGGCGTGGGTTTGCGGATGGCCGTGTAACAGCAGCAACGGCGGGCCGCTGCCGCCTTTGACGTAATGGATGGGAATGCCGCCGATATCGGCCTGGCCGCGCTCAAAGTCTGCAAACATGCATGCCTCCACAAGATCAAACATTGTAGACGGACGGGCGCGATGTCGCAGCGCGAAGCGTTTCTCTCAACTACTACTAGCAAAATCCGGTCAGCCCGGCCGCCCCACCGTCGCCCCCGGCACCAGCACCGGCTGCCACAGCACCTGCAACGATTCCGGCGCCGCGCCACCGGCCAGCGCCAGCAGCATGTCGATCATTTTGGCGCCCGCCGCGCGCGGGTCCGGCTGGTCCACCGTGGTGACGTCGATGCCGGCCAGGGTGTCGGCCATCGCGCCCCACACGATAATGGAAATATCCTTGCCCACTTCCACGCCGGCGTCCAGCAGCGCGCGCATCGCGCCCACGCCGGACAAGTGGTTGTCGACGATCACGGCGGTCGGCCGGGGCGAGCACTCCAGCAATTGCTGCATGCCCTGGTAACCGCTGCGGCGGTCCAGCGTGTCGGGGATCATGTGGCGCGGGTCCGGCGTCAGGCCCGCCTCCGCCATGCAGGCCAGATAGCCTTCCTTACGCTGGCAGGCAAAGTTCATGTCCAGCGGCGCCGACAGCAGCGCGATGCGCTGGTGGCCGTGCGCCAGCAAGTGCCGCATCGCGAGGCGGATGCCGGCCTCGTTGTCATAGTCGAACCACGCATACGGTGCGTCGAGTCGGGTGCGGCCATGGGCGACGAATGGGAAGCGTACTTTGAGCAAATAGGCAATGCGCTCGTCATGCAACTGGGTGCGGCTCACCACCAGGCCATCGACGCGGCGCCCGCGCACGATCTGCTCGTAGGCGGCCAACTCATTGCCGGCGGAGACAGGGCCGATAATGAAATTCATCTTGCGCGCTTCCAGGGTTTCCGTCATGCCCCCGACGGTATCGAGGAACATCGGATCACCCAGGTCGGATGGCAGCAAGGGATAAATAATGCCGTACACATTGGTGCGGCCGACCGCCAGGCTACGCGCCATCGGGTTGGCTTCATAGCCCGCTTCGCGCGCTGCTTTCAGCACGCGTTCACGCGTCATGGCGTTGACTTCGGGATAGCCGTTAAGGGCGCGGCTGACCGTTGTTTTGGACATGCCAAGCAGGTTGGCGAGGCTTTTCAGGTTCATGGTATTGCTCAAGTCTGACCGGGCATTATAGCCGAGCCGCCAATATCTCCGCTCCCCGCGTCGACGGATTTCTTGAAAATATGCAACATAATCAAGATGATAGAGATCGGCGCCAGGGTCAGATAAAACGCGAAGCGGCCGTCAAACGTGCCGAAAACATAGCCGGTGATCAGCGATCCGGTGGTGCCGCCCAAGGCGGAAAAAATCACGAGCAAGCCCGTCATTGCTGCATGTTGATGCTTGGGCAGGGAACTCAGCATGACGGAATTGATGCCCGGATAGATCGGCGCCATGAACAGGCCGATCAGCGGAAACAGGAACGCCGCGATGGGTGCGGTGGCCCATGTCACCTGTTGGTTTTTTACAACATCATGGGTCAGCGGCAGCGCCAGCAAGACCATCGCACCCATGCCCAGTACGCATGCGTTCATGACCGGATACCAATGCAGGCGGCGCATCAGCACGCCGGCCGACAAACGCCCCACCGCCAGGCAGCCGGCGAAGATGCTGGTCACCTGCACACTCATGGCGGTCGGCAGCATCAGGATTTCATTGTTAAACGTCGGCAGCCAGGTGCCCACGGCCTGCTCGATCAGCACATACAGGAATGCCGTCAGCACGAACACGCACACCAGCGGTTTGAAAAACAATCTCAGCATGGCGGAAAAATCCTGCGCCAGCGTGCCGCCACGCGGCGGCGCGGCGGCCTGTTCGTCGAACGGCGTGGCCAGCAGCAGCACGAAGGTCAGTGCGCACAGCACCGACAGCAGCCAGTACACCCGCAGCCAGCTGGTCGAGGCCGGATTGGACGAATCCATGAAGTGGCCGAACAGCCAGTAGGCGGACAACACGCCGACCATGAAAAAGCCTTCCAGCATATTCATCATGCCGGCATGCTGGCGGCGATCCTGCGCCACCAGGCCGATGGTGGAATACACCGACACTTTCACCAGCGCAAACGCGACGCCGGTGCAAAAGAACAGCAGCTTGGCAGTGGCAAAGGCCGGCAGCAGCGGCATCAGCGCGCACGCCATGCTGACCAGCGCCAGCGCCGCCAGCATGGCTTTCTTGTAGCCGATGCGCGGCAGAAACGAGGCCACCAGGAACGACACCACGGCAATCGGCAAATCCTTGAAGCCCTCCAGCACGCTGGCGGCCGATTTGCTGACGCCATAGTTGTTAATCACTTGCAGGATCACAGTGCCCACGCTGTTGAGCAGGATCGCGAACACAAAGTAAATCAGGAATAACGCAAACAGGATGCGCTGCTTGTTCATGGTGTCTCCCCCGTCGTTTATTTTTTTATCCCACTGATCAATAGTGGTTCAGGTCAAAACTGGCCAGTCCCGGTATCACGAAATCGGCCTGCGCCAGCACGCTGGCGTCGCCGATGCCGACTGCGGTCATGCCGGCCGACTTGATCGACGCCACCCCGGCCACCGCGTCTTCCACCCCAAGGCAGCGCGCCGGCGGCACAGCGAGCGCGCTGGCCGCCTTCAGGAAGATTTCCGGGTCCGGTTTGCCGCGCGCGAGTTTGGCGGCATCCACCACGTAATCGAATTTACTCGTGATGCCGAGTTTGTCGAGCACCGTGAAGGCATTCTTGCTGACCGACGCCAGGCCGACTTTGATGCCGGCCGCGCGGCACGTGTCGAGCGCCCGCACCGCGCCCGGCAGCAAATCATCGGGCGTCATGGTGGAAATCAGCGCCACATAGTGCGCATTCTTTTCCTCGGCCAGCGCCAGCTTTTCCGCCAGCGAATACTGGCGCGTGGCCGCCATCAAGATGCGTTCCAGTGATCCCATCCGGTCGATCCCTTTCAACTGCTCGTTGAACGCTTCATCAAAATGCACGCCCTGGGTGGCCGCCAGCCGCATCCAGGCCAGGTAATGGTAGCGCGCGGTATCGGTGATCACGCCATCGAGGTCGAAGATGACGGCATCGTATTTTGGGTTGTGCTGGGTGTTCATTGGCATTCCTTGACGGGAGAATTAACGGTCAGCGCCACGCGCTGGCCCTGGTGGGAAAACGCCAGTGCCGCCCCCTGCAGCAACCGGTAAGTGGTACCGCCTTGCGCCACGCGCACCTGCAACAGGCAGTCGCGCAAGTGCACGTTGAACTGGTAGTGCGTCCATTGCTTGGGGAGCACCGGCGCAAAGCGCACATCGCCATCAACCACGCGCATGCCGGCAAAGCCATACGCCACGCCCATCCAGGTGCCGGCCATGGCCGCCGTGTGCACGCCGTAATGGGTATTGCCGTGCGTGTTGTCGAGATCCAGGCGCGCGGTCTCCATAAAGTATTGGTAGGCCTTGTCGTGGTACCCGACTTCGGCGGCGATGATGGAAAAGATGCAGGACGACAGCGACGAATCGTGGGTGGTCACGGCTTCGTAGTAATCGAAGTCGCGCCGTTTATCGTCCAGCGAAAACTGGTCGGACAGCAGCAGCAGCGCCAGCACCACGTCAGCCTGCTTGCACACCTGGTGGCGGTAAATCACCAGCGGGTGGTAGTGCAGCAGCAGCGGATAGTTTTCCTTCGGCGTGCTGGCGAAGTCCCACACTTTCTTGTCGAGGAAGCTGTCATCCTGCGCATGGATGCGCAGCGCCGCGTCATACGGCAAATGCATGTGATCGGCGGCGCGCCGCCACAGCGCGGCTTCGCCGTCGTCCAGCGCCACCGCCTTGGCGATGCGTTTAAAGTGTTCCGGCCATTCGCGCTGCAGGCGGTCGGCGATCGACGCGGCGAATTCCAGGTGCATCTTCGCCATGGCGTTGGTGTAGTAATTGTTGTTGACCAGCGCCGTGTATTCATCCGGGCCCGTCACCTCATTGATGCAATAACGGCCCTGGCGGTCGAAGTGGCCCAGCCCGATCCAGATGCGCGCGGTTTCCATGACGATTTCCGCGCCGCAGTTGAGCAGGTAATCCTCGTCATTGGTGGCTTCGATATACAGCTTGATGGAATAGGCGATGTCGGCATTGATGTGGTACTGCGCGGTGCCGGCCGGATAGTAGGCCGAACACTCGACCCCGGCGATGGTGCGCCACGGGTACAAGGCGCCCTTGGCGTGCGACATCTGGCGCGCCCGCTCCCGTGCCAGTGGCAAGCCCGCGTAGCGGTACTCCAGCAGCTTGCGCGCGATGTCCGGCTTTGAATACAGGAAGAACGGGAAGATATAAATTTCCGTGTCCCAGAAATAGTGGCCTTCATAGCCCTCGCCCGTCACGCCCTTGGCGGAAATATTGGTCTTGCCGTCGCGCCCCACCGATTGCAGCAAGTGGTACTGGTTGAAATGCATGCCCTGCTGCAGCGCGTCGTCGCCGGCGATTTCGACGTCGGCGTGGCGCCAGAAATCAGCCAGGTAGCGTTCCTGTTCATTGGCCAGCGCACGGAAACCGGTCGCCGACGCGATCGCCAGGGTGGATTTGGCGCGCGCCATCAATTCATGTTCCGGATAGTCGCGCGACGTGAAGTAGCAGCCATATTTCGTCAGGCGCACAGTTTCATTTTGCAGCGCCGCCACACGGTAGCTTTGCTCCAGGTATTCACCGTTGCGCGCCAGCGCCACTTCGGCCACGCCGCGCACATCGGTGTGGGCAGCGCTCACCAGCAAGAAGCCGCTGTTGGCGGTGCGCTGCGCCAGCGCGGAAAAATGCGGCGCCTGTTCGATATCGGTCAGCACCAGCGAACGGCCGGAAATGGCCGAGCCGACGCGCGGGTCATCGCCCGCTTCCAGGTTTTTCACCTCGCCATTGATACTCGACACCAGCGTGATGGCGCCGGAAAAATTGAGCGGCGTGACGTCATACTCGATCGCAAACAAATGCTTTTCGGTAAAACTGACCAGGCGCCGGCTGCTGATCGCCACCTTGCGGCCCTGCGGCGACGTCCATTCCAGCGTACGGCGCAACTGGCCGGTGCGAAAATCAAGCACCCGTTCATAGCTGTCCAGGGTGCCCTGTAGCGGATCGAAGCGTTCCTCCTCCAGCCACAGTGCAATGCCCTTGGCGTTCGGCACGTTAAGCATGAACTGGTTGGTGCGCGCCAGGCCATAGGCGTTTTCCGGATAGTGAATGGCTTCCGACTCGTAAAAGCCGTTCAGGTAGGTGCCGTCCAGCGACGTGCCCCGCGGCCCCGTATAGCCTTCCTCGTGCGTGCCGCGCAGGCCGATATAGCCGTTCCCCAGCGCGAACAGGGTTTCATCGAGAAAATGCGACGCCGTGTCGAAGGCGGTTTCGCGGATGCACCACGGGTCCAGTGGGTAGGTATGTGTTGGGAAGGCGTCAGATGGCACGATGCGGTCCTTTGCGGGTATTCAAACCGGTTTGGATTTCAGGTCAAAAACCGGGCTGTGGGGTGTTGCTACAAAAATGGGTGGAAATTTGCGCCGCGTGGCTGCGGGCTGGCGGCTTTGACTCGGCGTCCCCGGCAAAGCCGCCCTACGAATACTTTACGTTTGGCGGACCATCAAGGTGGTCGGCAGCATTTCCGATTGCACTGGCTGGCCTTCGATCAGCGCCAGCATTTTCTTGGCCAGCAGCACGCCGCCGTCACGCAAATACTGGTGCACGCTGGTCAGCGGCGGCACAAAACTGGCCGCGCTCGGCGTATCGTCGTAACCAATCACGGAGACCGTTTCCGGCACCCGTATTTCTTTCTCGGCCAGCGCGCGGATCGCGCCCATGGCCAGGCTGTCGCTGGCGGCAAACACGCCGTCCACCGCGGTACCTTTTTTCTTCAACAGCGCGGACATCGATTCAAAGCCCGCTTCAAACGTAAACGCTTTGGGCCGCAGGATATGCACAGAGCCCTGGCCGCCGATCGCATCGATAAAGCCGGCGCAACGCTGCTGCACTTCCGCATGGTCGACGTCGCCCAGGAACACCAGCTTGCGCCGCCCCTGCTCGATAAAGCGCTGCGCGGCGCTGGCGCCGCCGGCGCGGTTGTCGCTGCCGACCACGATGTAATGCCCGCCCGGCTCCGGCGCGCCCCACACCACCAGCGGCAGCGTGGTGCTTTGCAGCGCATGCGCCGCCTCGCTGTGCGACCCCTGGCCCAGCAGGATCATGCCGTCCGCGCCCTGCACCGGCGCGGTATCGAGCAAATGCTTCGACGTCAGCACCACGCTGTAGCCGGCGGTGGTCAATTCCTGGGTAATGCCGCCCAACAGTTCCAGCGGGTACGGGTCCGACATCGGCCGCCCCTTCACTGGCGTCATTTCCACCACCACCGCCACCGAATAGCTGCGGCGCATGCGCAAATTGCGCGCGCTCACATTCAGGCGGTAGCCCTGCTCCGACGCCAACTGCCGGATTTTTTCCCGCGTCTCTGGCGTGACCAGCGGGCTGTCGCGCAAGGCGCGGGATACCGTGATCTTGGAGACGCCGGCCATGCGGGCCAGGTCTTCCATGGTCAGGCCCGCGTCACTGTTGCGGATAGCACTCTTGTTCGACGCCATTGGTATTTTTTCGTTTAATCGATTGGTTCTTGCGGCGCATTATGACATGTTTTTTGACAGGCACAAGAAAAATGACATCGATATCATTTTTATTGACATCGATATCATTTGGGTTTTTAATGGCCAAACTTTCGCAAATGACACAAGCGAAAGCGTGTGGACAGCCGCCTTGCAAACTCTCCCGGGGTGGCGCAATGTCCAGGAGACGACACGACACATACCGACAAGAAAGCAATCAAAACAATGAGCCCGAATAAGTTCCTGTTATCGTCCGTCACGCTGGCGGTCCTGACCCTGGTCAGCCAGGCGCAAGCCGCCGATAGCGCCGCCGCAAGCACACCGGCCCCCGCCGCCGCAGCGGCCGCCGACACACCAGCCCAGCCCGTCAAGAAGGACGCCGTGGCCGCCGAACTGCAAACCGTGGTGGTGACCGGTGTGGCCGGCTCGCGTGGCGTGCGCAAACTCGATTCCGCGTTTTCCATCACCACCGCCAGCGAAGAACAGTTGAAAGCCGCCTCTCCCAGCAGCACGGCCGACGTGCTGAAACTGGTGCCGGGCGTCTATGCGGAAGCCACCGGCGGCCAGTCCGGCGCCAACATCGAAGTGCGCGGCTTCCCGTCCGGCTCCGACTCGCCGTTCGTCTCGGTGCAAATGAACGGCAACCCGCTGTATCCGGTGCCGACGCTGTCGTTCTTCGAAGGCTCGTCGGCATTCCGCCTGGATGACACGGTGGAACGGGTGGAAGTGCTGCGCGGCGGCCCCAGCACCATCTTCTCGGATGGCCAGCCTGGCGCCACCATGAACTTCATCCTGAAAAAAGGCAGTGACACGCCGGAAGGCTCGCTGCGTTTCACCACCGGCACCGGCCAATTGCGCCGGGTCGACCTGTTCTACGGCGGCAAAATCAGCGATGGCTGGTATGCCAGCGTGGGCGGTTTTTACCGCACCACGCACGGCGTGCGCGATGCCGGCTTCCCGGCCGACGATGGCCATCAAATCACCGCCACCCTGACCAAGAAACTCGACCAGGGTGAATTGACGCTGTATGCGCGCAGCACCAACGACAAGAACGCGTTTTACACCGGCGTGCCGCTGATCTCCGCCAATGAAGGCCGCTCCATCTCGCCATTCCCCGGCTTCGATCCGCTCAGAGGCACCCTGATGAGCAATGAGATGCGCCGCTTCACGGTGGAAGCCGCGCCGGGTAAAACCCTGAACTACGACCTCGGTGATGGCCGGGGCTTGAAGGCCACCGTGTTCGGCGCGGAATTCGACCAGCAATTCGCCGGCTGGCATGTATCGAACAAGTTCAACCGCTTCGATGGCGACATGAACACCATCGCCATGTTCACCGGCAACAACCCATTGACGATGGGCGCCTATCAAACCCAGGCCATGGCCTCGGCCAACGGCAATGCCGGCGTGCTGGCGGCGGCGGGCCGCGCCGCCACGTCGGCCACGGCGACCTATGTCAACGGTGGCGCGGCGGTGGCGGACAATACCCAGGTGGTGCAGGCCGGCCTGTGGGCGGTCGAGAAAAAGCTCAAATCATTCACCGATGAATTGCGCATCAGCCGCGAATGGCTGCCGAACAACACCGTGACGGTGGGCGCCTACTTCGCCAACTATACGGCGGACGATACGTGGTACCTGGGCAGCAGCCACTTGATGACGGCAACGCCCAACGCCCGCCTGATCAACGTCAAACTCAACAACGGTGTGGTGGTGTCCAACAACGGTAAGGATGGGCCGGTGTTCTATGCACCGAATGCCGCGTATGACGGCAGCAATACCGCGTTCTATGTGTCGAACGAATGGCAAGTCAGCGACCGCATCAAGGTCGATGCGGGCATCCGCCGCGAACGGCAAAGCATCAGCGGCACCGTGTCAAACCTGCTGTCCGGCGACACCGACAACAACTTGCTGACCGTGTACAACAATGGCACGTCGATGCCGAGTGGCGCCTATACCGCGCTGCGCCGCAAGGATAGCGCCACGTCGTTGACGATCGGCGGCAATTACAAGCTGACCAAAGATTCCAGCGTGTTTGCCCGCGCCAATTCCGGCCACACCTTCATTGCCTTCGATACCTTGCGTAATGCGGGGACGCAAGCCAATGTCGATGACCGCAACCAGAACCCGACGCCGACCGTCAAGCAGTTCGAAGTGGGGTTCAAGACCGTGGACAAGCTGTATAGCGCCTACATCAATGCCTTCCACACGCAATTCGACGGCATCGCCTTCCAGCAAATCCTGGCCAACGGCACGATCTCGAATTCCGTCAGCGGCTCCAAGGGCACCGGCGTGGAATTCGAACTGGCGCTGCGTCCGGTCCAGAACCTGACGCTGTCGCTGACCGGCGATTATCAGAAATCGACCTACAAGGACAACCCCGCCACCGCCGGCAAGCTGGTGCAGCGCCAGCCGAAGCTGCAATTCCGCTTCACGCCGACGTACCGCATCCCGCTGGGCGACGATAACAGCGTCAAGCTGTATGGCACCTACAGCTCGATTGGTTCGCGCTGGGCCGACCAGGCCAACACGCAATACCTGCCGTCATACCACACGCTGGACCTGGGTGCGTTGCTGCAACTGGGGGAAAAAATCGAAGTGCGCCTGGCCGGCACCAACTTGAACAACACGCTGGGCCTGACGGAAGGCAATTCGCGCCTGACCGGCGCCAGTTCCGGCCCGATCAACGCCCGTCCGCTGTTCGGCCGTGCCGTCGAAGCGTCGCTGCTGTACCGCTTCTGATGCACAGTTGACTTACGACTCCCTGTAGTTCTTCAGGCAAGACCGAGCCCCCTCTCCGGTCTTGCCTTTTTTCTTGGCGCCACTGGCAAAAATGGCCATTTTGGCCTACCCTTACTGATGAACACAGCCGGTGATTCGGTCTCGCCACGTCCGGAATTCACCGACCTTCCGCCAGTCGTCAAGGGGTGCCCACGTGGTTTCCGTCTCGTCCATCGAATCGCTGCGCAACGCGGTAGCGCTTGCCGAACGCAAAGTTCAGCAGGAACAGACACGCGTCGACCAGGACGCGCGCCGCCTCGATGACAGCCGCAACCAGTTGGCCCGCGACAAGGAACAATTGTCCAGCAACCAGAAGGCGGAACGGCAGGCCGAAAGCGCCGCCGCGCCGACGGCGGCCCCGGTGCGGCTGGAGCGCGCCATCAGCAAGGACGTGCCGGACGATGTGGTGCCCCGCCCCCCCGAGCTCAACGCGCAGGGGCAAACCGTGGGGCGCGTGATCAATATTACTGTTTAGCCAGCTTCCACCACGGAGCCGTTGCGCCCGGCTGTGCAGGGGGCTGTTTCAGGTTCAACTGCGCGCCGATTGGCGGCGTGACCACCACTTGGCCGCGCTCGGCCGCCAGCGCCGTGATCCGTTCAAACGGATCGGTCCAGCTGTGCATGGCCAGGTCGAACGTGCCGTTATGGATCGGTAACAGCACTTTGCCGCGTAAATCGATATGGGCTTGCATGGTTTGTTCCGGCAGCATGTGCACGTCCGGCCATTGCGGATCGTAGGCGCCGGTTTCCATCATGGTCAGGTCGAACGGGCCGAACTTGTCGCCGATGGCTTTAAAACCATCGAAGTAACCGGTGTCCCCGGAGAAAAACACGCGCTGGCCGCCGGCCTGGATCACCCACGACGCCCACAGCGTCTGATTCCCATCGAATAAACCACGGCCGGAAAAGTGCTGGGCCGGGGTCGCCGTCAGGCGCACGCCGTCCACCGCCACCGATTGCCACCAGTCCAGCTGTTTGACTTTCGCGGCCGGCACACCCCATTCGATCAAGGTGTCGCCCACGCCCAGCGGCGTGATGAACCACTCGACTTTCGGCGCCAGCGCCAGCACGGCGTCATGGTCAAGGTGGTCATAGTGGTCGTGCGACAGGATCACGCCCTTAATTTTCGGCAAGTCATCAATCGTGATCGGTGGCGCGTGGAAACGCTGCGGCCCCAGCCATTGCACCGGTGAGGCCCGCTCGGAAAAGACCGGATCGGTCAGCCACAGGCCGCCATCGAGCTTCAACAGCATGGTCGAATGACCGAGGCGGAACACGCTGTGCTCGGGCGCGGCGTCCAATTGGGCCGCCGTCAGCGCCTGCACCGGCAGCGCACGGTCCGGCACCGTGTCGGCCGGCTTGTGAAACGCCATTTGCCACATCACGCGCAAACCACCGAGCACGCCCATGCGGTGCATCGGCTTCGGGTTCTGGAAACGTCCGTCGCTGTGCTGGGGGGACACATAGTCGATGTCTTTGGCGGACAAGGTGCAGTAAGTCATGGTCATGAGGACTCCGGTAAGCAGGGTCAGGAAGGGGCGTTTCATCGTCATATTCATCAGCTCGCCTGAAAAGTATACTGCACAGTGTAGTTTCGTTTTTTGAGAAAGTAAACTACCCGGTGTAAAATACTTCGCATGGAACCCATCCCTCCCCAACGCCTGACCGACCGCAAGCGGCAGGCCATCGTCGACGCCGCCCTGGCGCAATTCCGCGCCCACGGCTTCGACGCCACCAGCATGGACAAGATCGCGCTGGCGGCCGGCGTGTCCAAACGCACGGTGTACAACCATTTCCCCAGCAAGGACGACCTGTTCAACCACATCCTGCAAGAACTGTGGGACAGCAGCGCGGCATTGCAGGCCTGCCGCTACCAGCCGCAGGCGGACTTGCGCCCGCAATTGATCACCTTGCTAGGCCAGAAAATGGCGTTATTACAAGATCCATACTTCCTGGACCTGGCGCGCGTCGCCATTGCGGAAGGTATTTTGCGGCCCGAACGGGCGCGGGAAATGGTGGCGAAGCTGTCCGACCAGGAAAGCGGCATGACCGCGTGGCTGCGCGCGGCGGTGGCCGACGGCAAGCTCAAGCCGCTCGATCCGGTGTTTGCCGCCCATTTGCTGCAGGGCCAATTGAAGGCGTTCGCGTTTTGGCCACAGGTGACGATGGGCCAGGCATTGCTCGATGCGGCCAGCCAGCAAGCGCTGGTGGCCACCACCGCCGACATGTTTCTCGCCCACTACGCGATGTCACACCCTGGAGTGTGAGATTTATGGGGTTTCGGGAATGCCGGTGAAATTCGGCTTCGGCTGCGGCATCACGTGCACGCGGCTCCACAAACCGGCCCAGCCGGGTGGCCAGGGCAGCTCCGGGCCGCTGTAGGCCGGCAGGCCAGCGCGCACCGGCACCACGGGTACCGGCGGCATATCGGTTAACGGGGCGCCGTGTGGCCGCTGCATATCGAGGCTGTACATATAGCCGGGCAGCAGCGCATCGCACACCATGGCAAACCACGCGCTGTGGTCTTCATCGCGGCCCAGCGCCTGGGCCAACCCTTGCGGATCAAATTTCGCCAGCGCGTGGATCAATTCATCGGTATCGGCGCCGGGCGTATCGCCCCAGCCCAGCACGGGATTGCCGTTGTAATCGGCGCCCGAGCCATACCAGCCTTCACGCCACGAGCGCTGCATCCAGTCGCGCGGCCCGGTGAACAAATGCCAGCGCCAGTGCAGGCCGGACGGCTTCGGCCACGAGTGCAAATACAGCTTTTGATAACCCGCCTGGTGCAGCGCGCGCACCATCGCCATCAGGCGCGCGTGCGGCATGCGGTCCGGTGGCGCGCGCCGGAATAAAATCGCCTCGCCGTCGGCAAACTGTACTTCATCGGTCGACAAATTCAAGTCGAGCGTGCGCGACTCGCCGCCGAAACGGGCCGAGATCCAGCCGGTCAACAGATTGACCGCCGTGATCACGCCATAGCCGCGAAAACGGTGAAAAATAACGGTGCCGGGGGCGAGTGCTTTCATGGTCATGCCGGGGTGCCTGCTACACAAAGAGTCCAGTGTAGTCACAGCTTACCGGACTTACCAGCCCTTCATGCACGCCAATGCGGAATGTTTCATCTGGCTGCGCTTCGCGTTATCATTCTGTCCTTGCTCACCCATGGAATGACATCATGACCCTGCGTATCCTCGCATCCGGCGGCACGTTCGATAAACATTACAATGAATTGAACGGCAGCCTGGGCTTCGCCGACAGCCACCTGCCACAAGCGATCGCCCGCTCCCGCATGACCATCAACCCGGCGCTGGAATTGCTGCCGCTGATGGATTCACTTGATATGCAGGATGAAGACCGCCAGCGCATTCTGGCGTCGTGCCAAGCCGCCACCGAGCGTGCCGTCGTCATCATCCATGGCACCGATACGATGAAAGAAACCGCCGCCGTGCTGGGCGCCGCCAACCTGGAGCAGACCATCGTCCTGACCGGCGCGATGATCCCGTATGAAATCGCCAATTCCGACGCCCTGTTCAATCTGGGCTTCGCCTGCGGCGTGGCGCAAATCCTGACGCCGGGCGTCTACGTCGCCATGAACGGCAAGGTATTCCCGTGGGATGACGTGCAAAAGAACCGCGCCGCCGGCGTGTTCCAGAATTTGTAAAAAAATTGGGGCCCGCAGGCCCCAGTTTTTTATGCCTTGGCTTCGCCGCCCAGGGCTTCCACCACGTCGGCCATCAGCTTCGACAGTTCACCCGTCATCAGCATAAAGTCGCCATCGAAGCGTTCATCGTCGTTGCGCGTGCTGTTTTCCGTTTCCTTCAGCACGTCCAGCGGCTTGATGCCTTTCAGCGCCAGCGATTCGGTCAGGGTAAACGAAATCTTGCTGTCCCACGTCATCGCCAGGCGGGTGCACTGCTTGCCGGACTCGATGTGGCGGCGCACTTCATCGGCCTCCAGTGTGTGGCGCACATAGCGCACGGCCGCCTTGCTTTCGCCGGTGGCGCGCAATTCGGTATCCATGTCGACCGTGAAGCCGGCCGGCGCATCGTCGGCCTGCAGCCATTCGGTCATCACCGCCACTGGCGAGCGGTTGACGCGCAGGCTTTCCAGCGGCATGCGATCCACGGCTTTCAGCAGCAGCTTGATGACTTCATCGGCCTTGGCCGGGCTGGCCGCATCGACCACCAGCCAACCGTTGACCGGGTCGATCCAGGTCCAGACATTGCCACGGATCGAGAAGGCGCGCGGCAGCAGTTCGTCCGCCACGCGTTCCTTCAATTCTTTCATGGCTTTCTTGCCGGGCGCGAAGCCTTGCGCTTCTTCCATTTCCGCAGCGCGCGCCTTGGCCACCTGGTTGATGACGGTGGCCGGCAACAGCTTTTTCTCGGTGCCCAGCAGGATCAGCATCTGCTTGTTCACCACGTGCACCAGGCCACCGTTCGGACGCGGTTTGTCCCAGCCCTGGCGCAGCAATTCATTGCTGCTGGCCGGCGAGAACGCGTTCGACGCCAGCGCGGCTTCGAGTTGTTCAGGAGTAAATGCCCACGGTGCGGGCAGACGGTAAATTTGTAGATTTTTGAACCACATACGGTTGTTTGCCTTGTTCAGCTA
>JAIENA010000206.1 GCA_019751755.1 Burkholderiaceae bacterium | reverse complement strand
TGCTAGGAGGGAACAATGCCAGATATCCTGGTCCTGTCCGCTGAGCTTGCCTGGCCGTTTGCCATTGCGCTGGCCTGGCTGGCGGGCGAAATCATCCATCGCTGGATCAATGTACCGCGTATCAGTGTCTATGGCCTGGTCGGTTTCGCGGTCGCGCAAGCTTTCCCGGACCTGTACGTCAGTGACAGTTCCAGCCCCGTGACGTTGCTGGCCAACGTTGCGTTCGGCCTGATCCTGTTCGAGTTCGGCTACCGCATCAATTTGCACTGGCTGCGCATCAATCCGTGGATCGCGCTGACCGGCCTGGCCGAATCGGCCGCCACCTTTGCCGTGGTGTACGCGATCTGTCATGCGGCCGGCATGCCGCCCTTGACGTGCGCGCTGCTGGCGTCGCTGGCGATGTCGACCTCGCCGGCCGGCGTGCTGCGCGTGATCAATGAACAAAACAGCGCCGGCCAGGTGACGGAGCGGGTGCTGCACCTGGTCGCCATCAATTGCGTGCTGGCCGTGTTCGTGTTCAAGGTGGTGGTGGGCGTGTGGGTGTTCCGCACCTCCGGCAGCCTGGCGCAGGCGGTGTCGCACAGTGCGATTGAATTGCTGGCGTCGGCCGTCATGGGCGCGGTGCTGGGGGTGATCGTGCCGGCCGTGCTGCGCCAGTTGGGGCAGGTCGGCCGCGAAGGCTCGGTGGCGTTTGCGCTGGCCGTGGTGTCGCTGGTGGCGCTGGCCCATGCGGCCAACCTGTCGCCGGTGCTGGCCACGCTGACGTTCGGCCTGATGGCGCGCCACCGGCGTGTCGTCATCACGCGCACCGAGCGCAATTTCGGCGCGATCGGCGAATTGCTGGCGGTGCTGCTGTTTGTGTTTGCCGTCACCACGCTCGATTGGGAGCGCGTGGTGTCCGGCGCCGGCCTGGCGCTGGCGCTACTGCTGGCGCGGTTTATGGTGAAGATCGGCATGGTGGCGGTGTTGGCCCATCCCGGCGGCGTGTCCTGGCGCAAGGGCGCGCTGACCGGCGTGGCGCTGGCGCCGATGTCGGTGTTCGTGATCCTGCTGCTGGAGCAGACCAAGTACCTGGGGATCGTGCTGGTCGATGAACTGGCCGCGCTGGCCGCCATGACGCTGTTCATGGAAGTGCTGGGGCCCATCATTACGCAGTACGCGCTGGTGTGGGCAAAAGAAACGTCCAGCAAGGACCATTAAAGAAAGGAGCGCGTTATGCCACTCGAACCATTCACCTTGTCGCAGCCGTTGACCATGGGCGTCGAGCTGGAATTGCAGTTGATCGGCAATTCCGATTTCGACCTGACCGCGTCCAGCCCGGACTTGCTGCACCTGCTGTCGCGCAAACCGTTCCCCGGCAATGTGACGCCGGAAATCACGGAGAGCATGATTGAGATTAACTCCGACATCCACACCAATTTTGCGCAATTGTCGGCCCAGCTGCGCCTGACCCGTGACACGCTGGTGCAAGCCTGCGAACAGCTGAACATCGGCATTTGCGGCGGCGGCACGCACCCGTTCCAGCGCTGGTCGGAACGGCGTATTTTCGCCAAGCCGCGTTTCCGTGAAGTGTCCGCGCTGTACGGCTACCTGGCCAAGCAGTTCACGATTTTCGGCCAGCACGTGCACATCGGTTGCGGCAATGGCGACGATGCGCTGTTCCTGCTGCATGCGCTGTCGCGCTATGTGCCGCATTTCATTGCGCTGTCGGCGTCGTCGCCGTTCGTGCAGGGCAATGACACGCTGTTCAACTCGGCCCGCCTCAATTCCGTGTTTGCCTTCCCGATGAGCGGGCGGGCGCCATTCCTGCTGTCGTGGGAGGAATTCGAGCACAGTTATTTTTCCAAGATGGAGCACACCGGCGTCATTAAAAGCATGAAAGACTTTTATTGGGACATCCGGCCCAAGCCGGAATACGGCACCATTGAGTTGCGGGTGTGCGATACGCCGCTGACGGTGGAGCGGGCCGCCGCGCTGGCCTGTTACCTGCAGGCGCTGTGCCGCTACCTGCTGCAGCGGGAGGAACCGATGCCGGCCGAGGATGACTACCTGGTGTACAACTACAACCGCTTCCAGGCTTGCCGTTTCGGCCTTGATGGCGCCATCGTGCATCCGAAGACCTATGAAAACCTGTCGCTGCGCGAAGATATATTGACCACCTTGCGCAAGATGGCGCCGCACGCGGAAGCGCTGGGCGGCACGGCGGCGCTCGATCACCTGACCGCCGTCACGCACACGGGCAGCGATGCGCAGTTCCTGCGCGACCAGTACGTGGCCAGCGGCAGCGTCGAAGGGGTGGTCGATGCGGCGATCCGACGTTTTCGCGACTAGCCGGTAACATTAAAACCGCGTCTCGCGCGCCACCCGTAAAAAATGGTCGAGGATCGGCGTGCAGTCCAACAGCTCCACGCCGCCCGCGCGGTGGAATTCCGGGTGCCATTGCAAGCCCATGACAAACGGCGCCTTGGTGTAGCGGATCGCTTCGACCATATTGTCCGGATACGACCGGGCTTCGACCGCCATGTCGCGCCCCAGGTCCTTGACGGCCTGGTGGTGGATCGAATTGACCAGCGCCTGCCCGCCGGACGCCTGCAGCATGCGTGACAGCGACGATCCTTCGGGAAAGCTGACCTGGTGGCGGTGGCGGTCGTAATCGTCGTGCACGTGCGCCATCGCCTCCGGCACGTCGCTGGCGATATCCTGGTACAAGGTGCCGCCAAAGGCGACATTGAGCAACTGGCAGCCCCGGCAAATGCCCAGTACCGGCTTGCCGGCATGAATAAATTCCCGCAGCAATGCCAGTTCGTAGCGGTCGCGCGCCTGATCGCCACTCCATTCGGGGCGGGTCGGCGTTTGCGCATAGCTTTGCGGCGACACATCGGCGCCGCCTTGCAGCACCAGGCCGTCCAGATGTTCAGCGTAATCACTGAGCTGGATGTTCGACGGGTGGATCAGACCGTCGGTATTGACGGTGGGGACCATGAAGACCAGCACGTCGCGCGTCATGACCCAGTGCGCGATCGACTCTTCCAGGTATTGCAGGTTCTTGCTGCGCAAGCCGGTGGCGCCGGCTTCCGGATGGAAAATACGGGCCGAAATGCCGATCCGTAGCGGCTTTTGCATCACCCGGCTGGCCAGCGACGCGGCCAGCCGCCGGTAGCGCGCGGTGATCACGCGGCCCCACAGGCTCAAGATGGTCTCGCCGGGATCCAGGTAGCGCGGATTCCCGTTGCGGTCGCGCTGGCGGCGTTCGGTGCGGCGTTGTTCCTCGTCGGTCATGCATGCTCCCGGAATGCTGTAGCAAGCGTTGTAGCATAAGGCGCACGATGAGGTCGCCCGCATGACCCCAGGAAATACGCCAGCAAAGAAGACAGCAGAGACGTTCAGGAAAGGCCGAAATACTGTTCGTGCAACTGCGCCAGGTTGACCTCCGCCGCGCGCCGCGACAGCACGACTTTCCCGCTTTGCATCAGGTGCACCTGGTCGGCAATCGCCACCGCCCGTTCCGTATGCTGTTCCACCAGCACAATGGTCAAGCCTTCGTGGCGCAACCGCGCCAGCACGCCAAACAGTTCATCGACCACCACCGGCGCCAGGCCCAGCGACGGTTCATCGACCAGCAGCACCTTGGGATCGGCCATCAGGCCGCGCGCCAGCACCAGCATCTGCGCTTCGCCGCCGGACAGCGAGCCGGCCAGCTGGCGCCGCCGTTCGCGCAATTTCGGGAACATCGCGTAGGCCGCCGCCAGCCGCCGCACGGCGTGCGCGCGCTGGGCGGTCGGATACGCGCCGATCAGCAGGTTGTCTTCCACGCTCATGGCGTCAAACAGCATGCGCCCTTCGGGAATCAAGGCAATCCCGGCTTGCGCCAGGCGCCAGGTCGGCAACCGGTCGAGCCGCTGCGGCCCCAGGCTCACCGTGCCGCCGCCCAGCGGCAACAAGCCCATGATGGCGCGCAGCAGGGTGGTTTTGCCGGCGCCGTTGGGGCCGATAATCGCCGTCAGCTCGCCCGCCTTTGCCGTCAGCGACACATCCCACAGCACATTGATGGCGCCATAGCCGGCGCGCACCCCGGTCACGGTCAGCCCATCAGCCATGGGACGCCTCCGCGGCGGCGGTGTTGCCGGGGCCGGTGCCTGTATAGCAGGCGATCACGGCCGGCTCGCGCAGCACCAGCTCGGGCGGCCCCTGGGCAATCAGGCGGCCGGCGTCCAGTACCGCGACCCGTGGGCACAGCGTGCGGATCGCCGCGATGTCATGTTCGATGATGATGATCGCCACGTTGAAATGCTGGTGCAAGCCTTGCAGCATGGTGATGAAGCGCTGCCGGCCGGCGGTTTCCAGCCCCGCCAGCACTTCGTCGAGCAGCAGCAGGCGCGGATTGGTGGCCAGCGCCTTGGCCACTTCCAGCGCCTTCAGTTCGGCCAGCGCCAGGCCGCCCGCCGCATCGGCGTCCGCCTTGGCGGCCAGGCCGGTCAGGTGCAAGATCGCCTCCAGCCGGGCCGGATCGCGTTGGCCGGCGCCATAGTGCTGCGCCACCACCAGGTTTTCCCTTACGCTCAAGCCGTGCAGTGGTTGCGGCGCCTGGAATGTGCGGCCGACGCCGAGGCGCGCGCGCTGGTGCATCGGCATGCGCGTGATGTCCTTGCCCTGCAGGCGTACCTTGCCATCGGCGGCGCGCACCAGGCCGGAAATCGCGTTGAACAGCGTGGTTTTGCCGGCGCCATTGGGGCCGATCAAGCCCAGTATTTCCCCCGCATGCACGGACAGGGTCACGCCTTCGAGCGCGGCCAGTCCGCCAAAACACACGCGCAAGCGGTCCAATTCAAGCATGGCCACCGCCTTTGGCGCTGCCACCGGGACGCAGGCGCCGCAGCGCCTGGCCGGCCAGCGGCAGCAGGCCCGATGGGTGGGCCAGGATCATCGCCACCAGCAATACCCCCAGCAGGAACTGGTGGCCGATCGGCAGCCATTCCTTGAACAGCAACTGGTCGGCCAGCGACACCACCAGCGCGCCGATCACCGGCCCGGCCAGCGTGCGGTAGCCGCCAAAGATCGCGGCGACGATCGGCAACGTTACCCACATCGCGCCGAACGCGTAGTCCGGTTCCAGGAAGCCGATGTAATGCACGTTGAAGGCGCCGATGGCGCCCGCCATCGCGCTCGACACCAGCAGCATCAAGCCTTTCAGCAAGGTGCTGTTGACGCCCAGTACGCGGGTGGCGTCTTCGCTGTCATGCATGGCGCGCAGCGCCAGGCCCGCGTGGCTGGCGCGGATGGTGCGGTAGACCAGCGCAAAGCCCAGCACCAGCAAGCCCGCCAGCAGGCAGGCCGAGGCCTTCGGCTCCAGCCCCGGCAGCACCGGCAGCGCGGGGATGCCGGACAGCCCGGCGGCGCCGCGCGTGAGCGAGCTCCACTCTGTGGCGATGATGCGGAAAATATGCGCATAGGCCAGGATCGCCAGCGCGAAGTAGGGCCCGCGCAGGCGCAGCGCGGGCAGCATGGCGATGGCGCTGACGGCGGCCCCCAGCGCACCGAGCACGATGCCAAGGGGCACCGGCACGCCGAGGCGCACGGTGCACAGCGCCGAGACATAGGCGCCGGCGCCGACAAAGGCCGCGTGGCCGAAACTGACCATGCCGCCCAGGTTGCCCAGCAGCGCCCATGCCAGTGCCACACCGCCCGTCATCAGCGCGGCGATGGTGATGCTCATGACATACGGATTGCCACCCCACGCCAGCAGCAGGGCCGCCAGCGCGGCCAGCGCGGCGAGGACACCGGCGTGGTGGCGCAGCCGGTTCATGTTGGCCTCATCATCGCAGCGCGGCGACACCGCGCCACACCATCGCGGCGCGCCGTCATCCGCGCCGCCGGACCGCGCCGAACAAGCCGTTCGGCAGCACGAACAGCACCACCAGGAACAGCACCATGCCGGTCAGTTCCTGCAACGCCGAACTGGCCAGGGTCACGGTCAGCGCTTCGCATATGCCCAGCAGGATGGCGGCCGCCAGCACGCCCGGAATCGAACCCAGTCCGGCCAGCACCGTGATAATAAAGGCCTTGACGGTCAACGCGCCACCCAGCGCGGGCTGGATCACGCCGTAGCAATACAGCGCCACGCCGGCACAGGCGGCCAGCGCACCGGCCAGCATAAACGACAGTAACTCGGTGCGGCCGGGTGGAATGCCCATCAGCATGGCGGCGTCGCGGTTGGCCGCCACCGCGCGCAGCGCGCGGCCCTGCCAGCTGTGCGCCAGCCACCACCACAAGCCGGCCAGCAGCGCCGCGCTGATGGCGAACGACAGCGCTTCGCTGTGCATGCTGTACAGGGGCCCCAGCACCAGCGCATCCTGCAGCCAGGCCGACGCGGTGCTGTGAACGTCGGCGCGCCACAGCATCAGGAAACCGTTGGACAGCACCACGGCAAAGCCGAAGGTCAGCAGCAGGGAATTGATTTCGCGGTCGGCGCGGATGCGCGACACGGTCCAGTGCATGGCGGCGGCGGTGACGCCGGTGGCGGGCAGTGCCAGCACGATGGCGGCCAGCGGGTGCCAGCCCAGCGTCGATTCGGCGGCATAGGCGACATAGGCCGCCATCAGCACCAGTTCGCCGTGCGCCAGGTTGATGATTTTCATGGTGCCGAACACCAGCGCCAGCCCCAGTGCGATCAGCGCATAGGCGCCGCCCTGCAGCAAGCCGGAATACAGTGCCTGGAGCAGTAGTTCAGTCATGCCAAGCCGTCATGGAAGTTCGTCACAACAGCCTGTCGTGACAGCCGGTTGTGGCATGCCGGCAGCAGCGCCATCACCATGGCACGCCCGGATAGTGTTTTGCCCCGGTGGCGTGCTGTTTTGGCCATACGATCACGATCTTTTTGTCCTGGTGCTGGCCCATGCGGTGCACGAAGTGCGGGTTGTCGCCATTGGCGGCAAACTGGACGCGCCCGATCAGGGTCTCGCGGTCGGTCTTGCGCAATTCATCGGCAATGCCGCCCTTGGCCAGCGTGCCCTGGTCAAAGGCGCGCGCGATGGCTTCGAACAGCAGCATGCCCTGCACATAGCCGAACTGCCCGAGGTAATCGGCTTGCTTGCGGTACAACTGGCGGTAGGTGTCGGCAAACGCCTTGCCGTCGGCCGACTCGAACGAGGCGGGGAAGGGCAGCAGCGCCGTGCCATACACGTGCGGCATCAGGTCTGGAAATTCGGCCGCCATTTTCGGCGTGGCCAGCGACCAGACCCCGATCATGGCCTTGACCGATGGTTTCAGCACGCGCGCCGCGCGCAGGATGCCGACGTAGTCATTTTCATAGCCGGCCATCAGGATCACGTCCGGCCGGTCTTGCAGCCGGATTTTATTGATGATGGGCTTGAAGTCGGTGATGGCGGGATCGAAGGAATGCACGGTGGCGCGCACGCCGCCGGCCGCCAGTGCCTTTTGCACCGACAGCGCGAGATCGGTGGTGGCGTCCTTGGTGGAATAGACGATGGCAACCGACTTCGCTGCCATGTCGCCGATCAGGCCCAGTACCGCGCGCTCATAGCCGGCCGTGTTGGTGATGCGGAAAAAATTCTTGCGGCCGGCCGACACCAGGCTGTCATCGACGCCGCCGGACGTCATGTAGACCAGGTTCAGGCGGTTGGCCGCTTCCGCCGCCGGGGCGATATTGTTGGACCCGTAGCCGCCGGTGATCGCCACCACGCCCTGGCTGGCCAGTTTTTCCACCGCCGCGATGGCCTTGGCCGGCGTCGATTCATCGTCGACGCTGAGCAGCCGGATTTTATGTTTGCCGTTGCTCTTGTTGAACACCTCGGCGGCGACATGGACGCCTTCATGCATCCCATTGCCGACGCGCGCCAGCGCCCCGGTCAGCGGCAATTCGGTGCCGACCAAAAATTCAGCGGCAAAGGCGGGGCTGATGGCAAGGCTGGCGGCGGCCAGCAAAGTCGCCAGCAGCGGGCGCCGTACGGCCGGGCGGGCAACGCGGGCAACGCGGGAAACGCGGGAAACGCTGGAAAGGGCGGAAACGCGGGGTTTGCTCATGTGGTCTTTGTCGTTAATTTTCGCGGCCCAGGTTGCAATTGATTTGCCGCACCAGTCTTACCAGCCGGGGCCCCACGTCGTCTTCCAGGCGGTCGCGTGGCAACAGGTACGAAGGACCGCCGCAATTGAACGCCATCAGTTGTTCACCGCCGATGCCGGCCACCGGCACGCCGACCGCGTGCACGTCGCCCTGCCATTCGCCGGCCGACATGCAAAAACCGCGCTCCTGGTAGTCGCGCTGCGCTTGCTCGACCGCAACCCGCACCAGCGGCCAGTTGTTCGGGTCACGCTGGCGCACCAGATCGAGGATCTGGTCGCGCTCGGCGTCCGGCAGCACGCACAGCAGCGCCTTGCCCATCGCGGTGGTGGCCAGCGGGATGCGGGCGCCGACATCGAGCCGCAGCGTGACGTGGGAACTGCTGCGGCAGGTTTCCACATACACCATGCTGAGGCGGTCGCGGGTGCCCAGCGACACCGTCGCTTGCGCATGTTCGGCCAGTTCCTGCATCAGCGGGCGCGCCAGCGTGCGCAGATCGAGCGAGGACAGCATGCGATAGCCCAGCGCCAGCACGCCGGCGCCCAACTGGTATTTGCCGCTGGCCTGGGCATAGTGCAGATAGCCGAGCCGGGTCAGTGTATAGGTCAGGCGCGAGACGGTGGGCTTGGGCAGGCCGGTGCGGCGCGACAAGTCCGCGTTGCTCAGCAACAAATCGGCCGGACCGAAACAGCGCAGCAATTCCAGCCCGCGCGCCAGCGCATTGACGAACTGGCGGTCATTGCTGTCGTCCTCATTGACCTGCACCTCATCTTGCATGGCATGCCTCCTGGTGGCGTCAAGGAAGTGTGACGATATGCTTACTTTATGTCAATGGCAGCGGTGAGGCGCGCCCGGTGGCCGAATAAAGTCGCGGAAATTTCCCTTCTGGCATTGCCTTAGGAAAAGGCCGGCGGCATGATCGGGATTCTTTGCCACAATCAATTTCCGGATCGAATCATCGACATGCTTGCCGCCATCCGACGCTGCGCCGCCGCCCTGGCCATGTTGTTCGCTGTCCCCGCACTGGCCGCCGTGCCGCTGGCCGCCGCGCTGCCGCGATCGAGCACGCATTTAAATGAGGACATCATCCGTGTCCCGGCCGGGCCCAGCCTGGCGGTGACGCTGGAAACCACGGTGTATAAACCGGACGGTCCGGGTCCTTTCCCCTTGCTGGTGATCAACCACGGCAAGGCGGCGGGCGACCCGAAATTGCAGTCGCGCGACCGCTTTGTGTTTATGGCCAGCGCCTTCGTGCGGCGCGGTTATGCGGTGATGGTGCCAATGCGCACCGGTTTTGCACAATCGACGGGCAACTACATTGAACATGGCTGCAATATGACGGCCAATGGCTATACGCAAGCCAATGATGTGCGCGACGTGATTCGCTATGCCCGCCGCCAGAACTGGGTCGACGCCCAGCGCATCGTGGTGGCGGGGCAATCGTATGGCGGGCTGGCGACGATGGCGCTGGCCACGCAGGCGGTGCCCGGCGTGCGCGGCGTGATGAATTTCGCGGGCGGCTTGAAAATGATGGGCGGCAATTGCGACTGGCAGCAGGCGCTGGTGCGCGCCTTTGGCGAATATGGCCGGCGCGGCAAGGTCGCCAGCCTGTGGATGTATGGCGCCAATGACCAGTATTTCCCGCCCGCGCTGGCGGACCGCCTGCACCAGGCCTATACCGGCGCCGGCGGGCGGGCCGAACTGGTGGCGTTCGGCCCGTTCAAGCGCGATGCGCACACCATGCTGGCCAGCCGCGACGGTGAAGCCGTATGGCTGCCGGAAGCGGCGCGCTTCCTGGCGCGCATCGGCATGCCATTTGAAGAACGCTATGCATTGGCTGATCCCGGTGTGCAGGCGCCCAGCCATTACGCGGCGCTGGACGATGTGTCGGCCTTGCCCTACCTGGCCGCCAACGGCCGTGCTGCATATCAAGATTTCCTGCAGCTGCAAACGCCGCGCGCGTTTGCCGTGTCGCCGACGGGCGCGTGGGGCTGGGCGGAAGAAGGCGAGGATCCACGCCGCAGTGCGCTGGCCGCGTGCCAGTCCAAGAGTGCGCAGCCGTGTCAGCTGTATACGGTGGACGAGGCCGTGGTGTGGCAGGGCGCCGGGCGCACCGATTGAAATTCGCCTTTGTGAGCATGCTGCTATCGTCGCCGCGGGTGCGGACGACTCAATGTCAATGTGCCGTTGGCTGCGTAGCGGGCGTCAGGCGCCCGCCTTGCCGGTAATCGCGGTTTCCATGCTGCCAAGCGATGCTTGCACCAGGTCCAGCGAATCGCATAGTTGCGAGATCAGGTAATACTGGTCGGCATTGCTGACCTTACCGAGCCGAATTTCCGCCAGCGTGTGCTGAGTACTGGGACTGGCCACGGACAGGACGGCGTTACTCAAGAGCGGCGCCACATCGCGCTGCTGGGCGTACGCGATGGACAAACGTCGCAATTGATCGGCAGGGATCCAACTGGCGGCCTGGCTGGCCACCGCCACTTCCCAGGCTTCGCGCCGCAAGGTCGGGGTCTTGATGCTGTAGCTGATATTGGAGCCGCCAGGCAAGGCTTCGAGGCGCTTTCTCAGATCCGTCAACTGGTCTTGCTGCTCTTGACCAGAGCTGTCCCGTTTGACGATCACCGCATCCCGCAAGATCTCACGGAATGCCTGCAGGCGTTTCAATTCCTTGGCATTGTGCGCCCGCGTTTCGCGCAATTCCTTCAGGTTTTCCGCCAGTTCCGCCTCGATGCGCACCTCGGCCTCGTGCGCCAGGTGGCTGCGGTGCCAGCTTTGCGCCGCGTGTTCCAGCGCCAGCGCTGTGAGGATACTGATGACGATCATCGCGTATTCAGCGACGAAGGTCTTGAAGGACGCCAGGGCGCCTTTTTTCGGGAGTTCCGCATGCATGTTCTGATCCTGACGCTTTCCGCTCGACAATGAGCGGCAGCAATCTTACATGAAAGACATGCTAATTAAGTAACTTTTATCGGAAATACAGGCCGCCGTTGCAGCGGCCCCACAGGGCTTAGTATTTGGCCGGCTGGTTGGCGGCCGGGGTGCTTGAACGGATGAAGTCGCGGATGTCATCGGTGGATTTCACCAGGTCTTCCGAGCGCAAATACATCATGTGGCCGCTGCGGTAGCCCTCGAAACGCAGGCGGTCGCGCATCTTGCCGCTCGGGTCCAGTTGCCACATCGTGTATTTCGCATCGAAATAGGTGGTGGCGCCATCGTAATAGCCGGACTGCACCATGACCTTCATGTACGGATTCATGGCCATCGCCTTGCGCAGGTTGTCGCCCGTGGTGTCGCCCTTGTTGTCCCACGGGTGCACCGAACCGAACATGTTGTACTTGATGTCGGTCTTGTATTGCAGCACGTCGCGCAGGTAATGGTTGATGGCCGGCGTGAACGAATGCAGCCACGACGTCAGTTCCGCGTTGTAATCGACCTTGTCGCCGGCGTCGGTCTTGTCGATGCCCTTGTAGCGCGAATCGAGGCGACCCACCGTGTAGCCCTGGTCGCGCAGCAGTTCTTTCCAGTAGAAATCGGTGGGGATCACGAGGTTATGCTGCAGCACGGCTTTTTCACTGATGCCGGCGTAGCGCGCGACCTTGGCGGCGATCTGCGCTTTCTTTTGCGCGTCGAGGAAGCCGCCCTTGGCCAGTGCCGGGATCAGCTCATCGACCGTAAACGCTTCCGCTTCCGGCAGCACGTCTTGTAAATCGCGTGCCTGTAAGTCGGCCGGCAACTTTTTCTGATACCACGCGGTGGCCGTGTAGTAAGGCAGGTTCAGCGCATCGCCGACGATGCCATCGCGTTTCAGGCCCAGTTCGGTGGGCGAGACCAGGATCACGCCATTGACGTACATCCACTGGGCATTTTGCAATTCCAGCGCCAGGCCCGCCACCCGGGTGGTGCCATAGCTTTCGCCGATCAGGTATTTGGGGGAGGTCCAGCGGCCTTCACGCGAGACAAAGGTGTTCAGCCATTCGGCCAGGTAGGTCACGTCCGCGTTCACGCCAAAAAAGGTGGCGCGGTCGGCCTTCGGGTCGAGGATGCGGGAAAAGCCGGTGTTGACCGGGTCGATGAACAGGATGTCGGCCACGTCCAGGATCGAATGCGGATTGTCGCGCACGCCATACGGCTGCAGCGGGTAGCCTTCATCGTCGATATTGAGCATTTTCGGGCCGGTGTAGGCCACATGCATCCAGACCGAGGCCGAGCCGGGGCCGCCGTTGAACGACAGCACCAGCGGCCGTTTGCTCTTGTCCGCCACATCGCTGCGCTGGTAATAGGTGTAAAACAGCGATGCGATCACCTTGCCATCCTTGTCCCACACGGGCTGGGTGCCGGCCGTCACTTTGTACGGCACGACTTTGCCTTTGATGGTCACTTGCGCGGTCTTCGTGACGGCCGATTCGGCCTTCAGTGCCCGCTCGAACGGGGCCGACGCGGCAGGCTTGGCATCGGCTTTGGCGTCGGCTTTGGATTCGGCGGCTTGCTGCGCATAGGCGGAGGACAGGGCCAGCAGCAGGATCGGGGCGAAGCGGGCAATCGGTTTCATCAGGGCAACTCCTGGTTGAGAAGCCGCATAGTATTTCATATCAGAAATGCCATGGGATGCCGATTTACACAGCCGATACAAATCTGTTGTACCGCTTGCCATCCTGATTTAACCAGTTTCGCTCCCGGATTGGGCGGTTTCGTCGCATCTGACTGGTCGCCACGGTCGACCACGGGCAAAGTGTCTCCATCGCAACCCACTGTACGGAGCACACCATGCTGCAGCAAATCATCAGCCACACCCCGATCTATGTCTGGATCATCCTCGGTTTCCTGGTGGTGCGCGGGGTGGCCGCCAGCCGTGGCCGGGTGGTGTCGTACCGCAGCCTGTTTATCGTGCCGGCCGTGATGCTGGCGCTGGGCCTGACCAGTCTGGTCGGGCGCTTTGATGGCGGCGCCATGCTGGCCGTGACGTGGTTGGCGGCCATGGCGGCGGGCGCGGTGCTGGCGTGGCGCTGGTCCGGCAACCAGGTGACGGCAGTGGACCGTGCCACGCGCACCGTGCACTTGCGTGGCAGCTGGACCCCGCTGGCGCTGATGATGGCGGTGTTTATCGGGAAATATGTGGTGGGCGCGGCGCTGGGCATGCAGCCGACGCTGGCCCACCACAGCGGGTTCGCGCTGACGGCCTGCGCCCTGTTTGGCCTGTGCAACGGTGTGTTCACTGGCCGTCTGCTGCGCTGCCTGGCCGATTACCAGGGCGCTGCGGCGCCGCTGGCGCGCGCCGCCTGAACGGATGGCCCGCTAGACTGCGCATCACACCCAGGGAGGGCGGCGATGACGCAGTGGCTAGAGTGGCTGAACTGGCTGGAATGGTTGCAGTGGCCGGCAATGGCGGCGTCCTTGCTGGCCGCGTGGCTGGTGGCGTCGATGGCGGCGCGGCGGCGGCGGGCGGGATTCTGGATTTTCCTGGCCAGCAATGCCATGTGGGTCGCGTGGGGCTGGCACGACGGCGCGTGGGCGCTGATCGCACTCAATGCCTGCCTGGCCGTCACCAATGTGCGGGGCATCCTGAAAAATGACGCGGCAGGGCAGCGCTGCTGACCAGGTGCGTTTCTGTTACATTGGCGGCATTTTTAACCGGAAGCGTATCCATCATGCAAGCCCCAGTCCCCGACAACCTCCATATCGTTTGTCCCCACTGCGATGCGGTGAACCGCGTCCCTGCCGTGAAACTGACCCACACGCCGACCTGTGGTGCCTGCCACCGCGAATTGTTTGGCGGCAAGCCGGTTGAGCTCGGCAGCGCGCGCTTCGACAAGCACATCAGCCGCAGCGATTTGCCGGTGCTGGTGGATTTCTGGGCGCCGTGGTGCGGCCCGTGCCGCCAGATGGCGCCGTTCTTCGAACAGGCCGCGATGGGGCTGGAACCGATGTTCCGCGTGGTCAAGGTTAATACCGAGGAAGCGCAAGACCTGGCGGCCCGCTATGCGATCCGCAGCATCCCGACGCTGGCGCTGTTCAAGGGGGGCCGCGAAGTGGCGCGCCAGCCGGGGGCGATGGATGCCCGCGGCATCATGAACTGGGCCCAGCAAGCCAACCGGGGCCAGTAACGCGCTGGCGCGCACCCGTCATTTTTCGAGCCGCCAATCATCGCAGTCCGCCGGCTATCCGGCTATCCGGCATGGTTGCCGTGCGCGGTTTGCCAGCCGGCAGTCTTGTACAGTAAGGCATGGCGGCGGACGTTATCGCAGATGGACAGGGCGTCCTTCGACGATGGCGTCGATCACGGCGGCGGCCAGCGTGCGCCCGCCGCGCTTGGCTCCCAAGGCCGCCCGGAAATCCTGTTGCGGACAATCGTGCAGCGCCATGATCAGGGCCGCATGCATCGCAGGCGCTTCCCAGATCGCTGTCAGCGCGCCCATGCGCAGGTAATTTTCCGGACCCGGCGCCAGCACCGGGTGCGTGGCGGCCAATGGTTCCAGCCGCGCCAGCGGCACTCTGGTGATGCGCGCCATGGCCGCCAGCGCCATCACGCGAATGGCCGCTTGCGGCAGTGCATAGCAGGCATTGGCCATCAGGCCGCTGGTGACGAATCCGCCCGACAGCGCCTGGCCATAGACCAGCGCCAGTACCTTGTGGCCACGGCGGCGCGCCAGGTCGATGCTCTGGCCCAGGTGCGCCATATAGCTGTGGATGCCCAGCATTTCATCGCGGTGGCGCAGGCGCTGCCCCTGCGTGTCGACCAGCACGATGATGGGACGCCCCGGCTGGCCGCGCACCGTGTCCAGCACCGCGCGCGCCTGCGCCAGCGCGATCTCAACGCCGATCTCGGTGTGGCCGCAGGTGCCGACCACTGCCACCGGCTTGCCGTTGACCTGCGCGCTACCGCGCAGCAGCATGCCGTGTTGTTCGATGCTGTGGCCTTGCGGGAACAGGCTGGCGGCCACGCCTTGCCAGTGAGCCGCAACGCCGGCTTCGGACTGACCAGTGTCGGGCCGGGCGGCGACCGGCCGTGCTGCCGCACCTGGCAGGCGCCCGCCGGCGTTGTCATCACCCGGCACGCCGGCGCCAGGCGCATGTGCTTCGGCCTGCGGCAAGCTGTCCACCATCGCATTGAACGCCGCCGTGCTTTGCATCGGCACCGCGTCGGCATCGGGCACGCCCAGCGCGGCCCAGATGTCACGCGGGTCGTGCAGGGCGCCAAAGCGGGTGATGCGGTCGGCCAGCATCGCGTGCTCGCGTTCCAGCGCGGCCAGCGATAAAGTGGCGCCGCCTGTCTGGCGCACGGTGTCGATCGCGGCCAGGGCCGCCGCGCGGAACGCGGCAATATCGTCGTCGACCAGCACCTGGCAGTCACCCAGCAGGTGGCGGTGCTGGCCGCCGGTGGTGCGCCACACCAGCGCGCGGTCGCGCGCATCGAATTCCCCGACGCCGTGGGCCGATGCAATGACTTCCGGGCCCGACATGGCAAGGCGTCCTGGTGCCGACATGATGACGGTGTTGGCGCAGCGCGCCACAATGCCCATGCCGCCGAAGGCGCCGTTGGCGCCGCCCACCAGTGCCAGCACCGGGATGCCGGCGGCGCGCACGTCGAGTACGGCGCGCAGTACTTCGGCAATCCCGATCAGACCGGCATTGGCTTCCTGCAGGCGCACCCCGCCCGAATCGACCAGCAGCAACACCGCCTGCGGCTGTTCCACCAGCGCGCGGCGCAGCAGGCCGGTCAGCTTGGCGCCATGCACTTCGCCCACCGCGCCGCCCATGAAGCCGCCGTCCTGGGCCGCCACGAACACGGGCCGGCCATCGAGTTGCGCGCGGCCCACGGCGACGCCGTCGTCCAGCGACGCGGGGACGCCCAGCAGCGTCAGGTGCGGACTCACGATACGCTCGGCGGGACCGATGAATTCCTCGAACGTGGCGCTATCGCACAGCCGGTGCAGGCGTTCGCGCGC
>JAIENA010000510.1 GCA_019751755.1 Burkholderiaceae bacterium | reverse complement strand
GGGGATTCTCTATAAATTTTCCTCATTGGAATTTAATCCCAATCGACATGCAAGTGGCTGTTTAGTAAATCGCCCGGCATGTGCCGCAAATCCAGCCTTGCGCACCCGGACATCTGTTCCGGGCGGATCCGCCGACAAGAGACGGACCGGGCGCCAGGCGTCGCACCGCGCTGCACCTTGAGCTGACCACTACAACAAGCCCCATCGGGCCCAACCAGGAGACATCATGACGTTCAAAACCCATCCCCTCGCATGGCAGAACCGCTGCCGCGTTACGCCCATCGCCATGGCGGTCAGCATCGCCCTGCTGAGCATTGCCACGGCACAGGCGCAGACCGGGGCCACCGGGCCGGCGGCCGACAAGGCGGACGAGCAGAAGGCCGCCGCGCAGCAGGCGGTGGCGGTGGTCGTGACCGGCTATCGCTATGCGATCGATAAGAGCCTGGACCAGAAACGCGAAGCCAATGCGATCGTGGAAGTCATCACGGCCGAGGATATCGGCAAGTTCCCGGACAAAAACGTGGCGGACGCGTTGCAGCGCGTGCCGGGCGTGGTGGTCGAGCGCAGCGGCGGCGAGGGCAAGAACGTCAGCGTTCGTGGCCTGTCGTCGGAATTGACCTTGACCCAGTTGAATGGCAACTACATCGCCACGGCGGAATCGAACGGCGATCCAACCCGTAGTTTCAACTACATGCTGATGCCGGCGAACATGCTGTCCGGCGCCGAGCTGTACAAGACGCCGGAAGCCCGCCTCGACGAAGGCGGTGTAGGGGGCACGGTGATCCTGCGCACGCGCCGACCGCTGGAAGTCAAGGCCAACAGTGGCTTTGCCGCGGTCGATGGCACCTGGGCCGACACCACCAAGAAAGCGGACGGCCAATTCTCCGGCCAATACGCGTGGCACGACCAGGATAACCGGCTGGGCGTCCTGGTTGGCTATACGCAGCAAAAGCGCACCACACGCACCATGGGCGCGAGCACGGAAAACTGGCAATGGTACGCCGACAGCTACAAGGCGCACCCGGCCACCGATGTCAATGGCAAGCCGTCCGGCATGGACAGCTACTGGTGGGGGCAATCCGGTTTTTATGACCAGAACGGCAAGTACTACACCAACTTCATGATGCCGACCTCGGTCAACCTGAACGTCAAAACGGAGGAGCGCGAGCGCAAGGGCGCCCAGGCGACGGTGCAGTTCAAACCGCTGCGCAACCTGAGCCTGACCGCCAATTACTTCCGCTTCCAGTTGTCGCAGGATTCCCAGACCAACAGCTTGAAGGTGCCTGAATGGAACATCGCCCGTTATGACGGTGATGGCAACTGGCCCGGCGGCCGCATGCTCGACGGCCTGAGCTTCGACCCGAGCGGCACCGTCGTCACCGGCGCGCAATACAGCATGCATCCCGGCAAGAAGTACTATTGCAGCGGCGCCCAGGCCGCCGCGGGGGGCTTGAGCAATACCGGCGGCTTCGGTCCGGACGACTGCACCATTCCAACGCCGCAGATCACCGGCAGCTATAACCGCGAGCGCGCCCTGTCGCAGACGGCGGATGTCGAAGTGGAATGGCGTGGCCAGTCGCTGGACGGCAATTTCAAGTTCGGCCGCACCTGGGCCAGCGGTGGACCGCAGATGCAAATGACCATGCCGGTCAAGCCGCGCTTGCAAAATGCCGATGGCAGCTGGACGCTGGGCAATTCCGCCAGCGCCTGGAGCACGCTGGGCACCCCCAGCATGACGTTCTCGCCGGAGTTGCTGGCCAACTTGCAAAAGGGCATCGGTGAAATCGATCTGGGCTCGACCTCGTCGTCGTGGACCCGGAACCAGACCCACCAGAACTACGCGCAGGCCGACCTCACCTGGCACAGCGACAGCAACTGGCTCGACAACCTGCAGTTCGGCCTGAAGTACCGCGACGGCGGCACCCATCGCAGCACCGGTAATAATTATTGGGTCTGCAAGGGCGCTGACCCGGCCAACTACGACAAGCGCTACCAGGCGGGTTGCGACCCGACCGCCAGCAAGTTCCAGGCGCAGTTCCTGCAGCCGAGTTCTCTGGGCAACCTGGCCGGCGGCATCAGCGCCAGCGCCTATCCGGCGCTGAACTATCCGGCCTACATCGCCCACCTGGACCAGACCTACGGCCAGATGCAGACCCGCAACGAAGACAACTTTGTCTACAACGTACGCGAGAAGATTGCGGCGACGTATTTGCAGGCCAATATCAAGACCGAACGTCTGCGCGGCAATCTTGGCCTGCGCCTGGTGCGCACCCGGCAGCACGCTGACTCGACCGATCAGGTCGAAAGCTATAACGACTACTTCTATAACGGCGCCAACGGCGCACCGGCGCCATGCCTGGCGGGCGGCTTGCCGGCCATCGGCGCACCGGCCGGTTCCGGCTGCACCAGCGGCTTTACCAGGTTGCCGGACAGCAGCGCGCGGACCTCGTCGTATGTGGTCAGCTCGCTTGATCGCAGCTATACCGATGTGCTGCCGAGCATGAACCTGGCCTATGACGTCAGCAAGGACCTGGTGCTGCGCGCGGCCGCCTCCAAGGTGGTGGCGCGGCCGAGTTATGGCGACATCGCCGCGCCGGGCGGCTTGCAGTACTTCAGCCAGGAATACGTCAACGACCGCCGCCTGATCGGCGGTGGCGACAAGCAAGGCTGGTTCGGCGCCGGCAGCAACAAGCAACTCGAACCCTACAAGGCCACCCAGTTTGACCTGGGGCTGGAGTGGTACTTCCAGCGCGGCTCGGTGCTGGGTACTGGCTTGTTCCGTAAAAATGTCAGCAACTTCACGGTGCCGGTGGTGCGCGATGTGACCATGGAGGTGGCCGGCAAGAGCGTGGTGGTGCAGAGCTATTCGACCAGCGCGGGTGGCCGCAACGGGGTGTCGCAGGGGATTGAACTGTATGCGCAGCACACGCTCGCTTCCGGTCTTGGCGCGCAATTCAACTTCACCTACAACCAGACCAACCAGGCTGCCATCAAGCTGGCCGACGGCACCGACATCGGCAAGTCGCCGCTGGTCGGCAGCGCCAAGAACCAGCTCAACCTGACGCTGTTCTATGAGACCGAGCAATACCTGGCGCGCGTGTCCTACAACCGTCGCGGCGAAGTGGTGGGGGGCCTGGTTAACGGCTTGAACGTGTTTGAAGAGCCGTACAGCCAGGTCGACCTGAACCTGGCGTACAACCTCAGCAAACAACTGAGCCTGAGCGCGTCGGTGCTGAACCTGACCAAGGAGGAGGGACGTTCGCATCTGGGCAATGACACCAAGCTGCGCTACTACGCCAGCGGCTACACCGGGCGGGTTGCCTACATGGGACTGAACTACAAGTTCTAAGGCGCCATTACCGCTGTCGGCACTGCGGTGCCGGCAGCGGCGGCGGCCGTGTCATTGATTGCATCAGGAGATTTCCATGAAGACAGGCGACCGGATCCGCCATTGCATCCTCGCCGGCGCCTGCCTGCTGCTGGCGGCGGCGCACGCCGTGGCGGGGGACGTGCGGGAACTGGCCCTCGAGCGGGGCTGGACTTTCCGTATGGTTCCCGGCAACGCGCAACTCGCCGCACATCCCGAGGCGGCGCCATGGCGTGCGGCGGCGGTGCCCGGCACCGTGCATACCGACCTGCTGGCGCACCGGCTGATCCCCGATCCGTACACCGGTGCGCCGGAGGCGGGTCTGCAATGGATCGGCCTGGCCGACTGGGAGTACCGCACCCGCTTCGATGCGCCACGCGCCATGCGGCAGGCCGCGCGCAGCGAGCTGGTGTTCGAAAGACTCGATACCTTTGCCGAAGTCTGGCTCAATGGCGAACGGCTGCGCGAGACCGACAATGCTTTCCGCACCTGGCGGCTGCCGGTGGACGCGCGGTTGCGCGCCCACGGCAACGAACTGCGCATCGTACTGCGTTCGCCGATCACCCGGCTGCTGCCGCAGGTGCAGGCGATGCCGCACAAGCTGGCCGGCAACTACCCATCGCCCTATGGCGACGAGCCGGCCGATGCGATGACGGCCAATTTTGTGCGCAAGCCCGGTTATCACTATGGCTGGGATTGGGGGCCGCGCTACGTGACGGCGGGCATCGGCAAGCCGGTCGTGCTGCGCAGCTGGGATCGGGGGCGCATCGATCATCTGCACTTGCGGCAGGATCAGGTGACGGCCGCGCGCGCCGAGATCGCCGCCGTGGTGGCGCTGGAGGCGGTACGCGATGGTGTGTACGACGTGCGCCTGTGGCAAACCACCCCCGGCGGCAAGCGCACGCTGGCGGCGCACCGGCGGGCCCCGCTGCAGGCGGGCGGAAACCGCATGGAATTGCCGGTCCGCATCGAACGGCCGCAACGCTGGTTCCCGAACGGTTACGGCGCAGCGGCGCTGTACCGCTACGAGCTGGAACTGGCCGATGGTCAGGGCGTGGTGGCCCGCATCGGCGCGCGCACCGGCTTGCGCAGCATCGAGCTGCGGCGCGATCCCGACGACAAGGGCAAGAGCTTCCACTTTGTCGTCAATGGCGTTCCGTTGTTTGCCAAGGGCGCGAACACCATCCCCTTCGACATGTTCCAGCCCCGGGTGCAGAAGACCCGCTTGCGCCAGGTGCTGCAAGCGGCGCGGGACGCCAACATGAACTTCCTGCGCAGCTGGGGCGGCGGCTACTATGAAAGCGATGACTTTTACGACCTGGCCGATGAACTGGGCCTGCTGGTCTGGCAAGACTTCATGTTCGGCGGCGGCATGCAGCCGGCCTACGACGAGGCCTTCCGCGCCAATGTGCTGGCCGAGGCGCGCGACCAGGTGCGGCGCTTGCGTAACCACCCGAGCCTGGCGCTGTGGTGTGGCAACAATGAAGAAGAAATCGCCTGGAAATACTGGGGGCCGGGCAAGGCGATGGCGGTGGCCGATCCGGCTTTCGCGCAGCGGGTCTGGGACGGCTACGTCGCCCTGTTCGGTGTCGGCCTGCGCCAGGTGGTGGCCGAGGAGGGCGGCGGCATCGCCTATTGGGCCAGTTCGCCCGGCGACGATCTGGCCGAGGTCGCCAACACGCCGGCCAGCGGCGACATGCATTACTGGGAAGTGTGGGGCAATCCGGCGCATCCGCCGCACAAGTACCTCGAGATCACGCCGCGTTTCATGTCCGAATACGGCCTGCAAGCCTGGCCGGTGCAGCGCACCATCGATGCTTTCGCCACGCGCGGCCAGCAGGGCCTCGCCACGCCGGTGATCGAGGCGCACCAGAAGTTCCTCGCTGGCAAGGGCAATGAGCGCCTGCTGCAATATGTGGGCTACGAATTCGACCCGCCACGCGATTTCCCCCGCTTTGTCTACCTGAGCCAGGTGATGCAGGCCGAAGGCATAGAACTGGCCGCCTTGCACCACCGCGCCAGCCGTCCTTACACCATGGGTTCGCTCTATTGGCAGCTCAACGACGTGTGGCCGGGGGCGTCCTGGTCCAGCGTGGACTGGTTCGGGCATTGGAAGGCGCTGCACTTCCATGCACGGCGCTTCTTTGCGCCGGTCGCGCTGGCCGCGCTGCGCGATGCCGGCGGCACGACCTCGGTCAGCCTGCTCAACGACCGTCCCCGCGCCGTGCGCGGTGAATGGCGGCTGCGCGTGATGTCGCTCGACGGCGCCGTCTTGCGCGACGAGCAGCGGCAAGTCCAGTTGGCGCCCTTGTCGGCGTGGAAGGCGACCGAGTACACGGATCAGCAGTTGCTGGGCGGCGCCGACCCGGCCACCACTGTGGCGGTGTTCGAGCTGCACGCCGAAGGCGAGCCGGTATCGCGCCGCTTGGTGTATTTCAAGGCGGCCAAGGAGATCGCATGGCCCGACCCCGGACTGCAGGCGCAACTGCGCCGCGCGGGCGGCGGCGTTGTGCTGGAACTGCGGGCGGCCACGCTGGCGCGCGCCGTCTGGATCGACTTTGGCGAACTCGACGCCACGCTGTCCGACAATGCGCTGACCTTGCTGCCTGGCGAGCGCGTGCTGCTGCGGGTCGATGCCAAGGCCAGTATGGACACGTTGCGCCGGGCCTTGCGCCTGCAGTCGGTGGCCGGGCAGTAATCATCCCCCCCACACATTTCTGGAAAGGCTGCAGCGATGCGCTTATTTTTCCGCTTGCCGGCCGTTGCCGGCGTTCTGCTGGTGCTGGCGACGGCACCGGCGCTGGCAGCGCTGCAACCGGTTGGCGCCGTGCTGCAAACCACGCCCACCGCCGACGGCGTCGAGTTGCGCCTGTCCAGCGGCGCCCGCATGCGGATTGGTTTCGCCACACCGGACACGGTGCGGGTGCGGTTGAGCCCTGACGGCGCGTTCCTGCCGGACCGCTCGTACGCCATTGTCGGCGCGCCGCCGAGCGTACCGGCAACGCTGACCCGGCAGGGCGCCTTGCTTCATCTGCGCTCGGCAAGTGGTACCCGGGTGACGGTGCGCAGCCGGCCTGGACTGGAAATTTCCGTGTATGACAGCGCCGGCCGGCTGGTGCAGGCGTCGGACCCGGCCCGGCCGGCGGCATTCGACCGCCGATCCGGCGCCGTCGAAACCTCGATGCGCCGCGACGACTATGAGTTGTATTACGGCTTTGGCGAAAAGACGCTCCCGCTGTCGCGCCACCAGCAGCACATGGTGATGTGGAACGCCGACGTGCCGGATTATCCGGCCGGGCACGATCCCTCTTATCAGGCGATCCCGTTCTTTATCGCCCTGCATGCAGGTAAGAGCCATGGCGTGTTCTTTAACAACACCTGGCGCAGCTGGTTCGACATGGGCAAGACCGAGCCACGGCGCTACAGCTTTGGCGCCAGCGGCGGTGAGCTGGACTACTATGTGTTTACTGGCGGCGCCGGGCGCACGCCGGCCGGGGTGCTGCGCGACTACACCGCGCTGACCGGACGCGGCGCCTTGCCGCCGTTGTGGGCGCTGGGCTACCAGCAGTCGCGCTGGTCGTATATGAGTCAGGACAAGGTACTCGACATTGCACGCGAGTTCCGCCAGCGCCGGATACCGGCCGATGTGCTGACGCTCGACATCGATCATATGGACGGTTTTCGGGTGTTTACGTGGAATCGGACGACCTTCCCCGACCCCGCCGGGATGCTGGCGCGCTTGCACGCGGACGGATTCCGCGCCGTGACCATTGTCGACCCGGGAGTGAAGGTTGATCACGGTTATCCGATTTATCGCGGTGGCCGCGACCGTGGGCTGTACGTCCGCGATGCGGCGGGCGGCGAACTGCACGCCAAGGTGTGGCCCGGCATCTGTGCGTTTCCGGATTTCACGTCGCCGGCGGCGCGCGCCTGGTTTGGCGGTCTCTACCAGTCCGCGCTCGAACTCGGGGTGGACGGATTTTGGAACGATATGAACGAGCCGGGCGTGTTCGCGCCCGATGGCTTCAATCAGCCAGCCATCACGCTGGGACCGCAAAACACCTTCCCGCTCGCAGCGCGGCACGCCGGGGATGGCCTGCCGGGCAGCCATGCCCAATACCATAACGTGTATGGCATGCAGATGGCGCGCGCCAGCTTTGAAGGGCTGCGTGGCTTGCGACCGGAGCGGCGTCCCTTCGTGCTCACGCGTGCCGGCTTTGCCGGGGTGCAGCGCTATGCGGCGGTCTGGACCGGGGATAATTCGCCGACCTGGAGCCACCTGGCCCTGACGATACCGATGCTGACCAACCTGTCCGTCTCGGGCGTGCCTTTTGTCGGCGCCGACGTCGGCGGTTTCATGGGCAGTCCGGGGGCGGAACTGCATGCCCGCTGGCTGCAGGCCGCCGTGCTCACGCCGTTCTTCCGCACCCATTCCAATGACGTTTCCGCCGCGCGCGAACCATGGGCCTTCGGTCCCGCCTACGAGGCCATCAACCGCCGCACCATCGAGCTGCGCTACCAGTTGTTGCCGTATCTGTACACGCTATTCGCCGACCACGAACAGTCCGGCGCGCCGCCGATGCGGCCATTGTGGTTCGCCTACCCGGGCGATGTCCGCGCCAGCCTGGTCGATGACCAGTTTTTGCTGGGGGGCGATTTGCTGGTGGCGCCGGTGCTGCAAGAGGGTAAGACCATGCGTGAGGTGTATTTCCCGCAGGGTGATGCGTGGATCGGCTGGTGGGACGGGGTTCGCCACGAAGGCGGAACCGTGGCGCGGATTGCCGCGCCGCTGGAGCGCTTGCCGCTGTTTATCCGCGCCGGCGCCGCCATACCGACCGCGCCGGTGGTGCAGCATAGCGCCGCCTTGCGGGATGTCGCGCTGACCTTTGCGGTGGCGCTTGGCGCCGACGGTGGCGGCCATGTGTTCCAGGATGCCGGCGATGGCTACCAGTACCGCGCCGGCGCCGCGCGCACCGTCAGCGTCATCCAGGACGCCCAGGGCGTGACCTTGCAGATCCCGCCCAACCAGGGCTACCAGCGGATCGGCGCCATCGAGCTGGTGGGGCTGGCGAGCGCGCCGGCCGCCGTCCGGCTCGATGGCGTGCCCGCGCCGGAGGCACGGTTTGATGCGGCGGGCGGGCGCTTGCGCATCACGTTACCGGACGAAAACGTGCGGCGGATTGTGCTGGAGCGCTGAGCTCGGATCTTGTTTAGTAAAACCTCCTAAATTGGCCCCAAAGCGGGGGATTTGATTGACCCTCCAGAAACGCGGCTGCTATAAAGTTGTCTATGAACAGACGCAAAAAACGGCTACGGCCGGCGCCTGAAAACGCAGAAAAAAGCGTTTATTAAACAAGTAACAGGAGACCCCGTCATGTACCTGATTTCCCCGTTCGGCCGACAGTCTGGCCGGCCCCGCCGCGCGGGAGGGCGCCCATGAGCCAGATCACCCAGCGCAGCATCGCCGAGGCCACCGGGCTGTCGATCGGCACCGTGTCGCGCGCATTGAAGAACCAGGCCGGCATGACCGAGGCGACCCGCCTGGTGGTGTGCGAAGCGGCCCAGCGCATGGGCTATGACTTTGGTCAGCTGAAGCAGGGGCGGATCCGGCGCATCGCCTTCCTGCTGCACAGCCAGCACAACACGCTGGCGTCGAGCCCGTTCTTCTCGCCGGTGCTGCACGGCGCCGAAGTGGCCTGCCGCCGCGAAGGCATCGCGCTGTCGTTCATCGCGGTCGACCCGGCGGAACCGGTGCTGGGCCAGATCCGGCTGCATCAGCCCGATGCCATCATCTGCGCCGGTTTCTTCGAGCCGGAAGTGCTGCACGCGCTGCAGCAAGTGGTCAAGCCGCTGGTGCTGGTGGACTTGCACCGGCGCGGCATGACCTCGGTCAATCCGGATAATTTCCGTGGCGGCTACCTGGCCACGCAGCACCTGCTGCGTTGCGGACGCAAGCGGGTGGCGATGTTGTGCGGCTCGCTGGCCCACTACAGCATCCAGCAGCGCAATCGTGGTTTCCGCCAGGCGCTGTATGACGCCAAAGTCTTGGCCGATCCGAACCTGGACGTCGTGTTGCCCGAGATGGGGGACGACGACGAAGCGGTGGCGGAAGCCATGCGTGGCTTGCTGAGCCTGCCCAAGCCGGTCGATGCGGTGTTTTGCTACAACGACAGCACCGCGATCGCGGCCATGAATTACTGCCTGAACGCGGGGCTCAAGGTGCCCTACGACATCGCCATCGTCGGCTTCGATGACATCGACGCCGCCGCCGCCACGATTCCCCCGCTCAGCACCGTGCGCGTGGACAAGGAGGCGCTGGGACGCGCCGGCGTCGCGCTGTTGCTGAACAAGCCGGACGAAAGCCAGGCCCATCTCACCGTTCCCGTCCAACTGGTCGTGCGCGAAAGCAGTTGCGACGACTAGCCTCCTTAACCCTGAATTGACTATGACCTCTTTCCCGAATTTTCGCAGTCCGGCTGTGCTGTTGGACCACGTGCGCCACACCATGCGGTTCTACCACCCGCGCGCGATCGATCCCGCCGGCGGCCTCTATCACTATTTCAAGGACGACGGCACGGTCTATGACACGCGCCACCGGCACCTGGTGAGCAGCACCCGTTTCGTGTTCACCTATGCGATGGCGTACCGCAAGCTGCATGATCCGGCTTACCTGGACGGCGCCGCGCATGCGCTGCGCTTCCTGCGCGAAGGCCACCGCGATTCCGCCAGCGGCGGCTATGCCTGGCTGCTGGACGGGCGCACCGTGGTCGATGGCACGCAACATGCCTATGGACTGGCGTTCGTGCTGCTGGCGTATGCGCACGCCGCGATGGCCGGCCTGGAGCAGGCGCGGCCCTGGATCGCGGAAACCTTTGACTTGCTGGAACAGCGGTTCTGGGATGCGCAGGCCGGCTTGTATGCCGACGAGGCCAGCCCGGACTGGCGCGTGCTGTCGGACTACCGCGGGCAGAACGCCAATATGCACGCTTGCGAAGCACTGCAGGCGGCCTACCAGGCGACCGGCGAGCGGCGCTACCTGGAGCGCGCCTACACCGTCGCCAGCCACATCACCCAGCGCCAGGCGCAGCGTTGTGGCGGCCTGGTCTGGGAGCACTACGATAAGCAATGGCAGCCCGACTGGCAGTTTAATCTCAACGATCCGGAAAACCTGTTCCGCCCGTGGGGCTACCAGCCGGGCCACTTCACTGAATGGGCCAAGCTGCTGGTGCAGCTGGAACAGCATGGCGCGGGTGTGCTGGCGCAGGACATGGGCTGGCTGCTGCCGACCGCCGAGCGGCTGTTCCAGGTCGCGCTGGAGCAGGGCTGGGACGAGGAAAACGGTGGCCTGTGCTATTCGCTGGCGCCCGACCTGACGGTGTGCGACGGCAACAAGTATTTCTGGGTGCAGGCCGAGAGCGCGGCGGCGGCGGCCTTGCTGGCGCACCGCACCGGCAAGGCCCACTACTGGGACTGGTATCAGCGCCTGTGGTGCTACAGCTGGACCCACTTCGTCGATCACCAGCACGGTGCCTGGTTCCGCATCCTGGATTACCGCAACCGCAAGCTGAGCGATGAGAAAAGCCCGGCCGGCAAGGTCGATTACCACACCATGGGCGCCTGCTATGACATCCTGGCCGTGCTGCGGGAGGTCGCATATGCATGACGCTCCTGAGATGCTGTGCGCCGGCGAAGCGCTGACCGATATGATCAGCCAGGGCGGTGAGCAGTGGGTCAGCCGTGCCGGTGGCTCGGTCTGGAACGTGGCGCGCGCGCTGGCGGTGCTGGGTGAGCGCACCGCCTTTGCCGGCGCCATCAGCGCCGACCGTTTTGGCGATACGCTATGGGCCGAAAGCGCGGCGGTGGGACTGGACCTGCGCCTGACGCAGCGGGTGGCGCGGGCGCCCTTGCTGGCCGTGGTGGAGCAATGCGAGCCACCCCATTATTTCTTTATTGGCGACGACAGCGCCGACCTGCACTTCGATCCCACGGCGCTGCCCGACGGCTGGTCCCGGGCGCTGCGCTGGGCCCACTTCGGTGGCATCAGCCTGGCGCGTGAACCGCTGGCCTCGACCCTGGTGGCGCTGGCGCGGCGTCTGAAGGCGCAGGGCGTGGCCATCAGCTATGACCCCAACTACCGCAACCTGATGGACCGGCGCTATACGCCGACCTTGCAGTGCATGGCGACGCTGGCCGACGTGATCAAAGTGTCCGACGACGACTTGCGCGGCTTGTTCCCCGGTCTTGACCTGGAGCAGGCGCTGGCGCGGCTGCGCGGCTTCAATCCCGGCGCCTATTGCTTGCTGACGCGGGGTGGCCTCGGCGCCACCTTGTTCCATGGCGAGCAGTCGTGCGCGGCGCGCGCACCCCGGGTGGCGGTGGTGGACACGGTCGGCGCCGGCGACGCCAGCGTCGCTGGTTTGCTGCACAGCCTGGCGCGCCATCCCGAGCGCGCGTTGCAAGAGCACTTACATGCCGCGCTGGCGGCCGGTTCCGCCGCCTGTTTGCAGGCCGGCGCTACGCCGCCGTCGCCGCAGGCGACGCGGCAATTATTCGAATTATTCCAAGGAGAAAAAACGTGACGAGACGCCCCCGATTTGCCCTGATTCAACCTGTCCTGAAGAACTTGCCTGTTGCGCTGCTGATGGTGGCCGCGCAAGCGCTCACGCTGGCGCCGGCCCCGGCGCTGGCGGCCGCCCCGGCGCTGCGCCCGGTCAGCGAGGCCGAGTCGGCCGTGTTGGCCAACCGCGTCAAGGACGAGATGCGCCATGCCTGGCAGGGCTACAAACAATATGCGTGGGGCCACGACGCCCTCAAGCCACTGAGCAAGGCGCCGCACGACTGGTATGCGCAATCGCTGATGATGACGCCGGTCGATGCGCTGGACACGCTGATCCTGATGGGCCTGAAGGAGCAGGCCGACGAGGCGCGCGAGCTGATCGCCACGCGCCTGTCGTTTGACCAGGATATGTATGTGCAGAATTTCGAAATCTCGATACGCCTGCTAGGCGGGCTGCTGTCGGCTTACCAGCTCAGCGGCGACGCGCGCCTGCTGGCCAAGGCGCAGGATCTGGGCCAGCGCCTGCTGCCGGTGTTCGATTCGCCCACCGGCCTGCCTTACACCCACGTCAACCTGCGCACCGGCAAGGTGCGCGGCACCATCAGCAATCCCGCCGAGACCGGTACGCTGCTGCTGGAATTCGGCATGTTGAGCCGCCTGACCGGCCAGCCGGTGTACTTCGAGAAAGCCAAGCGCGCGCTGGTGGAAACCTACCGTCGTGCCTCGGCGCTGGGCCTGGTGGGCTCGACCATCAATGTCGAGAACGGCCAGTGGCAGGACCCGGTGGCGCACATCGGCGGCGGCATCGATTCCTACTACGAATACCTGTACAAGTGCTGGCGCCTGTTCGGCGACACCGAATGCAAGTCGATGTGGGAGCACAGCATTGCCGGGGTGAACCAGGCGCTGGCTGACAATCGTGGTGGTGCGCTGTGGTACGGCCACGCTGACATGACCAGCGGCCGCCGTCTCAAGACCCAGTACGGCGCGCTGGACGCCTTCATGCCGGCGCTGCTGGCGATGGGCGGCGACCTGCCACGCGCCCGCGCGCTGCAGGAATCGGGCCTGCGCATGTGGCGCCTGCATGGCATCGAACCGGAATCGCTCGACTATGCAAGCATGAAAGTGACTTCGCCAGGCTATGCGCTGCGGCCGGAGATCGTTGAGTCGGCGTATTACCTGCATCACTACACCGGCGATTGGCGCTACCGCGCGATGGGCCGCGAATTCTTCGACGGCTTCGTGCGCCACACCCGCAGCGAGGTGGGCTACGCGGCGCTCAAGGATGTGCGCAGCAAGACCAAGGAAGATTCGATGGAGAGCTTCGTGTTCGCTGAAACCTTCAAGTATTTCTACCTGCTGTTCGCACCGAAGGAGGCGCTGGACTTCGACGCCGTTACCTTCAACACGGAAGCCCACCCGCTGCGCCTGCCGGTGGCACCGGCACCAGCAGCGCCGGCACAAGCAGCGCCGGCCGCACAGTGACAGGAGACGCTTGATGACTTTGTACTTCACCGCCAGGAAACTGGCGTGCCATGGCGCCCTGCTGGCGGTGTGCGTGCTGCCGCTGGCCGCGCACGCCGCCGCCCCCGCCCCGATGCCGGTCAATACCTTCATCGGCACCCAGGACGACGGCAATACCTTCCCCGGCGCATCGGCCCCGTTCGGCATGATCCAGGTCAGCCCGACCGGCGAGCACTATGCCGGCTGGCGCTATGGCGACACCCACATCCGTGGCTTCGGCCACTCGTACCTGTCGGGCGCCGGTTGCTGGGAGCAGGGCGGCCAGGTCTCGGTGCTGCCGGTCACCGGCCGCATCGGCCCGGGCGGCGAGTTCGATACCGCCCGTGCCGACAGCTTCGATCACAAGCGCTATGCCGCCAGCTACAGCCATGACGGCGAGGTGGGCCAGGCCGGCTACTACAAGGTGCGGCTGACCAGCTATGGCGGCATCACCGCCGAGGCCACCGCGCTGACCCGCGCGGCGGCGGAACGCTATACCTTTGCGCCAGGCGCCGATAGCGGCCACTTGCTGGTCAACGTGGGCCAGGCCAATGAGCGCCACTCGGTGGTCGGCAGCGAATTGCGGGTGCTGGACGACCATAGCGTCGAGGGCAAGGTCGTCACCAAGAGTTTCTGCGGCGGCGCCCAGTACACCACCTGGTTCCGCATCGTGTTCGACCAGCCGTTCGTGGCCCATGGCATCTGGGACGAGCATGGCGGCATGGCCGGCGCCAGCGGCCCCAGCCAGCAGGGCGAGAGCCGTCCGCACGGCGCCTGGCTGAGTTTTAATCTGGCGCAGGGGCGGGCCGTTACGGCGGTGAGCGCGATCTCGCACGTCGATGCCGAGGGCGCCCGGGTCAACCTGCGCGCCGAGGGCATGGCCGGGGCCCGGCCGCTGGCGTTCGACGCCATGCGCGAGCGTGCACAAGCGGCCTGGCAGCGCGAACTGGGCAGCGTGCGCATCGATGGCGGCAGCCACGATGACCGCACCGTGTTCTATACCGCGCTGTATCACGCCTTGTTGCAGCCGCTGACCGGCAGCGACGCCGATGGCCGCTATCGCGGCTATGACGACGCGATCCACCGCGCCCAAGACTGGACCTACTACGAGTTCTTCTCGCTGTGGGATACCTACCGCGCGCACAACCAGTTGCTGGCCTTGCTGCGTCCGCAGCGGGCGCGCGACGTCGCGCAATCCGTATTGAAGATCCGCGAGCAGGGCGGCTGGCTGCCGCGCTGGGGCTACGCCAACTTCGAGACCAATATCATGACGGGTGATCCGGTCACGCCGTTCCTGGTGGACCTGTGGCGCTTCGGCGCGCTCAAGGGCCGCGAGCAGGAAGCCTATAGCGCCCTGCGCGAGAACGCGTTCGGGCTGCCGCCGGCGCGCATCCGGGCCCAGGGCCGGGCCGGCAACGCCAGCTACCTGCGCCAGGGCTTTGTCCAGTATGACCGGGGCTTTGTCTCCAAGGGCATGGACACCGACCCGCACCACGGCGCCTCGGCAACACTGGAGTATGCGCTGGCCGACGGCGCGCTGGCGACGATGGCCAAGGCGCTGGGACATGACCGCGACGCGCGGCAACTGGCGCAGCGCGCCTTGAACTGGCGCCAGGTGTGGGATGCCGAGGTGCAGGACGGGCCGACCGGGCTGCGCGGCTTCCCGCGCCCGCGCCTGCTCGATGGCAGCTGGTTCGGCGGCGCCGGCCGTGGCTACGACCCGCGCGGCGAGCGTGGCTTCCATGAGGGCACGGCCTGGCAATACCAATGGCTGGTGCCGCAGGATATTCCGGGGCTGGCCAAGGCGATGGGCGGGCCGTCCGAGGCGCTGCGCCGGCTCGACCTGTTCTTCGACTACGACGCCGTGCTGGCCAATCCGGCGGCTGTACGCAAATCGTGGGTGGTGGGGCCGTACAGTTACTATAGTCAGTTCCGTTACAATCCAAATAACGAGCCCGACCTGCATGCGCCATGGATGTATACGCTGATGGGGCAGCCCTGGAAGACCGCCACGGTGCTGCGCGGCGCGGAAACCCTGTTCACCAACAGCCCCAGCGGCGTGACCGGCAATGACGACCTCGGCACCATGTCGGCCTGGTACCTGTTCAGCGCGCTCGGCCTGTATCCGGATATGGCCGGCAGCGGCCGCTTCCTGCTGCATGCGCCGCGCTTTACGCGCGCCGAGATCGACTTGCCGCATGGCCGCGTGCTGCGCATCGACGCGCCCGAGGCGCGTCCGGGCGAGCGGGCCTTCGTGCAGTCGGTGAACTGGGCGCAGCAACCCTTGTCGCGGGTATGGCTGGACTGGGAGCAACTGCAAGCGGGCGGCACCCTGGCTTACCGTCTCGCGCCGCAGCCGGACACGGCGGGTTGGGGCACCCGTGCCCGCGACCTGCCGCGCCCACCGGCGGGTATCGCACCGTAGCGGCGGGCCGACCGGCGCCCACTGTGGCGCCGGTCACGCCTGCAATCACGATACTAATAACGATAC
>JAIENA010000507.1 GCA_019751755.1 Burkholderiaceae bacterium | reverse complement strand
AGTATCATGCCGGTCATCTTGTGCTTGAAAGTCAAACCATCCCCCGTCGTGTGGAAGTCGTGCGGCTGTCGGGCGGATTACGCCTCCGGTTAATCCGCCCTACGGCAGTTTACCGGGGCATACGGCAGATGGAAAGAACTCAGCCGCCGATATAGGACATTTCCACTTTGCGCGCGGCGGCGGGCAGCGTGGTCTGGCTGGTGCGCAGTTCCGAGTAGCGGTCGGCGCGCGCGTGCCACAGGTGGCTGACGGCGCCGCTGATCTGCGCGTCGGTGGCGCCATTGCGCAGCAGTGCGCGCAAATCATGGCCCCGGGTGGCGAACAGGCATGTATAGAGCTTGCCCTCGGTGGACAGGCGCGCGCGTGAACAATCCTTGCAGAACGCCTGCGTCACACTGGAAATCAAGCCGATTTCGCCGCCGCCGTCGAGATAGCGCCAACGTTCGGCGGTTTCACCGGTGTAATTGGCTGCCACCGGTGCAATCGGCATCTCGGCGCCGATGCGGCGCGCGACTTCGCTGGATGGCACCACTTCGTCGAGTTTCCAGCCATTCGAGGCGCCGACGTCCATGTATTCAATGAAGCGCAGGATGAACGGGCTGTTCTTGAAATAGCGCGCCATGGGCAGGATTTCCTGGTCATTCATGCCGCCCTTGACGACCATGTTGACCTTGATCGGCCCCAGGCCCACTTTGTGCGCGACCGCCAGACCGTCGAGTACGTCGCCGACGGCGAAATCGACGTCATTCATGCGCTTGAATACGGCGTCGTCCAGCGCGTCCAGCGACACGGTGACGCGCTGTAATCCCGCATCTTTCAGTGCCTGCGCCTTGCGGGCCAGCAGCGAACCATTGGTGGTCAAGGTCAGGTCGAGCGGCTTGCCATGTACGGTGGTCAGGCGCGCCAGCATCTCGATGAGTTTTTCGATGTTCTTGCGTAACAGCGGTTCGCCGCCGGTCAGCCGCAGTTTTTCCACACCGTGTTCGATAAAGATTTGCGCGATGCGCGTGATCTCTTCAAAGCTCAGCAGGGACGCGTGGGGCAGGTAGCTGTAGTCCTTGTCGAACACTTCCTTGGGCATGCAATACACGCAACGGAAGTTGCAGCGGTCGGTGACGGAAATGCGCAAGTCGTGCAACGGACGGTCAAGCCGGTCACGCAGGTTGCCGGTGGGGGCCTGCAACACGTCGGGCACGAAAGCCGCCTGGGCCCGCTGGTCGGTAAAAACAATGATTTTCTCAGACATATAGCTACGATAGCACGACGCCAGCCACCTCGTCGGCGGCGCAGTCGATGACCGCTGTACGCGCCTGCAAATACTCCCTTGCTCCCCCCTGGGGTCAGGCGTGCATTGATGTGTTTCCATCGCGGGGTCGGGCGTGCATTCATGCACTCGTGTCCAGTGGAAGGCCGTGGGGAATGGTGTATTTGTTGCAGCTGAGCCTGCGTGAAAATCGCACGGACTCAAGTGCTAGAAACATCTGTCTATGCGGGTTACAGGCGAATTTGAATGCACGAATGCACGCCTGACCCCATGGGGAATACGCACGAATGCACGCCTGACCCCAAAATTCACATCGACCTCTGTTAACGTCAAAGAGGGAGGCCGCGGCCTCCCTCTTTGTATGACCTACCGCGTCAAACGATCAACGGCGGGTATCGACTTGCACCAGCGGCTCATTCTGCTGCGGTGGCAGCGGCTTGCGTTCGCGTGGTACGCGGACGGGCGCCGCTACCTGGGCTGCTGCTTCCTGGGCCGCGCGCAGCTTGGCCGGGTCGGTCGCTGCCAGGGTCAAACCCGCCGCTTCCAGTACCGCGTTCAAGTCCGCTGGCGACTTTTCCGCCTGGGCTGGCGCCGCAACTGGCGCCACAACCGGAGCCTCAACTGGCGCTGCAACCGGTGCCGCTTCCGCCACTGGTGTGGCTTCGACGGCAGGGGTTGCCTCGGCCACAACTTCAGCCGCTGCCGCAGGGGCCGCAACTTGCTCAACCGCCGGCGCCGTGACGGCGGGCTCGGCTGCAGGAGCTGGCTCTGGTACCACTGGTGCAGCTTGTGCCGCAGCAACAGCTTGCTCGATGATCGACGCAGGCGCCGCCACTTCCACCGCAGGAGCGGCTTCCACGACCGGTGCTGCCTCGACAACTGGCGCCACTGCCGGTGCCACTTCCACTGCCGGGGCGGCAACTTCAGCAACCACGGCGGGTGCGGCTTCGGCGGCTTGCGCCACCGGTGCAGCGGCAACGTCAGTCACCGCAGCAACCTCAGCAACTTCGGCAACTTCCGCTACCGGTGCGGCAGCGGCCGGCGCCACTTCCACAACCACTTCAGCGGCAGGCGCTGCAGCAACCGGTGCCTCGGCCTCAACCTGAACAGCGGCCACTGGTGCAACGTCCACCACGGCGGCAGGCGCCACCTCGGCGGCAGCAGGGGTGGTTTCCACCACGGCAACGACGGCTTCCGCAACGGGCGCAACGGCAGCCACCGGTGCGACTGGCGAGCCTTCTTCCGGCGCCACGGTGAAGGTGATCACCGGGGTGCGTTCCGCGCCTTCGGCGCCTTCAACACCGTCGACACCATCTTCACGTTCGCGGCGGTTACGGTTGCGGCCACCACGACGGCGGCGGCGGCGTGGCTCGTCGCCGTTGTCCGCACCGTCGTCATCGCCTTCCGGACCAGCATTGGCCGCCAGTTTTTGCGGGGCTTCCACCGCTGGCTCCAGGGGGGCTGCGCTTGGCGCGGCGGCCGTCAGTGCGACGGCGCCGGCGGCCAGCACTGCTGCCTCATCGGTTTTGACTTCGACCGGCTTGTCGGCGCGCGGCTCACGCGGCGGGCGCTGTGGGCGCTCGCCACGATCAGCACGATCAGCGCGTTCCGGACGCTCAGCGCGTTCCGGACGTTCCGCGCGTTCCGGACGCTGGCCTTGCGCGTCCACCGGTGCGCCTTCGCGCGGCTCACGTGGTTCGCGCGGCGGACGCGGTGGGCGGGCTGGACGGCCCTGCGCATCGGCTGCCGGCTTCGCGCCTTCTTCACCCGGGGCGCGCACGCCGGCTTCGCGTTCTTCGCGGCCTGGCTTGCCATTGCGCTCGGTGCGCTCATTGCGGTTGCGGCCACGTTGACCACGCGCATTGCGGTCCTGGCGGTCACCCGCCGGTTTCGTCGTAACGATGGTCGGTGCCACCGGCGCCACTGGCGCAGGGGCTTCTTCCTTGCTGGAGAAGAACGAGAACAGGCGGGCAAAGAAGCCTTTTTCCTCTGGCGCGGGGGCTGGCGCGGCAACCGGCGCGGCGACCGGTTTCACCGCTTCAACGACCTTGCGCTCCACCATCGGCGCCGGCTGTTCCGGCGTAATGGTTTTCACCACGGCTTCCTGGCGCGGCTTGGCTTCTTCCTTCTGGCGTTTGGCATAGGCCATGTCGGTTTCCGCAGACTCGGCCAGGGTGTAGCTGGCGGCGTGGTCTTCCAGACGCGGATCGTCGTGCTTGATGCGTTCGAGCTTGTAGTGCGGCGTGTCCAGATGCTTGTTCGGGATCAGGATCACGGTGATGCGGTGGCGGTTCTCGATTTTCAGCACTTCGCCGCGTTTTTCGTTCAGCAGGAAGGCTGCCACATCGACCGGCACTTGCACGTGGATGGTGGCCGAGTTTTCCTTCATCGCCTCTTCCTGGATGATGCGCAGCACCTGCAGGGCGGACGATTCGGTATCGCGGATGTGGCCGGTGCCGGAGCAGCGCGGGCACGTCACGTGCGACCCTTCGGACAGCGACGGACGCAGGCGCTGGCGCGACAGTTCCATCAGGCCGAAACGGGAAATCTTGCCCATTTGAACGCGGGCACGGTCGTGGTGCAGCGCATCCTTGAGGCGCTGTTCGACTTCGCGCTGGTTCTTCGACACTTCCATGTCGATGAAGTCAATCACGATCAGGCCGCCCAAGTCGCGCAGGCGCAGCTGGCGGGCCACTTCTTCGGCCGCTTCCAGATTGGTGTTAAAGGCGGTGGTTTCAATGTCGGAACCGCGGGTGGCGCGGGCCGAGTTGACGTCAACCGACACCAGCGCTTCGGTGTGGTCGATCACGATGGCGCCGCCCGATGGCAGCGGTACCGTACGGCTGTACGCCGTTTCGATCTGGTGTTCGATCTGGAAACGCGAGAACAGCGGCACGTCGTCGCTGTAGCGTTTGACACGGTGCACCATGTCTGGCATCACGTGGCTCATGAACTGATGAGCTTGCTCGTAGATGTCGTCGGTGTCGATCAGGATTTCGCCGATGTCCGGCTGGAAATAATCGCGGATGGCGCGGATCACCAGCGACGATTCCTGGTAGATCAGGAAGGCGCCGGAAGCGGCTTTCGACGCGCCTTCGATGGCACGCCACAGTTGCATCAGGTAGTTCAAGTCCCACTGCAGTTCTTCGACCGTGCGGCCGATGCCTGCGGTGCGGGCAATCACGGACATGCCTTGTGGCAAATCCAGCTTGTCCATGGTTTCGCGCAATTCCTGGCGCTCTTCGCCTTCGACCCGGCGCGATACGCCGCCGCCGCGCGGGTTGTTCGGCATCAGAACCAGGTAACGGCCGGCCAGCGAGATGAACGAGGTGAGGGCGGCGCCTTTATTGCCGCGCTCTTCCTTTTCCACCTGCACCATGATTTCCTGGCCTTCGCGCAGCGCTTCCTTGACGGACGCGTTACGCACATCGACCCCTTCACGGAAGTAGCTGCGCGCCACTTCCTTGAACGGCAGGAAACCGTGGCGGTCTTCGCCGTAGCTGACGAAGCACGCTTCCAGCGACGGTTCGATCCGGGTGATGACGCCTTTGTAGATATTGGATTTACGCTGTTCGCGGCCTGCGGTCTCGATGTCGATATCGATCAGTTTCTGACCATCAACAATCGCTACCCGCAATTCCTCTTGCTGCGTAGCATTAAACAACATGCGTTTCATTTTTGATTCACTCCGCGGCCCCATAGGCCTCTCAAGCCGCTCCCGGGGGAACGGCGTAGTACATGGGATATACGCGGGAGTAAGGAGGCTGTGGAAAATGCCTCGTCATGCGGCGCACCAGGGGTCATAATGACCCTGACCGCCGCAAAGGGCGCATGAAACTAATCGTCATGCCGAGTGCGCGCACTGCCTGCAAGCTCATCCGCGCGGCTCCGGGCAGTTGCAATCTGCGGGGAGGGGGCGGGGCCAAGCAGGCGTGCGCAAATCGTCGAGCCAGCGCAACAGCGCCTGGCGAAAACGGCAGCGTTATCAGCTTCATCAAACCGGCGAGCAACGACTATGGGCTTGCTCGCCAGACTCATCCTAACTATCCAGCCAATCTAATCCCAACACCCGTGCCCTCTACCCGATGACAACAGCGGTTGCCACCCTGATATGCGCACGAGTGTGCGTATACGTTTTTTTCCACTGAATTTGCAATCTGGCGAGGCCAGTGGATACGCCCCTGTGTAAAATGTGATTTTATTCTTACACCTGCAGCAGGGTTACCCGCAGCAAAAAGATTATATATTCAAAATGAAGGACTTAGAGAGATTTCTGGGAAGATGAACAAGAAAACGCCTGAAAACGGCCCGCAAGCTTCCCCTGCACAGGTCCTGCCGCAAGCACAATTCCTGACAATTACCGAAGAAGAAGCCGGACAACGGATAGATAACTATCTGTTGCGGATCTGCAAAGGGGTGCCGAAAAGCCATATTTACCGCATCTTGCGGTCCGGGGAGGTGCGCGTCAACAAAGGCCGCATCGACCAGCTGTATCGCCTGGTGGAGGGGGACGTGGTGCGTGTGCCACCGATTCGCCTGGCGGAGAAAACCGAGACCGTGGTACCGCCGTGTGAATTCGACATTATTTTCGAAGACACCCATTTACTGGTGATCGACAAGCCGGCCGGCGTGGCCGTGCATGGCGGCTCCGGGGTGTCCTTTGGTGTTATCGAGCAATTGCGGGCCTCGCGCCCGGACGCCAAATTCCTGGAGTTGGTGCACCGCCTGGACCGTGACACGTCTGGTTTGCTGTTGCTGGCCAAGAAGCGTTCGGCGCTGACCAACTTGCATGAACAGATGCGTGACGGGCATACGGATAAGCGATACCTGACCTTGGCGGTGGGTGATTGGAAGAACGCGCGCCAGCATGTTAAATTGTCTTTGCGTAAATATTCGACGCCGGATGGCGAACGCCGCGTGTCGGTGTCCGAAGACGGCTTGCCGTCGCACACGGTGTTCTCGCTGTTAAAGAAGTATGCCAATTTTGCCTTGCTGGAAGCGGAACTGAAAACCGGGCGCACGCACCAGATTCGCGTGCACCTGGCATCGTCGGGCTTTCCCATCGCAGGTGACGACAAATACGGTGATTTTGCCTTGAACAAGGCGTTGCAGAAAGCCGATGCGACGCGCGGCGCGCTGAAACGGATGTTCCTGCATGCGCACCAGATTACGTTTACCCATCCGGAGACCGGCAAGGCCATGACCTTGCGCGCGCCATTGGCCGCCGAATGCGAGCGATTCTTGGTAAGCTTGGGCAAACCATTGAATTAAGCCGGCGGTGGGTTTGGCGGATGACGCGCTGTGCGTTAATCCGCCCTACGTACCGTGAGCCGTGGATTACGCGCCCGGCGCGAATAATGAACCGTAGGGCGGATTAGCGGGCGTAGCCCGCGTCATCCGCCAAACTGACCACAGGAGCCGGCAACGAGGCCGGGAAAAATGCCAAGAAAGCAATTTGATCTGATTGTCTTCGACTGGGACGGGACGTTGATGGACAGCACATCGACCATCGTGAAATGTATCCAGGCGTCGGCGCGCGATTTGGGCTTGCCTGTACCAAGGGAAGAGGCCGCGTCACATGTGATCGGCCTGGGCCTGTATGAAGCCATGCAAGCGGTGCTGCCCAATGTCGACCCGAAGTATTATCCGCGCATGGTGGAGCGCTATCGCTACCATTTCCTGTCAAAAGACCATGAATTGACGTTATTTGACGGCGTGGCGGACATGCTGCAAGAGTTGTCGGCGAGCGCATACTTCCTTGGTGTGGCGACTGGCAAAAGCCGGGTTGGCTTGAACCGAGCACTGGCCGAAGCCGGCTTGCTGTCGATGTTCGATGCCACCCGTTGCGCCGATGAAACATTCTCCAAGCCGCATCCCGCCATGTTGCAAGAACTGACGCGGGAGCTGGGCCAGGACATGAAGCGCACGGTGATGATTGGCGATACCAGCCATGACTTGCTGATGGCGAACAACGCCGGCGCCGCCGGCGTTGCCGTGGAGTATGGCGCCCATCCGGCCGATCAACTGCACGCCTGCAACCCGATGTACTCCGCCAAGACCGTGCAGGAATTGCACCAGTGGCTGAGTGAGCACGCTTGATGGAGGCGGTGCCGGACATCCTGATTTGCGCGGCGGCCGAGGTGGAAGAGGGCGGTCGCGGCGTGCGGTTCCCCGTGACCGCGTTTGGCGACGATGCGACGGGATTTGTCGTGCGCCATGGCGGCGTGGCATATGCCTACCTGAACCGCTGCGCCCATGTACCGATCGAGCTGGACTGGGTGCAGGGGGAATTTTTTGAGTCCAGCAAACTCTATTTGATGTGTTCCACCCATGGCGCGCTGTACGTGCCGGACAGCGGCTTTTGCGCCGGTGGCCCGTGCCGTGGCGGTCGCTTGCGTCCGATCAAGGTGGTGGAACGCGACCAGCAACTCTTTTGGCAGCCGGACGAATTCATCCGTCCGGTGCGCGCCTGACTGACGAACAATGAGCGAAAACACAAGCGATAGCACGCCCGGCGCGGATCTTCCGCCCACGCCCGCGCCGACCCCGGCACCAAGCGCGGCACCAAACGCAGCACCAACAGCGCCGCCGCGTGCGGTGGGGGGGCTGAACTGGGAGCGCGAAGTCCTGGAAAAACTGGTGTTGTCGACCGTGCGTGAACGGCGCGCACACCGGCGCTGGGGCATCTTTTTCAAACTATTGACCCTGCTGCTGGTTTTCTTCGCCGTGGCCACCTATTTTGATCTCTCGTGGCCTGGCAGTGATAACGAAGCGTTGGGGCGCCACACGGCGCTGATTGAAATCGACGGCAATATCGAGACCGAAGGCAGTGGCTCGGCCGCCGTCGTGATTCCCGCATTAAATAAAGCGTTTGCCGACATTGGTTCGGTGGCGGTGGTGTTGCACATCAACAGCCCGGGCGGCAGTCCGGTGCAGGCCGGCATGATCGTCGATGAAGTCCAGCGCTTGCGCAAAGGCTACCCGAACAAGCAACTGTACGTGGTGGTCAACGAGATTTGCGCGTCCGGCGGCTATTACATTGCGGCGGCGGCTGACCAGATCTATGTCAACAAGGCCAGCGTGGTGGGCTCGATCGGCGTGTTGATGGAGGGCTTCGGCTTTACCGGCATTATGGGGAAAGTCGGCGTGGAGCGCCGCTTGCTGACGGCGGGTGAGCACAAGGGCTTCATGGACCCGTTCCAGCCCCTGTCCGACAAGCACCGCCAGCATGCGCAAACCATGCTCAATGAAATTCACCAGCAATTCATCGACGTGGTGCGCACTGGCCGTGGCAAGCGCCTGAAGGAAACGCCGGAAACGTTCTCCGGCCTGTTCTGGACCGGCGAGCGCGCCATCAAGATGGGCCTGGCCGACGGCTATGGCACGGTGGACACGGTGGCGCGCGATATCATCCATGCGGAAGACATTGTGGACTACACGCAACATGAAGGCTTGCCGGAGCGTGTTCTGAAGAAATTCGGTGCCGCCATGGGCGCCGGGGCGATGAAAACCATGGTTCGCAGTGCGGGACATGAAATTCGCTAGGAAAAACATATAGCAGAGTTGTTGCGCATCAGTGCGCTCGGGCACGGAAAACTGTTGGGATTTCTGCCTTCTTTGCCCTTGCAATCTCCCGGGGGTGGACTATATTAGTGGTGTAGTTCATTCCAAGGGAGGACGCAAAACAACCTAACTCGTTGTCTGCACTGTCAGAAACGAACTACTCAACCGCATCACGAATGCGGACTCGAGTGAATTTCAGTTCCTCGCATTGAGTCCCGGAATGGGACTGGGAAACGGCGGCAGCAGTGCCGCTGTTTTCATTTGTGCTGCTCGCATGCACTTCCTCTGCGGGCGAGTGGAAGCCGCCGGCGCCCAGCCAGTCCAGAAATTGCCCTTGCACCTCCAGGCACCATGTTGCCTGCGCTGTTGAGTGATTGCCCCTTGCCTGGACCAGGATCAACTCGCCAGTGTGTTGGGCCATGAAGTGGAATGCCGATTGGGTCATGTGCACCCTCCTGATTCTGACAGCGGTTAGGGAGATTCCTACAGTAAATTCAGTGTAATCATGCATGTGCCGGGCTGATTGATCTATATCAAATGGTCTGTGGAAGATGCATCTGGTAAAGTCTCGTAAATGAGCAAATTATCCTTAGACCGCATCCTGCAATCGCAGGGCTTTGGCACCCGCAAATATTGCCGTGCCCTTATCGAAGATGGCGAAGTCAGCATTGCCGGCGTCATCCACGACAACTACAAGGAAACCCTGGACATGGACGGCCTGGTGCTGACCGTGTTTGAGGAAGAGTGGGTCGTCCGTGAACATGTGTATCTCGCGCTGTATAAACCAGCTAATTACGAATGTTCGCGCAAGCCCAGTCACCATCCGGGCGTATTGACCTTGTTACCTGAACAATTCACCTGGCGTGACGTGCAGCCGGTAGGACGCCTCGACCACGATACGACCGGATTGTTGCTGATGTCGGACAATGGTCCGTTTATCCATGCACAATCGTCGCCGAAGCGCCATGTGCCCAAGGTCTATCAAGCCACCACGGCCGAGCCGGTGACGCCAGAACTGGTTGCGCAGCTACTGTCTGGTGTGCAATTGCACGATGAGCCGGCACCGCTGGCGGCGCTGGTGTGCGAACAGAAGGGCGAGCACTTGCTGGAAATTGTGCTGGAGCAGGGTAAATACCACCAGGTCAAGCGCATGCTGGCGGCCGCCGGCAACCATTGCAGTGCGCTGCACCGGTCGGCCATCGGCCAACTGGAGCTGGCGGCGCTGGGGTTGCAGGAAGGGGAGTGGTGTTACTTGACGGAGGAGCAGTTGGCGCTGCTGGCGCCGGTGTGATGCTTGCCGGATTACGCGCTTTGCGCTAATCCGACCTACTTCACCGTGTATCAATCTACCGTGGTAGGGCGGATTAGCGCAGCGTAATCCGCCACCGCCCGCGTTAACGCAGCATCTGCTATCGCGATAGCGCTCAGGGCCGCAACTTTCTGCCCTCGCGCCGCCCATGCAGCCAATAATGCTCCATCGCCCCCATCCCCGCCGCCGCTACATCCGGATTGGCCGCTAGATATAACGCTGCATCAAAATCGGCCATCCACCGCATATTCGGCGGCACACTGTCTTCCAGGAATTTTTCAGGCAAGGCGCGGCCGGCATAGCGGTGCGACATCGGTTCACCGGTCGCGATGTCAGTCAAATCGCGGAAGGCAATGCTGCCAAAAAACGGATCCGACATCATCGGCACGTAATAGGCGCAGTCTTCGAAGAAATAATGCGTCACCTGCGACCAGCGGGTGCGCATGGCGTCGAGCTGGGGGGCGCCGCCGTGCAGCAAGTTGGCGGCCCAGATCAGCGCCTGCCCCTTTTTTGCGTGGAAGGTCTGCGGCTGAACCCCGTGTTCTTCCACCAGCGCCCGCCACATCGGTTCGTATAGCGCCTGGGTCGGCAAGTCTTCCCGGTCGGCGGAACACAGGCCAAGGTGTTCATTGCCGTACACCGTCCAGCGGTGGCTGCCGGGGTAATACATCAGCGGCCCGTTGTGCTCATCGACGTCTTCCATGGCCACCCACACGCCACACATGAAGCGCTCCGGGCTGGAGTGGAAATGCACGGTGTCGCTATGGACGTGCTGTTGGGTGCCAACCGGGAAATTCAAGGTCTGGAACGGCCGCGCGCGGCGGCCGTAGAGTTGCCCCAGCAAGGTCAGGATGGCCGGATTGGCGGCGATATCGCGTACTTCCTGGTTGAAGCGCCAGGCATCGCGCACGCGCAGGCTGACGCCGTCACGATGGCCGCTGGTACGCCACGCATCGAAGTCGAAGCGGCCGCCCAAAGCGGCCTTTACCGCCTCAGCCTTGCCACTGAACGCTGGATCGGGAAATTCGATCAGGGCATAGCCTTGCGTGGCCAGGCTGCGGGCAACCGTGCGCACGCTGGGGGGCAGGGCCGGATCATCGACGAGTCGGCGGAAGAAGGGCGATTCCACCAGCGGAACGCCGGGCAGCGGATGGTTCATGTTTTGGGGCGGAGGCGGCGTTTTTCCTTGCAGCCGTACTTCAGGTAATGTTCGTAAGGATTCCAGCCGCCGGCGGCGACATCAGGATTGGCTGCAAGGTACAGGGCGCCGTCAAATTCGTTCCATTGATGGCCGTCTTGGGCTGAACTGCTGTCGATAAAACCTCGCGGTACCGGATGACCCGCATAGGAATGGGCTTTTTCTTTTCCGCTGCCGATATCGACCAGCTTGCGGAAGTCGATCTTGCCGTAAAACGGGTCCGACGCCATCGGCGTGTAATACGAACAATCGTCGAAGTAGTAATGGGTGACTTGCGACCAGCGGGTGCGCATGGGATCGGCCTGGCGCGAACCGCCGTGCATCAGGTTGGCGGCCCAGATCAGCGCCTGGCCTTTCTTGGCGTGGAAATATTCCGGTTGCGCGCCGTGCGACTCCACCAGCGCGCGCCACATTTCTTCATACAGCGCCTGGGTCGGCGTGCCGTCCATCAGTGTCACGCAGCGGCCAACATGCTCATTCGTATAGATTGGCCAGCGGTGGCTGCCGGGGTAATACACCAGGGGGCCGTTGTCATCGTTGATGTCTTCCATCGCCACCCAAACACCGCACATGAAGCGCTCGGGACTCGAGCTGAAATGAATCGAGTCGGTATGGATGTGCTGCTGGGTGCCGACCGGGAAGTTCAGGGTCTGGAATGGCCAGGCCTGGCGTCCATACAGCTTGCTGAGCAGGTCCAGGATCTGTGGGTTGCAGGCCAGGCTTTTAACCTGATCGTTGAATTGCCATGCATCCTGGACGCGCAGGCTGATGCCTCGCTTGTGGCCACTTTGCTGCCAGCCTTCGAGGTCGTAGTGGGGGCGCAGGTCGGCCTTGATGGCTTCGGTCTTGCTCTCAAAATCGGGGTCCGGGAAGTCGATGACGGCATAGCCCTTGACCGCCAGTTCCAGCGCGATGCGGCGTGTGTTGTCGTCGATGGCGGGATCGTTGAAGATCTGCTGGAAGAAAGGGGACTCGACGTGCGGCACGCCGGGCAGGAGATTCTTCATGGAGAGGCGTATTAAATCATTAATCGTTCTACATTGTAACTGCGTTCGCCACTCTTCCGCGACAAGTGTGCCCACGGCGCCCCCACATCGTAGGGCGGATTACAATCCACCATGCATGCATTCCGGCGACTTGACCATATGACCATCAAAGCGCCGCAAGCAGTCGTGTCGCCAGCGCCTTGGCAAACCGACGCAGGTCGGGCACCGCGGTCGCCTCCCAATAATGCGCCTTCAGCCATGGCCCAATATAAAAAATCGTATCCGATGTGCGCCCTTGCATATCGATAGCAGCGCAGTCGTCGCCCATTTCCAGTCCCAGTCCCAGCTTGTCTGTTCGGATGAGACCGTCACGTAACAGCTGATCCACCAGGGCGTTTCCGGTGTTATGGGGATTGGCACAGGGGCCCGTGCAATTGATGACCCAGGCAGTCTTCATATGGGTGGTCTGGTTCGATCCGCGCGGCTGCAGTGTGACGTTAATCCCGTTGCCGCTTTCATCGAAGCTGCGCACGCGTGCGGCGAGTGTTTGAATGACTCCTGCCTTCAATGCCGCATCGAAGCGCTCAAAGACAGCCGGAGCCAGACGATGCCGGTGCGTGTCCCAATAAGGCTGCACGTGGCGCAGGAAGCGCTTGCGTTCCTTTTCTGTATAGGCCAGCCAGATGCCGGCGGTCACCGGGCGCAGCAGCGCCATCGCTTCACGCCAGTCTTTACCTTGCGCTGCCAGCCTGTTGCAGTAGCGGCGGAATTCCCGGAGTTGCTCGCGCACTGTTGACGCCGTGCCCCAGATGGCCTCCGGCGACAGGCCGGCCGCTGGTGGGTGGGCGCCGTGCCTATGATGCTGCGGGAGCAGGCCGCGGCGTGACACCGCCGTTATTTGCCGCTGAGGATTACGGTTTAACAAGGTCATCGCGATGTCCACCGCCGTCAGGCCGGTGCCCAGCAACAGTACCGGCTCATCCGGCTCGATACACTCCAGCTCGCTGGTGTCCCATGGATCGCGGATGTAGCGTTGGCTGTTGTAGAACGCCGCGTCGGCGATGCGGGGATGATTCGACGCAAAGTGGCCCAGCGCGAGAACGACTTTGTCCACCTGCATCGTTTCTCCACATTCCAGTGTCACCATAGCCGATGAACCGATGGGAACAATGCTGGTCACGTGCTGGTACAGGCGTTCCAGTGTCGTGCCGGGGGATGCTTGCCGCTCCGCCTCGGTCAGCAGCCATTCCAGATAGTCGCCATAAACGCCGCGCGAGACGAAACTGCCCGCATGGACATCGGGGTCGCGCGCCTGGGCGTAGCGCAGGAAATGGTCTGGCGTATCATCGAAAGCGCTCATGTTCCCGGCCGGGACGTTCAACGTATGGTCGGGGCTTTGGGTGCCGTAGGCCATGCCGCGCGCGACGCGCCCGCTACCGTTGACGAGGATGATGCGGAGCGGGGCGGCTTGTGTTTGCTGCAGCAATCGGGCAGCGGTGACGGCGCCGGAGAAGCCGCCGCCGACGATCAGAATGGTTTTCTTCATGCGTTAATTGTATATGCTTATAACTTTTTCGCATTATAGTACGGGGGAAACTAACTTGGATGATTGTCTTCCTTCATATGCGTTGTTTTGGTGATAAGTAAAACACTTATGCACTGGCAATAAACCGCCTGCTATGTAATCATGCTCGATCGTCGTCGGCATTGAGTGCAATTGTTAGTTCTACTGGGAAACATGAAATCAAGTAACACTGTGTGGCATCACGCGACTGTCACGCGCGCAAGGCGCGAAGAGCTCAATCTGCATAAGGGCGCGATTATCTGGTTTACCGGTTTGTCGGGGTCCGGCAAGTCGACGTTGGCCCACGCCGTTGAGGAGCGTCTGCACCAGGCAACCTGCCGCACGTTTGTCTTGGATGGCGATAACGTACGGCATGGTTTGTGCGCAGACCTCGGCTTTTCCGACGAAGCGCGTACGGAAAACATCCGCCGTGTTGGCGAGGCGGCCAAGTTGTTCGTGGAGGCCGGGATCGTCGTGCTGACAGCGTTTATATCGCCTTTTGAAGGTGATCGCGAACGCGTGCGCAAGCTGGCCGGTGCCGATGATTTTATCGAAATCTATTGCCGATGCCCCTTGGAAGTGTGCGAGCAGCGCGACGTGAAAGGTCTTTATAAGCGGGCGCGGGCTGGTGAGATTTCCCATTTCACAGGCATATCGTCACCCTATGAGCCCCCATATGCGCCGGATTTGACGGTGGAGACATCGTTACTGTCGCTCGATGAGTCGGTGGGTGCCGTGCTGGCACTGTTGGCGCAGCGCAAAGTGATCAACCTGATGGAGGCTGTCACGTGAAGGTCACGAATGAATTATTGGGCACGCTCAGCGCGATTGCCGAAGAAGCTGGGCGTGCCATCATGGAGGTATACCAAGGTGATTTCGACACCATTGAGAAAGCGGATCAATCGCCGCTGACAGTGGCGGACATGCGTGCCGACGCCATTATTCGGGGGCGTTTGGAACAGGCGTTCCCGGGCATCTACATATTGTCCGAAGAGTCTCGCTCGGCCGAGGTCGGCGCCAGTCAAGACGTGTTTTTTCTGGTCGATCCGTTGGATGGAACCAAAGAATTTATTAAGCGTAATGGCGAGTTTACCGTCAACATAGCGCTGATTGTTGGCGAGAAGCCTGTAGCTGGAGTGGTGCATGCGCCTACGCTGGCAACTACTTTCTTTGCTGGCGAGGGGCTAGGCGCTTGGCGCCGCACGGTGGATGGCACCAGTCAGTTGACGGTGCCGCGCTGGGATCAATCTGTGCCGCTGCGTGTGATTGGCAGTCGTTCACATGGCGCCGATGCGCTGAATGACTGGCTGCAAAAGCTGCCTTGTGCCTATGACTTTGTTGCGGCGGGCAGTTCGCTGAAATTCTGTCGCATCGCCGAAGGTAGCGCGCATGTCTATCCCAGGTTTGGGCCTACTAGTCAATGGGATACGGCTGCGGCACATTGCGTGTTGAGCAATGCTGGAGGTGTGGTGGTCACGTTTGATGGTCAGCCACTGCGGTATGGAATTGCTCGACCTATACTTAATCCGTATTTCATCGCGTGCTGCGCATTGGAGTCGGAAGACTTATTGAAACAGCGTGTATAAGGGATGAGTATTTCTTTGGTACCTTATAACTTCAATTAAAATTAACGGTTCAACCGGAGTGAGTCGACCATACAGCTTTTGTAAACGACAGGTTGATATGCATTGACCTCTCATATCGATAAATATTCTAGGTTTTTTTACAGCGTGTTGAGAGCCTGTCAGAATTTCTGGGTACCTCGAAAAACTACCTCAGCCATGGCATGATGTCAGCGCATCAAATTTGACGACACTACCATGATGAAAC
>JAIENA010000107.1 GCA_019751755.1 Burkholderiaceae bacterium | reverse complement strand
CGTAGCGCGGTGCTTTGCGCTCAGTCTGGTCAACCGAGCTTTCGCAAGCTCCGGCCTTCAGGCCGGGGTAGTTGACTTTCTCCATTGGTTACTGTAAGTCTCAGTAGCAAATCTTATACCAGGAATCCTTGGGTGATACATATCAAGCAACTAGCTTTATGGAAATATTTCTATATTGGAAATATGTAAAGTGATCCGACAGGCAAAAAAATGCCCGCATCATGGTGCGGGCAAATCCAATGTTCCGGGAACGCTTGGAGGAGACTGGTTCAATATAGGGATGCCCGCGTCACATTGCAATATGGTAGAACTACGTATGTGTGATCGACTTACGCACATGCGTCGTCGGCCGCAAGGCGTGATGGCGGCGCCAACGCCGCCGCCAGCGCGGTCGCCAGGCGTTCCGGTTCGAGCGGGTGCGCGAGCAATACCGGCGACGGGGTGCGGCTGGCCAGTCCGGATAGGATGAGGTCACTGTCGGTGGCGCGGATCGCCACCATGGGCAAGGTCGGCCAGTGGCGCTGCGCGGCGTCCAGCAAGGCGTCGGCGGTGCTGGCATGCCCGTCCAGGTCGCACAGCAGCAAATTAAAGGTCATGCCGGCGCAGGCGTCGGCCTGGGCGGCGGTGCTGGCGGGAGTGACCTGGTAGCCGAGGTGGTTGGCAATGCTGGCGACCAGGCCGCAATTGTCGGGGGCGGCGTCCAGCAGCAGCAGGTGCGCACCGGGCGGGGCGGCGTCAATCGTGCCGGCGCTTGCACTGTCATGACTGTCGGGCGCCATGCCGCGCAGGTGCGGCGCCAGCCAGGCTTCGAGCGCCGGGATCAGCGCGTCCGGCTCCAGTGATTTGGGCAAATGGCCGTCAAAGCCGGCCGCGCGCAGCGCCGTGCCGCCATCGGTGACCGGCAGCGCGCTGGCGGCCAGCACGGCAATCGCACGGGTGGACGGATCGGCCTTCAGGGCGCGCACCACGCCATAGCCATCGAGGCGCGGCAGGTGCAGGTCGCACACGATCAGGTCCGGCAGCGCGTCGCGCGCCAGTTCCACCCCTTCCACGCCGTCGTAGGCGCATAGCGGCTGGTGGCCGAACACGGACAGCAGGTAGGCCAGCAAGTCCATGTTCGGCTGGTTGTCTTCAATGATGAGTACGCGTGCCATGCCACCATCCGTTGCTAAGTGAGTTCCTATTGCTTGTTTTTCAGCGCCAGGGTAAAGATGCTGCCATGACCGAAATCACTGCTGAAGAACAGTGAGCCGCCAATCAGGTTGGCCAGGTTCTGGCACAGGTATAAGCCCAGGCCCGCCCCTTCGGCGTGGCGGGTCGAGGTGGCGTCAAGCTGGGAAAATGCCTGGAACAGCTTGGCCTGGTCTTCTTCGCGGATCCCGGCGCCGCTGTCGGCCACGGCAAACTCCGTCACGAAACCATGACCATCGGCGCGCTGCGACAGGTTGATCCGCACCTTGCCTTTTTCCGTAAACTTGATGGCGTTGTTGGCCAGGTTGATCAGGATTTGCGTCAGGGCGCGGCGGTCGGTGTGCAGCACGATCGGTTGCGGCGCCACCTCCACCTCCAGCGCCAGGCCTTTTTGCTGGGCCAGCGGGCGCAGCGTGTCGGCCACCTCGGCCAGCAACTCCTGGCACCGCACATCTTCCATCGACAGCGTGACTTTGCCGGCTTCGATCTTGGCCACATCGAGGATGTCATTGATCAGTGACAGCAAGTGGCGCGCACTGTTGCGGATGGTATTGAGCTGCTTGTCCTGCTCGCCGGTCAGCGGGCCGGGCAGTTTCATCAGCAAGGCTCCGGTGAAGCCGATGATGGCATTGAGCGGCGTGCGCAACTCGTGCGACATGTTGGCGATGAAGGCTGATTTCATGCGCGACGCTTCCGCCAGTTCCAGGTTTTTCAGGGCGATTTCGCGGTTGATGGTTTCCAGTTCGCCCGCATGGTGCGCCAGCCGCATATTGAGTTCGATGACTTGCCGTTCGCGCGCCTGCAATTCACTGTTGACCTGCACCGCCTGTTCATAGGTGGAGATCAGCAAGTCGAGGATTTGCTGGCGCTCGGCATTGATGAAGTGCTTCTGGTCGCCCAGGTACAGTGCAATGCCGACTTCCATGTTCTGGTTGCGGCGCAGTTTCTGGTTGACCAGCATGTGGCCGATACGGTTGAGCAGATAATCTTCCGCGTAAGGCTTGCGGATGAAATTATCGGCGCCGCATTCGATGCCTTTGATGATGTCCTTGGGGTCGGTCAGCGAGGTGACGAGGATGACGGGGACGTCGCGCAGCGTCGCATCGGACTTGATGGCGCGGCACAGTTCATAGCCATCCATTTCCGGCATGACAATATCCGACAGCACCAGGTGTGGCTTGCGCTCGCGGATCGCCTCCAGCGCCAGGCGCCCGTTGGCGGCCACGCGCGCCTTGTAACGCACCGACTGGATCAGCCGGCGCAAGCGTTCTGCCTGAGTCGGGCTGTCCTCGACAATCAGGATTTCTATTTCACCAGGTTCGATTTCGTAACTCGAATCCACTGACAGCCTCCAGTTAGTTTTCACGAGACTATATCGGATTTGAATAAATCGCAGGAAACTTTTGGAAGCCGGCGGTCACCGTCGCCGAAGCCATGCCAGCAGGATGCGACGGTGATCGGAGCCACGCCAAGTCACTCCGGAAGGAGTGACGCTTCTCTATTCACTCCCAAAGGGAGAGTAAGTGGGCAAGGCCCACTTACTCTCCCTGGAAACCGCCGCTGCGGTAAGTCAGCACCAGGGTGTCGCGGTGGCCGTGCTGGTCCACCGGCTGGATCGGCGTGGATTCATGGATCACCGTGGCGTCGTCGAGCAGCAGCATGGTCCACGGCTCGGTCAGGGTAAACCGTTTGCCGTTCGGGCCAGCCGCTTCAAAGATGCGGGTCTCGCCGCCCTTGACGCCATGCCGGCCGATCAGCAGCACCGCCACGTAGTCGACGCCGTCCCGGTGCGCGCCTTCCGGCGTGGGGCGGCCGATGCCATCGGTGGTGTCGATGCGGAACTGGTGCGCCTCGATGTACCACGGCTGCTTGCCGCGCACGCTGGAGCAGATGCCGGCAATCGACGACAGCAGACCGCGCCAGGCCGGATCGGTCGCCGTTGCCGGTTGCACCGGCTCAAATAAACGGTGCATGCCGCCATGCAGCGCGTTGTATTCGAGCGGCTGCCAGTGGGCGCGGTGCGGGCTTTGCGTCAGTTTGGCGTCGTCCTGAATGAAGCACGCGTGGCGGCGGCGACGGTAGCGGCCGCCATCCTTCAGGTAATTGTCGAGTTCCAGGTGCTCCCAGCTGGGAATCAAGGCATTCAGGTCGGCCAGCGTGCAGCCGGCGAGGGCGGCCACGTCCTGTGGATGGATCAGCGCATAGCCTTCGCTGCGCAGCGCTTCGGTGACACTCTGGGGATGGGTGTAAATCGGGGCGTAGGTCGTCATGTTGATGGGGCCGTTCAGTGATACCCCTATTCTACGACGGCGGCGGCGCCCTTGCCGGGTCAGGCGTTTTTCATGAGGCTGTCGCGCAGCGTATTGAGCTGCTCTTTCATCCCCACCACCTGTTCCAGCGTGCACTGGGTGGCGCTGATAATGGCTTCCGGCAGCTTGGCCGCCTCATGACGCAGCGCGTCGCCGTGTGCCGCCAGCGCGATGATCACTTGCCGCTCATCGTTGGGGCAGCGGGTACGGGTGATCAGTTCGGCCTGTTCCATGCGTTTTAGCAGCGGCGTCAGCGTAGCCGAATCGAGGAACAGGCGCTCGCCCACTTCCGACACGGTTTGCTCATTCTTTTCCCACAGCACCATCATGACCAGGTATTGCGAATACGTGAGGTTCAGGCGGCGCAGCAGCTTGCGGTACAGCTTGTTCATGGCCAGTGAGGTGGAATACAGCGCAAAGCACAGTTGTGCATCGAGCCGGGGGACCTGTCCCAGGGCCGGTAAATCTGGCGAAGTGGCGGGGGTGTTTTCCATCTTCGCAGTATAGGTAGTGCACTATTAAATTGCAAGCTCACTCCAAGAAAACGCTTGCCAGTTGATGCTAATCTGTCTATCGTTTAAGCAGGTCTGTCTCGACGCAAGACAACATTGGGATGCCGTGACATGAAATGGACGCCAGAACACAGGAGCGAAGCACCTCCTCTGATGCTTGTTGAACTTGATCCACAATCGGTTGTCGATGGCGAACGCCTCGATGACACCTACCTGGCGCAGGATGTCGTCGCGAGCGGCGCGATGCGTGAATTCTGTCCGGCTTGCCGCAAAGGGCAGCTGCAACTGGTTTTACGCCAGGATAACGTCCGCGTGGCCCACCTGTTTTGCTACCACTGCACGCGCTGCTTTGGCGCGCTGCTGGAAGATGGCTCGCCGGCCCTGTGCGAATAAGGTGCCGCCCCGGCACGCTAGGGCGGTACCGTGCGCCCCCTTGCGGTATGATGCTGTCTGGTAACTAACGGATAACGGGAACCGCGATGCATGATCATCAGAAGGCGATTGTCTTGATCGCCGACGCCGTGCCGGACAACCTGCTGTGGCTCAGCAGTTTGCTGCGCGACCACTATGACGTCAAATTGGCCGCCGATGGCCACGCCGTGCTGCGCCTGTCGCAGGAAGTGCCCCGTCCTGATTTGTTGCTGCTCGATGCCGCGCTGCCGGACATCGATGGCCGCGAAGTGTGCCGCCAACTCAAACGCAATCCCGATACCGCCGCGATTCCCGTGTTGCTGGCGGTGCCGCAGGGCGATGTCGCCAATGAACAGAACAGCCTGCAGGCGGGGGCGGCCGATGTGCTGCACACGCCGCTGGTGGCGGAAACCGTGCTGGCGCGCGTGGCCACGCATTTGCAACTGTGCCGCTCCGGTGAATTGCTGCGCCATCAGCGTCTGCACCTGGAAGAACTGGTCACGGAAACCACGCAGGAATTGACGCAAATGATCGATGCCGTGGTGTGGGCCATGGCGTCGCTGGCGGAAACCCGCGATTACGAAACCGCCAATCACTTGCGCCGCATCCAACATTACATCACGGCGCTGGCGCGCCAGCTGCAAACCCATCCGCGTTTTTCACATGAGCTCTCCAACCGGAACATTGGTTTCCTGTACCAGGCCGCGCCGCTGCACGACATCGGCAAGGTCCGCATTCCCGATGCGATCCTGCTGAAACCGGGCCGCCTGACGGAAGAAGAATTCGCGCAAATGAAGTTGCACACGGTGTACGGCCGCAATGCCATCGCCGATGTCGAGCAGTACCTGGGCTTTTCCAATAACTTCCTGCGTTTCGCCCGGGAAATCGCGTTTTCGCACCAGGAAAAATATGATGGTTCCGGCTACCCGCAAGGCTTGAGCGGGGACGCCATTCCGGTGTCCGCGCGCCTGATGGCGGTGGCGGACGTGTATGACGCGCTGATTTCCAAGCGGGTCTACAAACCGGCGTTTACCCATGAAACCGCAATCGAGCTGATCCGTCAGGGCAGCGCCGAACATTTCGACCCGGATGTGGTGGACGCCATGCTGATGGTGGAAGAGCAGTTCATGGCGATCGCGGTGGAATTTCAAGATCCGGCCTGACCGGTTGCGGCAGGTTTTCCTGGCACGAACCCGACATGTTTGTCCATGTCAATGGCTTTGTTGTCGTGACGGGAGTTGATCTAAATCAACCGCGCGGCACTATGCTATAGTCGTCCTATGAGCCGGCGCAACGCCGTCGCCATCGTGGAGCGGGCATGCGGATACATGGTTACCTGGCGTTCATCCTTGGACTCTGCGTCACTGTGTGGGTATGCCTGTTTGTCGCAGATGCCCAGCAGCAAGTTGTCCGCGCGAATTTCCAGCGCGACGCCGATAAAATTGCGCGCGACACCTCGGTCCGCCTGCAAACCTATTTCGACATGCTGCTCAGCATGAAAGGTTTGCATGCAGTCAATCATGTGAGCCGTCTCGGATTTTCCCGCTATGTGCAGGAGTTGCGTCTGGCCGAGCGTTATCCCGGTTTCCAGGCCATCCAGTTCGTGCGCATGGTGCCGGCCAGCCAACTGACGCAATATGCGGCCGCCATCAAGGCCGACGCCAGCCTGGTGCCCGGTGGCTACCCGCACTTCAATATTCATCCGCCCGCCTCGCGCGACCTGCATTACATCGTTGAATACAACGAGCCGATGACGGGCAATGAAAACGCGTTCGGCCTCGACCTCGGCGCGCTGGCGCCGCACCGGCGCGCGCTGGAAATGGGGCGCGACCTCAATCGCATCGTGGCCACCGAGCGTATCACGCTGGTGCAGGACAGCAGCGGCCAACCCGGCTTTGTGGCCCGCGCCCCGGTGTACCGTCCGGGGGCGCCGACCGGCACGGTGGAGGAGCGGCGCGGCGCCCTGGTCGGCTTTGTTGCGATCGTGTTCCGGGTCCATAATCTGATGCGCGAAGTGGTCGATACACCGCTGCTGGCGCACATGACGATCCGCATCCATGACGCCGGCTACGAGCAGGACCAGACGCCGAAGCCGCCGTCGATCGATAACCTGATGTTCGACAGCGCCGGTAAGCTCGGCAATACGCTGCGGCCGGCCGTGTTGCCCGGACTCACCTCCGCCATCGGCCTGTCGGTGGGCGAACGGCGCTGGGTCATGCATTTCGAGGGGCACGCGGGAACCCGCTATCCGGACGGCACCATGTACGTGGCGTGGATCGGCGCGGCCGGCACCCTGATCAGCGCGCTGATCGCCCTGCTGCTGGTGACGGCACTGAAGCGCCGCGCACTGGCGGAGCAGTTGCAGCGCGATATCCTGGTGCGTAAACAGGCCGAAGCGGCGCTGGTGGAAACCCAGCGCGGACTGGAACGCAGCCTTGATGAAGTGGCGGCGCAAAAAGCCAGCGCGGAATTGGCGCACCGCGACCTGACTCTGGTGCTGGCCACCCTGAAGCAAGCCCAGGCCAACCTGATCACATCGGAAAAAATGGCGTCGCTGGGCGCGCTGGTGGCCGGCATTGCGCACGAACTCAATACGCCGATCGGCAACAGCCTGCTGACGGCGTCGGCGCTCGATGACATGGTGGTGGAGTTCGAGCGCAAGCTGGCCGAGGGCGGCATCAAGCGTTCGGCGCTCGATGCCCACTTGCATGACACGCGCCACGCGTGCACGATCCTGGCCAGTTCGCTGAACCGCGCGGCGGAACTGATCACCTCCTTCAAGCAGGTGGCGGTGGACCAGAGCAGCGGCCAGCGGCGCCGCTTCAACCTGGCCGGGGTGGTGCGCGATACGGTGGCGACCTATGCGGCGCAACTGCGGCGTGCCAATTGCGAAACCGTGATCGAGATCCCGGAGCACCTGGAATTCGACTCTTACCCGGGCAGTATCAGCCAGGTGTTGTCGAATTTAATCAGCAATGCCATGCTGCACGCGTTTGATGGCCGGCATGGCGGCAAGATCGTTATCCGTGCCCATGAACTGGTGCCGGCACCGGGGCAGGAGCCGCAGGAACGCCTGCCGCAGGATCGCCTGCCGCAGGATCGCCTGCCGCAGGAACGGCAAGTCATGCTGGAATTTTCCGATGACGGCATCGGCATGACGCCGCGCACCCTGCACCAGATCTTCGATCCGTTCTTTACCACCAAGATGGGGCAGGGCGGTTCCGGCCTGGGCATGAATATCGTCTACAACATCGTCACCGGCGTACTGCGCGGCTCGATCGCGATCCAGTCGGAGCAGGCGCACGGCACCGTCGTATCGATCATGATGCCGATGGTGGCGCCGGCGCGCGCCGCCGAACAGGAAGCATTGGCGCCGCTGCCTTAATGGCCGTAGCGTGCCCGCAGCAAGTCCTTCATCGCGACATTGAGTTCCCACGCATTGCTGACCGGCTGTTGTGTATACGGCAGGGTGGGCGTGTACGGCGCCGGGCCGAATTCCGGCGTGATGGTCATCCATGGCGCGCCGGCGGCGCGCCGCAACTCCACCACCTGGTCCCACCAGTGCAAGTGTGCGGCCAGCGCATCGGCATGTTCCGGCGCGCGGAAGTCGGCCACTTGCGGTCCCTGGCTGTGACCGACGCGGGCATGGATGTGGCGCACATGCGGCAAGGTCGCGGCCAGTGTGTGCGGCTGGTCTTCCAGCAGCGACTCGCAGGCACAGCACCAGTGCGACAGGTCGGCCGTCAATGCCAGGTCAGGCCGTGCGCGCAGGTAAGGCAACAGCAGCATCGGGTGGCCGGAAAAACGGCTGCGGTGGATTTCATGCACCACCGGCACGCCGTATTCGCTGGCAATGGCGTCCGCCAGCGCCAGCAATTCCAGGTTTTGCTCCTGCGTGTACCAGTCCTTGCCGGTATGCGAATTGACCAGCACCGGCCGGGCCGCGCAGGCATTGCGCAACAGGCGCTCCAGCGCTGCTTTGTGCTCATCGAACTGGGGGTGGAACACGGTTTCCCATTGCGCCGCGATCAGCAGCAAGCCGGCGTCGGCCATGCGGTCGGCCCATTCGGCGCGCACCTCGGCCTCCATCGGCACCGACATTTCAATGCCGTCAAAGCCTGCCGCCTTGACCTTCGGGACAAACACGCTGGCCGGCAAGTCGTTGCTGCCCCATTGCGGGGCGAAGATTTTCAGTGCCATTTTCTGTTCCATTAAATGAATCCCCGCACCGGGAACGCCGCATCGCGCTGGATCCAGTTCTGTGGCGAATAGGCGGTGCGCCCGTCCGTCACGTGCAGCGTGTAGGCGTGGCGCGAGACCGGCGAGCGGTTGGGCGCGCTGTAGTGCGGCAGCAAGCCGTGGAAGCATACCAGACTACCCGCCTTGCATTCGAGCGGCACGGCGGTGGCGTCGTCCGGCCATGGCGTGCTGTCGAGTTTTTCCATGCGGATCTCGTTGCCATTGCGCAGGAAGCGCTCACGCAGCGGCGTGCGGTGGCCGCCCGGTTCCGCCCACAGGCAACCGTTGTCCAGGGTGGCGTCTTCCAGCGCGAACCAGAACGTGGTGACACTGATGGGATCGGTGTCGAAGTAGGTGGCGTCCTGGTGCCAGCGCACTTCGCCGCCGATGCCGGGCTGCTTGAAGATATACATCGATTGCCACACTTGCGGCTGCTCCAGGCCGATGTCCTGCGCCACTGCGGCCAATCGCGCATCGGTGGAAAACGCGCGGAACACCGGGTCGAGGTCGTGCATCGCGTGGCCGATCTTGTTGATCGACAGCGCCTTGTCTTGTTTTAATTGACCCTCGGCGTCGAAGGCTTCTTCTTCAAAGAAGCAACGGATGGTGTTGTCGGAGCGCAGGAAATAATCGTCGGCCGCCTGGTTTTTGGTGGTAAACACCCCTTGTGCCACCGTTGGATCAAATTCGTTGACAATCTGCGCGGCCCGCTCGCGCAGGCGGGCAATCTCGTCCGGGGTTTTGAAATTGGGGATGACGACGTAGCCGTCGCGCTGGAATTGGTGTTTTTGTTCGTTGGTCAGCATGGTAAGCCGCTCCTTTAATGCATGAATGATGCCATTGTAGGACGCTGCGGCGGGCGCGAATACCGCTAAACGGTTGACACATTGTCGTCAAACTGTTGACAATCGATGCATGGACCAATTGAAAGCCATGGAAATCTTTGTCGAAGTGGCGCGCCTGCGCAGCTTCAGCGCGGCGGCGCGCAAGCTGGGGCTGACGCGCGCGCTGGTCAGCAAGCAAGTCTTGCTGCTCGAAGAGAAATTGCAGGCGCGCCTGCTGCACCGTTCCACCCGCGAAGTCAGTCTGACCGATGTCGGGCAGGCCTACCTGGCGCCGTGCATGGCGGCGGTGGCGCAGGCGCGCGAAGCGGCCAGCGCGGTTTCCCGGGTGTTGTCCCATGGCGGGCTGGGTTATGCGGGACCGCTGCGGATCCAGGCGCCGTCCAGTTTTGGCAGCCTGTGGCTGGCCGATGCGGTGGCGCGCTTTGCCGCGCCGCACCCGCAACTGGCGCCGATGTTGTTTGTCGACGACGTGCTGCTGGACCCGATCGCGCACGGCTTTGATTTGACGATCCGGGTCGGCGGCATTCCGGACAGCCACGCGCTGTCGTTGCGTCCGCTGGCGCCTTGCCACGGCGTGCTGTGCGCCAGTCCGGCCTATCTGGAAAAAATGGGTCGCCCGCAAGATCCGGACGAGTTGCAGCACCATCGCTGCCTGCATTTCAGCCACCTGACCGATGGCGCCACCTGGCGTTTCGAACGCGACGGGGTGCAGCGCGCGGTGCGCATCAACGCCGCCTTCACCGCCAATAACGGTCTGGTGCTGCACCAGGCCGCGCTGCGGGGGTTGGGCATCGTCTACAGCACCACCTTTCTGGCCTGGCAGGCGCTGCTCGATGGGTCGCTGGTGCGGGTGCTGGGCGACTGGCAATTGCCGCTCAATCACATCAGTGCGCTGTATCCGGCCAGCCGCCAGCCCAGCCCCAAGGTGCGGGCCCTGATTGATTTCCTGGTGGCGCAATACCAGCCGGTGGCGCCGTGGGATCAGGCGCTGGCGAACGCCCCTTAGTGCGCGCCGGATCATTGCGCCAGATCAGCCGGGACGTTGGAACCCTGGCCTGCGCAACGGGTCTGTATGCCTCCGACACCACCACAGGAGGCCATCATGGCAACCACCACCGGCACGATGGGGCAGGCGCTGAGCGCCCCTTTTAACCAACGCGGCAATGACCGCTATCAGGTCCATGCCGACAGCGGCGGCATCCTCACCTTGGCGTTTGAGCATCCCGAGGGCGCCGGCACGCAAGGCGAGGACATCGCGCTGGATGTGTATGACAGCGCTGGCCGCTTGCTGGCCAGTCGCGTGGCGAGCGGCAACGCCACCTATACCACGGTACTGGCCGGCGCCGGCGACGTCGATATCGTGGTGCGCGACGCCAATATCTATGACCAGCACGTGCCCAACGGCGTCTATCGCGTGACGCCGACCTTGCAAGCGCGTCCCAATACAGGATATGAAGCCGAGGCCAACGATACGGCCGCCACGGCGACGGCGGCGCGGTTGGGCCAGCCGATCACCGGTACGCTGGAAGTGCGCGATATCGATTACCTGCGCATACATGCGCCGCAGGCCGGGGTGCTGGCGCTGGCGTTCGTGCACCCGGGCGGCGCCGGCCATGAATCCGATACCTTGTCGGTGGAAGCCTTCGATGGCGCCGGCAATGTGTTGGCCGCGCGCGACCTCAACGGCAATGCGGAACTGCTGGCCCCGGTGCCGGCCGCGGGCGACTATTACCTGCGGGTGCAGCGTACATGGTCTTCCAGCGGGAATCTGGATGGTCTCTACAGTGTGACGCCGACGCTGGCCAGCCAGCCGGGGGCCACCTATGACGGCGGCGCCAACAACAGCAGTGTGACCGCGCTGCCCGCCCCGCTGGGCGCTCCCATCATCGGCACCTTGCTGGACGGGCGCATTGATACCGATACGTTCCGCCTGCACGCCGACGGCCCTGGCGCATTGACACTGACGTTTGCGCATCCGGCCGGCGCCGGCACCGCCGGCCATGGCGCCACCGTCGCGCTGTATGACGCCAGCGGCGCCGAAGTGTGCAGCCGCACCGTGTCGGGCAGCACGGTGATCCGGACCACGGTGCCGCAGGCCGGGGACTATTACCTGAAACTGACGGGCAATTACTATATCGAACAGGCGCTGTACCAGCTGACACCGACGCTGGCGCCGGCGCAAGCCCATACCCATTACGATGGCGCGGTCAATAACACCTCGGCCAGCGCCGTCACTGGCGCGGCGGGCGACCAGTTTGCCGGCGCCTTGAATGGGCTCGACAGCGACATGTTCCGCTTCCACACCACGGGCGGCGCCAGCCTGGCGCTCAATTTCCTGCACCCGGACGGCGCCGGCGCCGATGGCGCCGGCATCACCATCACGCTGTTCGACGCGGCCGGCGCCATGCTGTCGACCCGCACCGCCAAGGGCAACCTGTACTTCACCCAGCCGCTGCCTGGCGCCGGCGACTATTACGTGAAAATCGGGAACGCGTCGTACCGCGACATCGACAGTGGCGTGTATGCCTTTGTGCCCGCCACCGGCACGGCTGTTGCCGGCAGTGCGGCCGACGACCGCATCCTGGCCGGGGCGGGCAGTGACATCATCCAGGGCGGCGCCGGGCGCGATACGGTGGTGTATGCGCAGGCGGTCGGGGCGTACCGGGTGTCGGCCACGCCGGGCGGGGTGGTGGTGGAAGACGTGGTGGGCGGTGGCGGGCTCGATACGCTGTTCAATGTCGAGCGCGTGCTGTTCGCGGGCAGTGCGCTGGCGTTTGACGCCAGTGGCGGCGCCGGCCAGATCTACCGCCTGTATCAGGCCGCCTTTGACCGCATGCCAGATGCGGGCGGACTCGGTTACTGGATCGCGCAGCGCGACAAGGGCGCCACGCTGGACGCGATCGCCGCCGGCTTTGCCGCATCGGCCGAATTCCACGCCATGATGGGAGCGGCCCCGTCTGGCGCCGAGGTGGCCGCGCGGTTGTACCAGCATGTGCTGCATCGGGCCCCGGATGCGGCGGGCCTGGCATATTGGAGCGCCGTGCTGGGCAGCCAGCCTGGCACGGCGCTGACCGGTGCGGTGCTGGCGAGCTTCAGTGAAAGCCCGGAAAACCAGGCGCAACTGGCCGTGTTGACAGGGCAGGGGATGCCGTACATCCCCTATGGGTGAGGCGGCGCAGGAGGATGCGGGATCAGGGCCGCCACGCGCCGTCGCGGTAGACGGCGTGTTCGCCCAAATACACCGCTTCCGTCACCGCAAACACATCGACGTGATAGCGCGCATCCTTGCGCTTGAATTGCGGCTTCTGATACTGGCCATGCTTGGCGCCCAGCGATAAATGGATGCCGCACATGCGCTCATAGGTGCCGATATCGTTGACCATGCAATCGCGGGAAAACGCGCGGTTCATGCCGAAGCCCAGTTCGCGCAGCCAGACTTCGCCTTCATGTTCGCGGATGATGGCCAGCATGTTGTCGAACGCCGGCGTGGAATCGATCGCGCCGGTGACGCGGCCCCGTTCCACCACCATCGTGATCGGGTGGTCCGGTTGGTTGACCAGGAACTGGGTGTCGCCAAACACGAACACGCGCACCCTGCCGTTGACCGCTTCCAGGTCTTGCGCTTCGGTAAACACTTCGCCGATCGGGAACTGGCCGCCGATATTGTTCATGCCGCTGTAATCACCGATGTTGACCTTGGCGCTTTCCAGCGGGCTGTCGAAACGCAGCAGGGCGCCGTTGCCGCTGTCGACCACGGCGTTTGGCGCGGCATTGATGCGGGCCTGCAGTGCACGGCCGACGCCACGGTAATACGCCGGGTCGTACGCCAGCGAGGCGATGTAATGGCAGCCCTGTTCGCCCGGCATGCGCGACAGGTGGATATGCTCGATGACTTTCAGGCCGCGCTTGAACAGTTCGATGCGCAGCCGGTACGCTTCGAGCCGGAAGCTGGTCGATTGCACCAGCACCACCAGGTCGCGCGCCGCCAGTTGGGCGAACGCCGCCAGCACGGCGTCCGGCGCCACCGTGTCGAAATCGATGAAACTGGCCGCCGGCAGCGCGCGCCGGTAGGCGCTCTCCAGCGTGCGACTCAAGTCGGTACGGCGGTCATAGACCACCAGCGCCTGATGTGCGGGACCGTGTTCCAGCGCCAGGTGGACGGTGTCGGCCACGTTGCGCGCGGCCATGTCGGATTGATAAGCAATACCCTCAGTCATGTTGCTTTTTCCAAGAAGAATCCCATCATTATAAGTGGCGGCTGTCGCTTCCCCGCCGGACTCGGCCGTTTATTCTTGTATGGTACAAATGGCCGCTGTAGAATCGGTGCGATATAGCTGAACGGAAACATTTGCACTTTCCAGAGAGATTCGGCATTGACCATACCGCGCGGAGGGAGTGATGACAGTACAGAAGGGGCAGGATTTGCCACTGGAGCGGCCGGATGAACCAGACGGTCGCGCCGCGCTGTTCGTGCCGACCGCCGCGATCAAGGACGACGTCCTCAATACGGTGCGCAAAGGTGCTGCCATCGTCGGTTTTGGCAATCACGACCGGACGCTGACGATTTACTACGAAAGTAACCGTTTCAATGAAGTCACGCTGGTCAAGTGGGAGCATAAAGCCCGCAAGGCCTTCGAGCGCCTGTTCGATAATTTGCCGACCACCTCGAAGATGACGGGGAAAATGGATCACTTCGAGCAAGTCGGCTATATCAGCAACAAGGGCATCACGATCCGCCGCATGGAAAAACTGCGCGGCTGGCTCGAAAAATCCGACGCGCTCGACACGGCGCCGGAATCGGATACCATCGAGTGGGCGCCGGCGCCGCCGCCGAAAAAGATCGTTGCTGACGACTAACGGCGTTTGCATTGATAAATAGTGGGAAACAGTGGACGACGTAACGATGGGCGTAAGCGTCGGCCAATAAGTTCGCGCGCCGTTCCAGGCGCCGCACAAGGCGTCCCGCCACACGGGGCTTTATCATTCGCAGGTGCCGGGCCCTCACGCCGGGCACCTCGCTTTTGCATGACGGCGATCATGGCCCTGGCTTGATCGCCGTTTAACCCTTCCAATCAGCAATTCGTCCTGATTCCCGCCCGAGATCACCCCGGCAGCCAGTGGCATCGGTTATGATGGAAAGTGCAACACTGGCCCGCGTTTGACGGGCGCGTGGCTGGCAAGACCTGAACGAGCGCACACATGGCATATAGATGGGAGACTTCCGACAGCGTCTGGCTGGAGGATGAACGCAAGCAACAATTCGAACTGGCGCAAAGCCGGGGCATCAGCCGCATCGAGTGGCAAGCCCACGCGCGCGGCCGCCTGCCCGATGTGGCGCAATTACTGGGCGCATCGCGGCCCACGTGTGGCCATGGCGATATTTATCCCGAAGGTTTCGTGTATTGCCCCGAATGCGGCGCGCCGCTGCAGATGCATGGCGCCGACCACTCGCCGCCGTGGTGGGGACCGTCCACCGCGCCGTTGCCGGCCGACGCACATCCGTTGCCGAAATATCTGCCGCTGGGCTTGCCGCTGACGGCGCAACCGCTGGCCGCCACGCTGGAAACCCGCAAGCCGGAGCCGGTAGTGGGCGTTCACGATGAAAAAATCCCGGCCCCGCCGAATGCCGTGTGTGTGTTCGCTGCGGGCAATTTCGGCTATGCGGCGCAGCGCCTGCTGGCGCTGGCGACCACCCGCAACGTGCTGCAATACTGGGATCCGCTGGCGCGGCGCTGGCACTTGATGGCGGCCGAAGGGGCGGCGGCCGACTTGTCGTTCACCACCTCCGATTACGCCTGGCTGCCGGCCGCCGTTGGTCAGCGCGGCGAAGTCGGCATTGTGCCCGGCGCGCAGGGACTGGCGCGCCTGATCATCAATCCCGTCAACGAAAGTTACCGCACCGAGACCGTGCTGGCGGCGCCGCTGGCCAGCGCGCCCGGCATGGCGGCGGGGCGCATCGCCTGCCTGCTGGCGACGCCGGCCGGCGTGCGGCTATGGACCGCCAATGCCGAGGGCGCCGATGGCGAAACGCTGGAGATCGTGGTGGCGGCCAACCCTGGCGGCGTCGCGTTTGATGACGCCGGCCCGGCGCATGCCACGGCGGATGATATTCCCGATCCTGACGACGCGAGCGAGGCGACGCTTGCCGCTACGCCCGTCGC
>JAIENA010000216.1 GCA_019751755.1 Burkholderiaceae bacterium | reverse complement strand
GAGAACATCAGCGCTTCTTTTTTCGACAGCTTCTCAACGGAACCGTCTTCGATTTGCGCTTCCATGTCTTTCAGGCGCTTGATCGAGGTCTTGATCGTTTTGAAGTTGGTCAGCATGCCGCCCAGCCAACGCTGGTCAACGTAAGGAACGCCAGCACGTTGCGCTTCAGCGGCGATGATATCGCGGGCTTGACGCTTGGTGCCCACCATCAGGATGGTGCCACGGTTCGACGACAGTTGGCGAACGTGCTTCATCGCCTCCTGGTACATCGCCATGGTTTTTTCCAGGTTGATGATGTGGATCTTGTTGCGGTGACCGAAGATGAACGGCGCCATCTTTGGGTTCCAGAAACGGGTCTGGTGACCAAAGTGAACACCGGCTTCCAGCATTTCGCGCATAGTTACGGACATTATAAACTCCAGGGTTATGTCTGGAATCCGCCCAGCCACCCTTGCATCAGCCATATTGTGACTGATTGGGCACCCTTTTTGAACGGATTCGCGTTTAAGAAAAAGTGATTTTTACAACATTGCTCAAAACCGAATTCAAGCAACCCGAGATTTTACATCAGAGTGACGCTCACGGCAACAGTCACGCCAAGTTCCGCTCCGCTATGGGGTGTCGGCTATAATCCCCAACATAAACCATTCCCCGTACGAATAAAGCGAATACGCAAAACATGCCTATCACCATCCATTCCCAGGCCGACATCGACGGCATGCGCCTGGCCGGCCGCCTCGGCTCCGAAGTGCTCGATTACATCACCCCGTTCGTCAAGGCCGGCGTGACCACTGGCGAGCTGGATCGCCTGTGCCATGAATACATGAGCAATGTGCAGGGCACCATCCCCGCCCCGCTCAACTACTGCCCACCCGGCTATACGCCCTACCCGAAAGCCATTTGCACTTCCGTCAACGACGTGATTTGCCACGGCATTCCCGGCGACAAGGTGCTCAAAAACGGCGACGTCGTCAATCTCGACATCACCGTCATCAAGGATGGCTACCACGGCGACAACAGCCGCATGTTCTTTATTGGTGAACCGTCGATCCTGGCCAAGCGCCTGTCCGACACCACCTATGAATGCATGTGGCTGGGCATTGCCCAGGTGCGCCCGGGCGCCCGCCTCGGCGATATCGGCCACGCGATCCAGCAGCACGCGGAAAAAGCCGGCTACAGCGTGGTGCGCGAGTTCTGCGGCCACGGCATCGGCAAGGTATTCCATGAAGAGCCGCAAGTGCTGCACTATGGCCGCCCCGGCACGCTCGACGAGCTGCAGCCCGGCATGATCTTCACCATCGAGCCGATGATCAACGCGGGCCGCCGCGAGATCCGGGAAATGAATGATGGCTGGACCATCAAAACCAAGGACCGCAGCCTGTCGGCGCAATGGGAACACACGGTGCTGGTGACGGAGACCGGCTATGAAGTGCTGACCCTGTCGGCCGGCTCACCGCCGCCGCCCGCCTTCATCACGCCAGCCGTTCGCGCCGCTTAAATACTCTACTCCGACACCGATGCCGCACGCCGCCATGAAAAAAGAGTTGCGAGAGCAACTCAAGAGCCAGCTGAAAACTGGCCGCCAGATGGTTATCGAAGGATTCCGCCAGGATGGCATGCCGGAAAAGCTGCTGCGCCGGCTGCGCCAGGTGGTCGACGAAGTGCTCGTCACCGCCTGGAACGAAGCGGCGCTGCCGCCGGAGACCGCGCTGGTGGCGGTGGGCGGCTTCGGCCGGGGCGAACTCTTTCCCCACTCCGACGTCGACCTCCTGATCCTGCTGCACCAGCCGCCCGACGACGTCACGCGCGGCCGGCTGGAAGAGCTGGTGCAACTGCTGTGGGACCTGGGCCTGGAGATCGGTTCGTCGATCCGCACGGTGGACGAATGCATGGAAGAGTCGCGGGCCGACATCACGGTGCAAACCAGCTTGCTGGAGTCGCGTCTGGTGTGCGGCAACCCGGCACTGTTTGATGATTTGCGCACGCGCTACGACGCCGCCATGGACCCGCAGGCGTTCTTCCACGCAAAAATGCTGGAAATGAAACAGCGCCACGCCAAATACGAAGACACACCGTTTTCGCTGGAACCCAATTGCAAGGAAAGCCCGGGCGGCCTGCGCGACCTGCACGTGATCCTGTGGATGGCGAAAGCGGCCGGCCTGGCCAATTCGTGGCGCACACTGTCGACCAACGGCCTGATCACGCCAACCGAAGCCAAGCAACTGATGGAAAAAGAGCGGGCCTTCAAGGATATCCGTGTGCGTCTGCACTTGCATGCGGGGCGGCGTGAAGACCGCCTGGTGTTCGACGTGCAAACGGCGATCGCGGAATCCATCGGCCTGCACGCGACCGGCAGCGGCAACCATATCCGCCGCGCCAGCGAGCACTTGATGCAGCGATACTATTGGGCCGCGAAAACCGTCACCCAACTCAATACCATCCTGCTGCAAAACATCGAGGCCCAACTGTTCCCGCAGCAAGGCGCGCCGGTACCGATCAACGAACGCTTCAATGACGTCAACGGCTTTATCGACATTGCCGCCGACGACACGTTTGATAAGACGCCCTCAAGCATGCTGGAAGTCTTCCTGCGCATGACCGAGCACCCGGAACTCAAGGGCATGGCGGCGCGCACCCAGCGCGCGCTGTGGCACGAGCGCTTCAAGATCGACGCGGCGTTCCGGCGCGACCCGGTCAACCGCGCGTATTTCCTGCGCATCCTGCAGGCGCCGGTCGGCATGCTGCACGCGCTGCGGCGCATGAATGAAATGTCGATCCTGGGCCGCTACCTGCCGAACTTCCGCAAGATCGTCGGCCAGATGCAGCATGACCTGTTCCACGTGTACACGGTGGACCAGCACATCCTGATGGTGGTGCGCAATATGCGCCGCTTCACGATGACCGAACACGCGCACGAATACCCGTTCTGCAGCCAGTTGATGGCGAACTTCCCCAACCACTGGCTGCTGTACGTGGCGGCGCTGTTCCATGACATCGCCAAGGGCCGTGGCGGCGACCACTCGAAACTGGGGGTGGCCGACGTGGTGCAATTCTGCCAGGACCATGGCATGGCACAGGAAGACACCGAACTGGTGGCGTTCCTGGTGGAACAGCACCTGACCATGTCGCACGTGGCGCAAAAGCAGGACATGTCCGATCCGGACGTGATCGAAGCGTTTGCCAAGACCGTGCGCGACGAACGCCACTTGACGGCCTTGTACCTGCTGACGGTGGCCGACATCCGCGGCACCAGCCCGAAGGTGTGGAATGCGTGGAAAGCCAAGCTGCTCGAAGACTTGTACAAGGTAACCCTGCGGGTGCTGGGCGGCGAGCCGCATTCGGCCGACCGCGAACTGAAAAACCGCCAGCAGGAAGCACTGGCCACGCTGCGCCTGTACGGCCTGCATCCGCAAGCCCATGAAGCGCTGTGGAAGCAACTCGACGTCGGCTACTTCCTGCGCCACGATTCGTCCGACATCGCCTGGCAAACACGCGCGCTGTACGAGAAATTCAACAGCACCACGCCGGTGGTGAAATGCCGCCTCGCGCCCATCGGCGAAGGGCTGCAAATCGCCGTCTATGTACAAGACCAGCCGGATTTGTTCGCACGGATCTGCTCCTACTTCGACCGCAAGAATTTCTCGATCCTCGACGCCAAGATCCACACCACGCGGCACGGCTATGCGCTCGACACCTTCCTGGTGACGGAACAAAGCTTTGCCAACAGTTACCGCGACATCATCAGCCTGATCGAACATGAACTGGGTCAATTGCTGACCAACCAGTCGCCGCTGCCGTCGCCCGTCAAAGGCCGCCTGTCGCGCCAGTCGCGCACCTTCCCGATCCAGCCGACCGTCGATTTGCGGCCGGACGAAAAAGGCCAGTACTACCTGTTGTCGATCGCCGCCAATGACCGTACCGGCTTGCTGTACGCGATCGCCAATGTGCTGACCAAGTACCGCGTCAACCTGCATACGGCAAAAGTCATGACGCTGGGCGAACGGGTGGAAGATGTGTTCCTGGTCGATGGCGGCGCCCTCTCCAACCAGCGCACGCAATTGCAGCTGGAAACCGAATTATTAGAAGCACTGAAGATTTAAAGAAGAAACGATGTCAGAAGAATTATTACGTCTCTCCAAGCGCATGTCCGAACTGGGCTTGTGCTCGCGCCGCGAAGCCGATGAATGGATCGCCAAGGGCTGGGTGCGCGTGGATGGCAAGGTCGTCAGCGAACTGGGCACCAAGGTCTATCCGAGCCAGCGCGTCACCGTCGAACGGCAAGCCGCCGCCGAGCAATCCAAGCGCGTCACCATCCTCATCAACAAACCGGTGGGTTACGTCAGCGGCCAGGCCGAAGATGGCTACACGCCGGCCGTGGCGCTGATTAAGCCGGAAAACCGCTGGGCCGAAGACCGCGCCCCGGAAAATTTCCATCCGACCCAGCTGCGCAGCCTGGTCCCGGCCGGCCGCCTCGATATCGACTCGGTCGGCTTGCTGGTGCTGACGCAGGATGGCCGCATCGCGAAAACACTGATCGGCGAGCACACCGAAGTCGACAAGGAATACCTGGTGCGCGTACAGTACACCAAGGGCGGCAGGTTGCCGGACGCGGATTTGCGCAAGCTCAACCATGGCTTATGGATGGATGGCAAACCTTTATTGCCGGCCAAGGTGGTATGGCAAAATGAAGACCAGTTGAGTTTTACGCTGAGGGAAGGCAAGAAGCGGCAAATCCGCCGCATGTGTGACATGGTGGGACTGCGCGTCGTCGGCTTGAAAAGGGTTCGTATTGGCAAGGTTCGCTTGGGCAATCTTCCAGAAGGACAATGGCGATATTTGTCACCGGACGAACACTTTTAGCCACAGTTTGTCCAGGGCATGCATCGTAACTTTCTGATTGGCAAGCTAAATACTGGACTAAACTGTAAACTAAGGTGAAAATCCGTTCCCTATCAAAGACATGCCTTAAGCGAGACCGAAGGTTGTGAACGATCCCATTCCAAATGACATGCGCAAAGGGCCGCCACGTCCGCAGGACGCCGTGGAACCTATCGCACCGGGCTCCAAGCCGCACGAAATGACTGACCCGGATGATATCGGCGACTCGCTGACGATCCTGGCGGAAAATGGCGACGCCATTTCGATTTATCCGTCCGTCAGCACCGACGTGATTTTGGGCCGCATTTTTTCGGTGGACCCGGAGTTGCCGCATTTCGTACTGGAACTCAATGAAGGCCAGCAAATCCCGCCCGGCGAGGCCATCTTCGTCACGTGGCTGCGCAGCGCCAAGCTGCAATTCAAGCTGTCGCACGAAGCGTGGACCGCACAGCCGGAACAGCCGCACCTGATCCCGCTGGTCTTTCCGGAACGCTGCCTGGTGCTGAACCGGCGTTCGTCGGCACGACTGGAAACGCCGCTGGGCGTGTATTTCACAGCGTCCTTCGTGATGCATGGCAAGCCGCATGAATTGCAGCTGTACGACCTTTCACTGGGCGGCGTCGGCATGCGCTGCGCGCCGCGCGATGCGCAGGGCCTGCACGTGGGCCGCAAGTTGCAGCGGGTACGGATCGAACTGGGCGAAGACACGGTGGTGATTGCCGACCTGGAAATCCGCCTGTCGCGCACCTACCGCTCGTTCCTGCTGGGTGAACAGGTGCAGATTGGCTGCCAGTTCCTCAGCCTGTCGCCAATGATGCAGGAAGAATTGGTGCGGCAGATCGACAGGCTCAATTCCCGCATGAAGCGCTAACACCCCGCCGCGCTCAACCCACGGTGCCAGCCCCTGATAGGGCCGGCAGCCACACCTCGACTTTCAATCCTCCCTGCTCGCCGTCGGTCAATTCAATGCGCCCGCCATGCCGCCGCGCCGCGGCCAGCGCGATGGCCAGGCCCAGGCCACTACCGCCCTGGGTCTGCTTCGGCGCCCGGTAAAAGCGGTCGAACACGCGCGTACGCAATGCCGGTGCAATGCCAGGTCCCTGGTCTTCCACCGACAGCACAGCCCACCCCTCGACATGCCACAAGCCGACCCGCACCACGCCGCCGGACGGGCTGTATTTGATGGCGTTGTCGACCAGGTTATCGGCCAGCGACACCAGGCTTTCATGCCACCCGAGGATCGTGACGCCGGCCACCGCCTGCAATTCCAGCTCCACACCGCGCGCGCCGGCCAGTCCGGACATCACGGCCATGCGGTCTTGCAGCATGTCGTCGAGCGCCAGCGGCACGCCGGCATCGCCCTGGTTGGCGGCGGCGTCGCTGCGCATCAGCACCAGCAATTGCGCGACCAGGCGCGTGGCCCGGTTTCCGCTCGATAGTATCCCCTCCAGCAATTCGCGCTGGCGCCAGTCACCGGCCTGCGAATGCAGCGCCTCCACGTTGATGCGCATGGCCGCCAGCGGGGTACGCAATTCGTGCGCCGCATCGGCAATAAAGCTACGCTCGCGCGCAGACGCTTCGGCCACGCGCGCCATCATGGCGTCGATGCTGTCGACCATGGCCGCCAGTTCCTGGTGCTCGCCACGGTACGTCAGGGGCGCCAGGTCTTGCGGGCCGCGCGACGCCACTTCCTGCGTCACCTGCCGCCACGGCCGCAGCGCCAGACGAATCGACAGCCAGGCCGGCAGCAGCAGGAACGGCAGGGAAATCACCATCGGCACCAGATAATATCCATGCGAGGCCAGTGTGATGAACATATGCCAGCCGCCCTGCGGCACGAACATCGCCACCCGCGCGCCCATCGCCCCCGTCACGACCCGCACCCGCCACTTGCGGCGCCCGTCGTCATAAGTGCGGGTGGTATCGCTGACGGCAGTGGCGACAAAGGCCTGCGCATCGGCGCCCTGCGGCACGTGGGGCGAGCGGTAGACCACGGCACTGCGCTGCAGCACCAGCAGGCCGGGCGCCAGTTCCGTGACACCTTCGGCTTCCGCATAGCGCTGACGGTTGGCGGCATCGAGCGCTGCCAGGCTGTGATACTGGCGCGCCGGTGCGTCGGCCAGGTGGTCGGCCACGGTGGCGACCGCGTGATACACACTGGTTTCCTTCAACACCGCCGCATCGGTGCCGTTTTCCGTCGCGGCATAGATAAACACCACAGTCCACAGCAACGCCAACAACCCCATTTGCGCCACCAGCAGACGCCGCACCAAGCTCGGTTCCGTCAGCGCGCGCCAGGCCGACGCCAGCCACGAGGGCGCGGCGGCCTGCATCAGGTGCTCCCTTGCTGATCGATCACATAGCCGACGCCGCGCACCGTGCGCACATAGCCGTCGCCGATCTTGCGCCGCAAGTTCGCCATGTGCACATCGAGCGTATTGCTGCCCGACTGCGACCCCGGCAGCGCTTGCTCTTCCAGGCTGCGCCGTGTCACCACGCGTCCGGCGCGCATGATGAGCATTTTCAGCAATTCGTATTCACTGGCGGTCAGATCAACCGGCGCGCCCTGCACCGCCACGCGGCGCGTCGGCGCGTGCAGCGACAAGCCCCGGATCGCAACGGCGTCGCCATCGTAGCCATAGCTGCGGCGCGCCAGCGCGCGCACGCGCGACAACAACTCGGCCAGCTCAAAGGGTTTGACCAGGTAATCATCGGCGCCGCCATCGAGACCGCGCAAGCGGTCGCTAAGCGCATCGCGCGCGGACAGGATCAACACCGGCAAGCCCTGGCGCACCCGACGGATATGCGACAACAGGGAAAGACCATCACCGTCGGGCAGGCCCAGGTCGAGCAGCACCAGGTCGCAGCCGCTGGTGTCCAACTGGCGCCGCGCATCATCGAGGGTGCGTACCCAAATCGCTGCCATGCCCTGGTCGGCCAGCGCAATGCGCACGCCATTGCCGAGGTCCAGGTCGTCTTCAATCAACAGTATCTTCATCGCCGTCATTAAAACATGCCGACCTGAAGAACAGCTAAAGTTCGCGGCGCGCCAGGTGCGCACCTCGCAACACGCCGAACGGATCGGTTATCATGTCGCCCATGCAAACCAAACCTGAAAAAGATCTCGAACTGCACACCAAGGTCAACCGCGAAACCGCGCGCGTGGCCTGGTCTGAACTCATTAAACATTTCGCTTCCGGTACCGTGATCTGGGTGGCCGACGAACTCGACCTGATCGACGTGGCCGTGCGCATCGCCCACGATGACAAAGCCAACATCACGGCCTGGATGGCTGCCGGCCAGCTGGCAAAAGTCACCGATGAACAGGCGCGGCGCTGGACCGACAGCAATGCCGAACTGTGGGCCAGCGTGGTCAGCCCGTTTATCCTGGTGCAGCAGCAAAAAGGTCCGCGCCACTGATGCCACAGGCATGAGAAGGCCGGCTTCACCAGCATCCTCCATCGATTAATCCGGCCCCTGCGCACTGGTGGCGCCTTACTTGGCCCACTTATCAACTGTTCGTTAATTGCATTTCTATATAAACAATCAGGGCTGCGTCACCCACCGCAGCCCCGCATCGCCTTACTGCGCGCGCCGGCGGCGCCGTGCCAGCACCCCCATCATGATGGCGCCGGCGGCCAGCAGCGCCACCGACGACGGTTCCGGCGTCTTGCCGCCACCATTCGGATTCGGGAACTCATAGGCGGCAAAGCTTTCGTAGCCAATCTCCAGCGCCGATGACAGCGAATTGGCAATCACATTACCCTCCAGGTGACCGGTGCCCTTGATGTCGGCCTTGTTGGCCAGCAGCGAACCCCAGCTGAACGTATTGACGTTGACCGTCGTGGCGTTGAGCACATTGAACAGCACACGGTCGCGCAATGCTTCCAGGCCACTCTGCGCGCCGGAAATTTCGACGCTGCCGCCGCCCAGCACATTGATCACCACGTGGGCCCCCGCCTTCACGTTGGTTAATTGCAGGTTATTGACCTTGTCGGAGGACAGGTTAAAGATTTGCAGGTCGGACGTGCCGTCGCCCGTCAGCAGAATGCCGCCATTGGCGTTCGACACGGTGCCATTGGCCGCCAGTGCCGCCAGCGACGTGCTCAAGTCCTGCATCTTGGTTTTGGTGGCATTGAAGTCGATCCCGGTCGCCCCCTTGCGCAAATCCAGGTAATTCACGGTGGAATTATTGCTTCCCGAGTACACCGCATAGCCTTGCTGCTTGGTGTATTCGGTAATCGGCCCGATGCTGGCGTTGGTATTCACATTGGTGGTCGGACCATTGAAAATGCTGCCATGGCCCAGTTGGATATTGCCGCCCACCACCACACTGGGGGCGGTACTGCCGTACGGCGTACGGTAGCCAAACGAATACGAATCGGCCTGCAAGTTGCCGCCCACCGCGACCCGGCCTTCAATGTCCGTCACCTTGCTGACGTTGCCATAAATGAATGCGCTGTAGCCGGAGGCCACACCGAAATCAATGCTATTCAAGACAGCGGCAGGCGCCTGGGTGGCGCAAGCGGCGCCCAACAGGGCAATCATAAGGTGGCGTAGGGTCATGGAAGTCATCCAGGTCAAGGAGCCTGAATTTTAACATCGACACAACACCTATTGCACTAGAAAAATGATACCAAATATAGACCAGATGGAATCTGGACTATATTTGGACTATATGCAAACGAATCTAATCGGCCGCCAAATCCACGCTATAGACCGCATAACCGCTACCATCATCGGCCCGCAACTGCCGCACGGTGGTAATGCCAGCGTCCCTGGCCGCCTGCAGCATGCCGGGGGCGGAATGGATCACCACCGGGCCACTGGTATGCACCGGCGCAAAGCGCCAGCTGCGCGCTCCGCTGTTGGCGGCGCGGGTCAGGGTGCGTGCCTGGCGGATGTGGCTGATCAGCACGTCACGGCTGGCATCCGGCGCCGCGAAAATAATGTTGCCACCGTCGAGCCCGGGGAAATTGCCGCCGCCGCTGGCGCGATAACTGTTGGTGGCGACCAGGAATGCCGCCGCATCGGCCACCGGCCGGCCCTGGTACGACAGCCCCTGAATGCGCCGACCCGGGGGCTGCGTCACGTCGATGCGGTATTGCAGGGCGCTGTCGGTCACCATGTCAAAGTTATAACCGGCGAAGGCCTGGCTCACCAGCTCCTGCTCACCAGTGACGCCGGGATCGATGGTATTGAAACGTTCGGCCGACTTTTCCAGCCACGCCCTTAAACCCGCCCCCGTGACCTTGACGCCCACCAGTGCATTCGGATACAGGTACAAATCGGCCGCATTGTTCAGCGCCAGGCTGCCCGCCGGCACATCCGTATAGTCGCCCGGCCCCGCCATGCCGCTCTTGAACGGCGCCGACATCGACAACACCGGCAAGCCCGCGTATTGGGGCAGGTTCGCGCGCACCTGGGCCGCCAGATACGCGGCCTGCGCCTGATTGACCGGCAAGATCGCGCTGACATCGCCGGCATCGGCAAAATACGTGCTCATGCGATAGTCCGAACGGCCCAGCGGCGCCTGCACATAACGCACCGCCCCGGCATGTTCGTCGCGCACCAGCGCGGCGATGGCCGGGTCCGGTGGCGTTTGCGGCGTCACGCTGCGCACCTGCGCCGCCGTACGCTCCCGGTCCACCACCCAGCGCCCCTGCTCGCGCTTGAGCGCCAGCGCCAGCACCGCCAGCTGCTTGCCCCACTGCCCCGCCATCACGGTCGGCACCCCATGCACGGTGCCTTTGACCTTGTCGACGCCGGGCAAACCGTATTGCGGCGCGCTGCCGGACGCATTCGGGAAGGCGTGGTGCGCGTGGCCGGTCAGCAGTGCGTCGATCCCCGGCACCTGTGCCAGGTGCCAGCTGCCATGCTCCATGTCCGGGCGATACGGCGCGTCATCGAGCCCGCCATGGGAAATCGCGACGATGATGTCCGCCCCTGCCGCGCGCATCCGCGGGATCAGCTCGCGGGCGGTTTCCACGATCCCGTCCGCCACGGCGCGTCCCTCCAGCGCCTTGCGGTTCCAGCTGTTGACGACCGGCGTGGTCAGCCCCACGATCCCGACTTTGACGGTCGCCATCACGGGCTGGCCATCGGCGCCGCTGGCGCGCACCGGCTTATCAATCAAAATATACGGCGCGAACAGCGGTTTACCGGTGCTGACATCACGCACATTGGCCAGCACCAGCGGAAACGCCGCGCCCGCGCAGCCCTGCCCCGCCGCCCGCAGCAGGAATGGCAAGCCAAAGTCGAAATCGTGATTGCCCACCATGCCCACGTCATAGCGCAGCGCATTCATCGCCTTGTGGATGGCCAGCGGCTGGCCGCAAGCGGGGCCATCGGGACCGGCCTGGTAGTCGGCCAGCGCATTGCCCTGGATGGTGTCGCCGTTGTCGATCAGTAAATGATCGGGGTATTCCGCCCGGGCCTGGGCGATCAAGGTGGCGGTGCGCTCCAGTCCCGAACTCGGATCGGCGGCCAGCTTGTAATAGTCGTAGCCCAGCACGGCGGCGTGCAGATCCGAGGTTTCCAGCAGCGCCAGCGTGGCGCGGGCGCCTTCCGGAACGCCTTGCCGCACGGTCAGATCGGCGCAACCGGACAGCAACAGCATCGGCAACAACGGGGATAACAACGCGGAAACACGGATCGAAAGGCAGGCACGGCGCATGGTTTTGTCCATTTGGCAAAAGGTTGAGCGCGATGATACGGCCAAGTTCAGGGCCGCTCAAGCAAAAACATGCCACGATCGGGCCTGCCTGCTCCCGGACAGGGAGCGCTCTGGAGTATAATTCCCGGTTTGATTTCACTACGAAGAAGACCATAAGATGGAAGCCGAACGCATCAATGCCCTCTCCGCCCTGCTCGCTGATCTGACGACCCGCGAAGCCGAACTTCGGAGGTATCTTTGACTTCACTGTCAAGTCAGAGAAGCTCGAGCAGGTAAACGGGGAACTGGAAGACCCGAACGTCTGGAATGACCCGAAACGCGCCCAGGACCTGGGCCGCGAAAAGAAAGCGCTGGAAGCGATTGTCCTGACCTTGGAAAAAGCCGACCAGGACTTGCGCGACATGGGCGACCTGTTCGCCATGGGCAAGGAAGAAGGCGACGACGATACGCTCGAAGCGATCGCGCTGGACGCGGAAGAAACCAAGAAAATCATTGAAGGCATGGAATTCCGCCGGATGTTCAACAATCCGATGGATCCCAATAACTGCTTCATCGACATCCAGGCCGGCGCCGGTGGTACCGAAGCGCAAGACTGGGCCTCGATGCTGCTGCGCCAATACCTGCGCTATTGCGAGCGCAAAGGCTTCAAGGTCGAAGTCATGGAACAGTCCGACGGTGAAGTCGCCGGCATCAAGACCGCCACCATCAAGGTCGAAGGCGATCACGCCTATGGTTTCCTGCGCACTGAAACCGGCGTGCACCGCCTGGTCCGCAAGTCGCCATTCGACTCGGCCAACGGCCGCCATACGTCGTTTACGTCGCTGTTCGTGTACCCGGAAGTGGATGACTCGATCGATATCGAAATCAATCCGGCCGACCTGCGCATCGATACCTACCGCGCGTCCGGCGCCGGTGGTCAGCACATTAACAAGACCGACTCCGCGGTGCGTCTGACGCACGGCCCGTCCGGGATTGTGGTGCAGTGCCAGAACGACCGCTCGCAACACCGCAACAAGGCCGAGGCGATGGAAATGCTGAAGGCGAAACTGTTCGAACTGGAACTGCGCAAGCGCATGAGCGAACAGCAAAAGCTGGAAGATTCGAAGACCGACGTCGGCTGGGGCCACCAGATCCGCTCGTACGTGCTGGACCAGTCCCGCATCAAGGACTTGCGCACCGGCTTCGAGACGGGCAACACGAAAAACGTGCTGGACGGCGACCTCGACGACTTCATTTCGGCTTCGCTGAAGCAAGGCGTGTAATTGATGAGCCACACCGCGATGAGCGACAACGCGACGAACGACAATACCGCGCGCCGCGCCTTCATTTTTGACATGGATGGCACCATCGTCGACAACATGGGCTTCCACATGACGTCGTGGCTGGAATTCTTCGCCCGCCGCGACATGATCCTGGACGCCGATGCGTTTTTCCGCGACACGGCCGGCCGCCAAAGCCATGAAATCATGAGCACGTATTTCGGCAAGCCGTACACCAAGGAAACGTCGCGTGAACTCGATGACGAAAAGGAAGCGCTGTACCGCGAACTGTACGCGCCGTACCTGAAAACCGTGGCCGGTTTCATGGACCTGATCGCCAAGGCCGGGCAGCAGGATGTGGCGCTGGCCGTGGCGACCGCCGCACCGAACGACAACATCGCGTTCACGCTCGATGGCCTCGATTTGCGCCGGCATTTCAATGCCGTGGTGGGCGCGGCCGACGTCGCGCGCGGCAAGCCCCATCCGGACGTGTTCCTGCTGGCGGCCGAGCGCTGCGGTGTGGACCCATCCAACGCGATCGTATTTGAAGACGCGCCGCTGGGCGTGGAAGCGGCGCGCCGCGCCGGCATGCGCGCGGTGGTGCTGACCACCACGTTGCCGGCGTCCGCCTTTGCCGCATTCGACAACGTGATTGCCGTCGTCCGCGATTTCAGCGAACTCGATATCGCCACCCTGTTCGCGGCGGACGCGCCAGCAAATTAAAAAAACTATTTGGACCCAATAATGACAACGGAAAATATCGACCAGCAAGACAACGCCCCTGTTCCGCAGGAAGAAAACAAGATCATCGCCGAGCGCCGCGCCAAGCTGGCCGCGATCCGCGAAAAAGGCGTGGCGTTCCCGAACGATTTCAAGCCCGAACACAAGGCCGCCGATCTGGCCGCGCAATACGGCGCCAAGACCCGCGAAGAGCTCGAAGCCGCACCGGTGGAAGTGGTGCTGGCCGGGCGCATGATGCTCAAACGCGAAGCCGGCAAGAAAGCCGCCTTCGCCACGCTGCAAGACGCCTCCGGCCCGCGCTGCGACGGCCGCATCCAGATCTATGCGACGCTCGACACCACCGGCGAAGAAGCCATGGCGGCGCTGCGCACCTATGACCTGGGCGATATCCTGGGCGTCAAGGGCACGCTGTTCAAGACCAAGGTCGATGAACTGACCATCAAGGTCACGGAACTGCGCCTGCTGACCAAGTCGCTGCGCCCGCTGCCGGACAAGTTCCACGGCCTGGCCGACCAGGAAACCAAGTACCGCCAGCGCTACGTCGACCTGATCACCAGCGAAGAAACCCGCCGCACCTTTAAAGCCCGCACCGCCGCGATGTCGTCGATCCGCCGCTTCATGGAAAAGAACGACTTCATGGAAGTGGAAACCCCGATGCTGCACCCGATTCCGGGCGGCGCCGCGGCGAAACCATTCATCACCCACCACAATGCGCTGGACATGCAAATGTACCTGCGTATCGCGCCGGAACTGTACCTGAAGCGCCTGGTGGTGGGCGGCTTCGACCGCGTGTTTGAAATCAACCGTAACTTCCGTAACGAAGGCGTGTCGATCCGCCACAATCCGGAATTCACGATGATGGAATTCTACGCGGCCTACACCGACTACCAGTGGCTGATGGACTTCACCGAAGCCGTGATCCGCCAGGCCGCCGTCGATGCGCACGGCACCGCGACGCTGACCTATGGCGGCCGCGAACTGGATCTGGCCAAGCCATTCCACCGCCTCACCATCGTGCAGGCCATCAACAAGTACGCGCCGGGCTACACCGACGCGCAACTGAACGATGCCGAATTCATCAAGGCGGAATTGCTGAAGTTCGGCGTCAAGCCGCACGCGCATTCGGGCCTGGGCGCGCTGCAACTGGCGCTGTTCGAGGAAACCGCCGAAGCCCAGCTGTGGGAACCGACCTACATCATCGACTACCCGGTCGAAGTGTCGCCACTGGCGCGCGCCTCCGACACCCGTGCCGGCATCACCGAGCGCTTCGAACTGTTCATGGTCGGCCGCGAAATCGCCAACGGCTTCTCGGAGCTGAACGATGCGGAAGACCAGGCGGCGCGCTTCCTGGCGCAAGTTGAAGCCAAGGACGCCGGCGATGAAGAGGCGATGTACTACGACGCCGACTACATCCGCGCGCTGGAATACGGCATGCCGCCGGCCGGCGGCTGCGGTATCGGCATCGATCGCCTGATGATGATCATCACCGACTCGCCGAACATCCGCGACGTGCTGCTGTTCCCGCACCTGCGCAAGGAAGACTAAAGTCCAAAAACAAACGGCCCTCACGGGCCGTTTGTTTTATTGAATCACCTTGTAGCACGGCGTATACGCTTTGCCCGCCAGCTTCATCCTGCTCTGCGCCACGAACGACGCCAGCAACGCATCCATCGGCCCCATGATCTCGGTGGCGCCGTGCAGTTCGAAGTGGCCGAACTGTTCGATCGCGCGAATGCCCTCCTCCTTGACATTGCCCGCCACCACACCGGAAAACGCGCGCCGCAAATTGGCCGCCAGCAGATGCACCGGCTGGTCCTTGCGCAGGTTCAGGTTGCGCATATTCTCATGCGTGGGCGAGAACGGACGCTGGAATTCCTCGTCGATCCTCAAGG
>JAIENA010000244.1 GCA_019751755.1 Burkholderiaceae bacterium | reverse complement strand
CCGGAATCGCAGCTGGTGCAGGCCGATCCGGCGCCCGCCAAGAGTCCATTGAAAAAATAAATCAAGCGGATGCTCTAAAAAAAGACCATTCGTACCAAAACGGCGTCCTGAGGGGCGCCGTTTTATCTTGGTGGCGCCTCGCTTCGTGTAAAATTTCCCGATCAGGCGACCGCCTTTGGGAGAAAGATTAAATAATATGAAACAAGTCGTCATCAGCGGCACCGGGCTGTTTACCCCGCCGAATTCCATCTCGAACGATGAACTGGTCGCGTGCTTCAACGCTTACGCGGAACAATTCAATGCCGAGCACGCGGACGCCATCGCGGCCGGCACCGTCACGGCGCTGGAAGCGTCGAGCTCGGCCTTCATTGAAAAAGCGTCCGGCATCAAGTCGCGCTATGTGATGGAAAAGGACGGCATCCTCGATCCGAAACGCATGGTGCCGCACATCGCTGAACGTGCCAATGACGAACTATCGCTGCAGGCCGAAATCTGCGTCGCGGCGGCGCGCCAGGCGCTCGACCGCGCGGGCCGTAGCGCCGCCGACATCGACATGGTGCTGGTGGCGTGCTCCAACATGCAGCGCGCCTATCCCGCCATGGCGGTGGAAGTGCAGCAGGCGCTGGGCATCGATGGCTACGGCTTCGACATGAACGTGGCGTGCTCGTCGGCCACCTTCGGCATCCAGACCGCTGTCGCCGCCGTGCAAAGCGGCCAGGCCCGCGCGGTGCTGGTGCTGAACCCGGAAATCACCAGCGGCCACCTGGACTGGCGCGACCGCGACAGCCACTTTATCTTCGGCGACGCCTGCACCGCGATCGTGCTGGAAGCCAAAGAGGCGGCGGTCTCCACGCACCAGTGGGAAATCATCGACACCAAGCTGAAAACCAGCTTCTCCAACAATATCCGCAACAACTTCGGTTTCATGAACCGCTTCGATGACAACGGCATCGGCCAGCCGGATAAATTGTTCAAGCAGCAGGGCCGCAAGGTCTTCAAGGATGTCTGCCCGATGGCGGCTGCGATGATCAAGGACAGCATCGCGCGCGCCGGCCTGCAGGTGGAACAGGTCAGCCGCTTCTGGCTGCACCAGGCCAACCTCAGCATGAACCAGCTGATTTCGCGCACCATCCTGGGCCGCGATGCCGAGCCGCATGAAGCGCCGGTGATCCTCGATACCTACGCCAACACCTCGTCGGCAGGCTCCATCATTGCCTTCCACAAGCACCAGGACGATTTGGCGACCGGTTCTCTTGGCGTCATTTGTTCGTTCGGCGCCGGCTATTCGATCGGCGCGGTGGTCGTGCGCAAGCTGTAAAAAACCTCCTCCGCAAGCCTGTGCTACCCTTGAACGGTTGACCACCGTTTAAGGGTATTACGTACGCATGCACCATGACCTTCCCCTGATCACCACCATTGCTGCCGCGCTCGGTTTCGGGCTGGTATTCGGCTTCATCGCCACCAAACTCAAGTTGCCGGCCCTGGTCGGCTATCTGGCGGCCGGTATCCTGATCGGTCCGGCCACGCCGGGCTTTGTCGCCGACAGCGCGCTGGCCGGCCAGTTGGCCGAAATCGGCGTGATGCTGATGATGTTTGGCGTCGGCCTGCATTTTTCGCTGGATGATTTATGGGAAGTGCGCAAGGTGGCGCTACCGGGCGCCGTGCTGCAGATCGGCGCCGCCACCGCGATGGGCATGGGCCTGGCGCACTGGTGGGGCTGGAGTCTGGGCGGTGGTCTGGTGTTCGGCCTGGCCTTGTCGGTGGCCAGCACCGTGGTGCTGTTGCGGGCGCTGGAAGAACGCGGCATCCTCGATTCCTTCAATGGCCGCATCGCGGTCGGCTGGCTGGTGGTGGAAGACCTGGTCACCGTCATCGTGCTGGTGCTGCTGCCGCCGCTGGCCAGTACGCTCGGTGGCACCGCCCCCGCTGACGCCCATGTCGATCCGACTGTGCCGCTGTGGCAGACGATTGCCTACACCATCGGTCAGGCGGTCGCCTTCATTGCCTTCATGATGCTGGTCGGCCGCAAGCTGTTCCCCTGGCTGCTGTGGCAAGTGGCGCGCACCGGTTCGCGCGAACTGTTCACGCTGTGCGTGATTGCCGCCGCCGTCGGCATTGCCTTTGCCGCCACCAAGATATTCGGCATTTCCTTTGCGCTCGGTGCGTTCTTCGCCGGCATGGTGCTGCGCGAATCCGAATTGAGCCACCGCGCGGCGGAGGAATCGCTGCCGCTGCGCGACGCCTTTGCCGTGCTGTTCTTTGTCTCGGTCGGCATGCTGTTTGAGCCGGCGATCCTGGTGGAGCAGCCGCTGCGGGTGCTGGCGGTGCTGGGCATTATCGTGTTCGGCAAATCGCTGGCGGCCTTCGTGCTGGTGGTGGTGTTGCGTTATCCGGTCAAGACCGCGCTGATGGTCTCGGCCAGCCTGGCGCAGATCGGTGAATTCTCGTTCATCCTGGCGGCGCTCGGGATTGCACTGCAATTGATGCCGCAGGAAGGGCAAAGCCTGATCCTGGCCGGTGCGATCCTGTCGATCGCCGTCAATCCGCTGGTGTTTGCGCTGACCGGTCCGCTCGAGCGCCTGCTCAGCAAAAACCCATCGCTGGCGGCCCGTTTCGAGCGCAGCGCCGACCCGCTGGCGGAATTGCCGATGACGGTGCCGCATGAAAAACTCAGCGGCCAGGTGGTGCTGGTCGGCTATGGCCGCGTCGGGCGGCGAATTGCCGCGCAACTGGCGCAGCGCGGGATTCCGTACGTGGTGGCGGAACAAAACCGGGAGCTGGTGGATCAGTTGCGCCACGACGGCGTGCCGGCCGTGGCCGGCAATGCGGGTGACCCGGCGGTGCTGATCCAGGCCCACATCGCGCGCGCCGCGCTGCTGGTGATCGCCACGCCCGATACCTTCCACGTGCGCGCCATGCTGGAAACCGCGCGCGCGCTCAATCCCGCCATTCGCACCGTGGTGCGCTCGCCGAGCGATGAAGAAGCGGACTTGCTGCGCCAGGAACGCGCCGGTGAAATCTTTATCGGCGAGGATGAACTGGCGCGGAGCATGGGCGCGTATGTGGTGCAGGCGTATGACGAGCGTCACGCGCACACTGGACATGCCGGACATGCATGAAAGATAATTAATTATCAAAATTGAATTAATCGCGTACCATGGCGCTGCTTCGCGCCGCGGCGCCGCGTTTTGCTGCCGCCATTTGTTTTGGGAGTAGCGATTGACATGATCAAGCAGCTGGGTCCGATCCTGAAATTCCTGGGCGCCGACGATGATGGCTGGCACGTCAGCGTGTTGCTGGTGGCGCCGGCGGCGGCGATGCCGCAGGTAACGTGTGCGGCGGCCGATGCGATCCACTCCGTCCTGCTGGCGCGCCACGGCAGCGGCGTCGACGCCACCGAGGTGCGCAGCTTCCGCCTGACGATTCCGCAAACCGCTTGTGAGCAGCGCGTGCGCTACGACGTGGACGGCGCCGTGCACAGCTTCGTCATCCCCGCGCAAGGCGCGGCCCCCACCTGCGCGTACACGTCCTGCAACGGCTTTTCGGACGCCAAGATGATCAAGCGGGTGCGCGAACCGAACGCCATGTGGCGCCGCATGGCCGAGCGCCATGGCGCCCGCGCGCACCATTTGCTACTGATGGGCGGCGACCAGGTCTACAGCGACAGCATGTGGGACGAAGTCGATGCGCTGCGCGCCTGGCGCGCACTGCCGGCCGATGCGCGCGAGCAGGCGCCATTCACGGAAACCCTGCGCGCGCAAGTCGATGCGTTTTATTTCAGGCTGTACCTGGAACGCTGGCGTCAGCCCGCCGTGGCGGCCATGCTGGCGCAGGCGCCCAGCGTCATGATGTGGGACGACCATGACATTTTTGACGGCTGGGGCTCGTACCCGGCAGCGCAGCAACACAGTCCGGTCTACCAGGGCATCTACAGCGTGGCGCGCCATTATTTCCGCCTGTTCCAGCTGCACGCGGCCGACGACGCCTGCGTCGCGCTGCGCCTGCCGGGCCAGCCCGGCTACAGCCAGGGCCTGCGGGTCGGCGACTGCGCCATCCTGGTGCTCGATTTGCGCAGCGAACGCAGCCGCACCCGCGTGATGAGCGACGAAGCGTGGCAAGCGGCCTATACCTGGCTGGAGGAACAGCATGGCTGCCGCCACCTGTTCGTGATGTCCAGCATCCCCGTGGTGCACCCGGATTTCTCCACGCTGGAAGCGTTGCCGTGCGCGCTGCCCGGCCAGCCTGCCTTGCAGGACGATTTACAGGACCACTGGCTGAGCCGCACGCACCGCCAGGAACGCCTGCGCCTGGTGCACCGCTTGCTGGACTGGGCGCAGGCACGGCACACGCGCGTGACGCTGCTGTCGGGCGACGTGCATGTGTGCGCGCTGGGCGTGATCGAATCGGCGCGCCACCAGTCGTCCGGTGCGCCTGCCAACGCCGCCGTCATCAACCAGTTGACCTCGTCCGGCATCGTGCATCCGGCGCCGCCCGCAATGGCGCTGTTTTACCTGGAACAGGTGGGCGGGCGGGTGGAAACGGTGGACCGCGGCATCACGGCCACCATGTACCCGTTTCCCGGCACCGCGCACCGCTATATCGGCGCGCGCAATTACCTGAGCCTGGAGCCGGACACCGGCCCCGCCAGCGGCCACCGCATCTGGGCCAACTGGTGGGTCGAGGGGGAACCGCAGCCGTATACGAAAGCCATTCATCCGGTGGCGCCCGCAGCGGCCACCTGACGGCCGTTACGCCGCGAGCAAGCCCAACTCGGTCGCGCGGCTGACCGCATGCCGCGTGCTGTAGACCTGCAGCTTGGCGGCCGCGTTCTGCAAATGGAAATACAGCGCGCGCTGCGAAATACCCATCATGTCGCTTGCCTCGCGGATCGACTTGCCCTGCGCGCTCCACACCAGCGCTTCACGCTCGCGCTCGGTCAGCACACTGGCGCTGCGCTGCACGAACGCGGCCCCTTCATGCAGGTGCATCGCCAGCAACTGCAAGGCGCCCTGCTGCGCGCATGCGCTAAAGCTGCCGCCCTCGCGGCCCCGGTAAAAGTCGACCCGGCTGACACCGGCGCCACTGCGGCAAGCCACACTCAAGCCATACACCACGCCCGCCTCGCCCAATGGCCCATACAGCGCATGCGGATAGGCGTCGGCCAGCACCTCGGCGCGCCACGATTGCGGCAGCGGCGAGCGCGCCAGGCCAACGTCGACCGGATCGCCGGTCTGGCGGCAAAAGGCGCGCAACAGCGGATCCGGCAGGCTGCCGGCCACCATCGCCGTGCCGCCTTCCAGAGCCTGGTAGCGCAGCATGAAGCCGGCCACGCCCAGTTGCACGTAGGCGCGTTGCGCGCCCAGCCGCAACGCTTCCCAACCCGACGGCTGCAGCAGCGGCGTGAAGTAGCGGGCCAGGGCCTGCTGGCCCAGCATCTCGGACGCGTCGATCAGCATACGGCCTCCTGGTCGCGCAAGAAGTCCGCATAGGAATACACCGCCCCCGGCAACATGTGCGACGGCAGGTCAAACAGCGCCCAGTAGTAATCCTGTTGGCCGGCACAGCGCTGCGCTGGCAGGCAATACGACAGCCAGTCCTGCGCGATGGCGTCGGTGTACATGCCGGTATCGGCAAAGAACGGCAGCAGCCGCATCTCGGCCAGGCCCGCCACCAGTGCGTCCGGCGCGCCATTGTCCTGCGCCACTTCCATCTGCGCCAGCAGGCCCGCTTCGGTTTCCACCACCATCAGGGTCGGCTTGCCGTTGATGTCGAAGAACAGGATGCCGGACGGGTTCGGGAACAGGTAATACTCGACAAAACCATACTGGCGCCGCAATTGCTCCACCAGCGCCGCCATGGCGGGGTCGGACAGGAAGGTGAACGAATGGCGCGCCAGCAAATCCTGCATGGTGCGCGACTGTGCACCGAAATAGGCTTTTTCCAGCGCGCGCACTTCGCACTCCAGGCGGTCCAGCGCGGCGTGGTCGCTCTTCTTGATAAAGCGGTCGATCAGGCCGTTGTTGAAGGCATCGATGGCCACCCGTTCATCGGCCTCGCCGGTGAATAAAATCTTCTTGCAGGGCAGCGCCCGGATGGCTTCGCAAAACGCCACACCATTCATTTGCGGCATCGCGTAATCAATCACCAGCACGGCCGGCAGCAGGAAGCGATGACGGTTCATCACCTGGCGGTAAATCTGGTCGACATCGAACGCCACCACGCGCCGCTCGAACGACAGCACCTGTTCGTCATAGCCCACGGTAATGGAAAACTGGGTGCTGGCGCGGTGCGCTTCACGCAGCCACGCCAGCGCGGCTTCCACGTCGTGGAAAGCGCGCCGCGCCAACTGGTGCGGCAATTGGAACGACAGGCTTTCCAGGAAAGTCTGGCTGTCGTCGATCAGCGTCACCAGGGTCGGATGTTGGTAAATCGGCAGGGTCAGGTCCATCGGTCAGGCAGTCCATCAGATTCAGATGCAGCAGGTTCAGGTGCGGCAGGTTCAGGCGCGGGGCGCGGAAATTCCAGGGCAAAGATGGTATATCGCTGGAACCGCGAAACGCAACGGATCGTGACATCCCAGGCATCGAGCACTTCCTTGCAAAAACTCAGGCCGATACCGGTGCCACTATGCTGCGGGTGGGTATAAAAGCGCCGGAAAATATGCGGCTGGTGGGCCTGGTCGATGCCGCTGCCCGTATCGATAAACAGTAACCGGGGCCGCGTACGCGCGCCGTCGATAAGGATGCGGATGCGGCCCTTGCCGGCCCGCTGCAGCGCCGACAAGGCATTGCGCAGCAGGTTCAGCAAGATCATCGAACACAAATCGGCCTGTCCCAGGAAAGGAAAATCGGCGCGCACGGTGACGGCGACTAGGTCCGCCTGCCCTTGGTTGGCAAAGGGATAGCGTTCCAGCATGGACTTTACCATTGTTTCCATCGACAGCAGTTCGCGCTGCCGGGTTTTGCGTTGGCCGGCGGTGGAGCTCAATAGCAGCAGGTCGATTGCATTGTTCATGTGCCGCACTTCGATTTCGACCCGCGCCAGGGCTTTTTCCATCGCCACCCGGTCCTGCTGCTGCAAGCCGGGCGCCTGCTGCAGCAAGCGTTTCATGCCGCGCGAATTGGCGCCGATCGACAGCAGCGGCGTGCGCAATTCGTGCGACACGGTGCCCATGGCGGCGGCCATGCCGGCCAGCCGCTCCGATTCCAGCATGCCGCGCCCGACCTTGGCCAGCGACACGGCAAGGATGGCAAACAGGTAAATCGGCCACTGGCCCTGCATCAGCAATTGCACCAGGTTGCCGTCCGGATGCTGCGCGTAATGCAGCTCGTAATACAGCGCATAGGCCAGCGTGGTGCCGATCACATACGACAGCAGCGCCAGCGCGAAATCAAAATGGAACAGCAGGATGACGGCAATCAGCAGCGACTCGCTCCACACGGTATTGGCCCCGTTCATCAGGTACATATACGTGAAGAAGAACGGCAGGATATAGGTCAGCCCGGCCACCTGGTAGAGCGGGAACCAGCGCTGGCGGGCCAGGCGCGCGGCGCAGATGCCGGGCAGGCAGGCCGCCATGCCACCCAGGCGCAGCCACAGGTTTTCATAGGGCTGGGGGAACCAGTCGTGCCACACCACGTAGTACAGCGGCATGCCGACCAGCGCGATCCAGGACAGTTGGGCGATGCGCTTGACCACCGCGTCATGCGGCTGCGCCTGCTCGCGCCGCCAGCCGGCGGCGGCATGCGCCAGACCCCGGCGCAGGGCTGAAATGTATTTTGTTCTGGACACAATTATTGCCTGTTTGACATTAATAACTTCCCGCGTACGATGGCTGCGCGCGGCACGGAGGATACCACCGACGGCCGCCCCTTCTTCATCATCCACCAGGAGCCACCATGATCGAAACATCCCCTCCCGCCACCGCCCTCACGGCCGAAGCCGGCGGCGCACTGGCCGCCGAACACCGCCTGCCCGCCTTCGTCCATGCGCGCATGGACCAACATTACGTCGAGCGTGTCGGCAAGCTGCTGGGCGGCGAGCATATGCACGTCTGGCTGCCGCCGGGGCCGGATGCGATTTATGTGGCCAGCAATGATTACCTGTGCATCGCCGGCGAACACACGCTGCTGCAGGCGCAGGCCGATTGCCTGCGCCTGGGCGGCGCCGATTTGCTGATGTCGTCCGTGTTCCTGCAGGAAGGCAGCCGCCAGCACCGGCTGGAACAGCAATTTGCCCGCTTCATGGGCTCGGAAGACGGCTTGCTGACGCAATCGGGCTGGGCCGCCAACGTCGGCCTGCTGCAAAGCATTGCCGGTCCCGGCGTGCCGGTCTACCTCGACATGATGGCGCACGCGTCGTTGTGGGAAGGCGTCACGTCCGGCCAGGCCAAGGCCGTGCCGTTCCTGCACAACGATGTCGGCCACCTGCAACGCCAGCTGGAAAAACACGGTCCCGGCGTGATCGTGGTGGACACGGTGTACAGCACCAACGGCAGCCGGTGTCCGTTGGCCGCCGTGGTGGCGCTGGCCGAACAGAGCGGCAGCATCCTCGTGGCCGATGAATCGCATGCGCTGGGCACGCACGGGCCGCACGGCGCTGGGCTGGTGGCGCAACTGGGCCTGTCGCAGCGGGTGCACTTCCGCACCGCCTCGCTGGCCAAGGCGTTTGCCGGTCGCGCCGGGCTGATCACCTGTTCGACCCAATTCAAGGGTTACTTCCTGTCGGCGTCGCGCCCGGCGATTTTCAGTTCCTGCCTGCTGAGCCATGAACTGGCGTGGTTTGAGGCGGCGCTGGCGTTGATCCGGCAGGCGGACGAGCGCCGCGCGGCGCTGCACCGCAACGCCCGGCAAATCCGCGATGGCTTGAGCGCCATCGGCTACAACGTCAGCGATGGCAGCGAACAAATCATTGCGCTCGAGCCGGGTCCGGAACCGCGCACGCTGGCGTTGCGCAAGGCGTTGGAGGCGCGCGGCGTGTTCGGCGCGGTGTTTTGCGCACCGGCCACGCCGCGCAACCGCTCACTGGTGCGGCTGACCTTGAATTCCGGGCTGACGCAAGTCGAAATCGACACCATCCTGTCGGTCTGCGCGGCCATTTATGATGAACTCGATGTGCCAACGTGGTCATCCAGCAAGCGCGCCTTGCGGCCTGCGGCGCGTAATGCGTAGGGCGGTTGCCGCCTTGGCGGAAGCCGCCATGCTGGCGTAGCTGCCAGCAGATGCAATACCGGCACGCATGCACGGCGGCTTCCGCTACGCGGAAACCGCCCTACGGAATAGCGATAACGCCATGGCACACAACGTGGCCCGTCACAGACTGGCCGCCAGCTCCGCGCCTTCCTTGATGGCGCGCTTGGCGTCCAGCTCGGCCGCCAGCGCGGCGCCGCCGATTTTATAAAAGCGCGGGCCGCCCTGCTGCTTGTCCCCTTCCGGCGGCATCAGCTCGGCCAGGCTGTCCTGGCCGGCGCAAATGACGACGTTGTCGACCGCCAGCAGGCGCTGTTCGCCATCGACCGTGATGTGCAGGCCCTGGTCGTCGATTTTGTCGTATTGCACGCCGCCCAGCATCACGACGCCGTTGCGGGCCAGCACCGCGCGGTGCACCCAGCCCGAGGTTTTGCCGAGGCCCGCTCCCAGCTTGGTGCTCTTGCGCTGCAGCAGGTAGAGCTGGCGCACCGGTTGCTCCAGCTGCGCATCGACCAGGCCGCCGCCGGTTGTGGCCTTCAAATCCACGCCCCATTCGCGCGTCCAGTGTTCGACCGGCATCGGCAATGGCTGGCGCGGGTCGTGCAGCAGGTATTCACCGACATCAAAGCCGATGCCGCCCGCGCCGATGATGGCGACGCGCTTGCCGACCGGCTTTTTGTGCTGCAGCACGTCGAGATAGGACAGCACCTTGGCATGTTCGATGCCGGGAATCGGCGGCAGGCGCACCTTGACGCCGGTGGCGACGATGACGTCGTCATAGCCACCCGCCAGCAATGCCTCGCGCGTGATACGGGTATTCAAGCGCACGTCGACGCCCGTCAATTCCAGCTTGCGCGTAAAGTAGCGCAGGGTTTCCGCGAATTCTTCCTTACCAGGGATTTGCATGGCGACCTTGAACTGGCCGCCCACCTTGTCGCTGGCGTCGAACAGCGTCACCTGGTGGCCGCATTCGGCCGCCACCGTGGCGGCCGACAGGCCGGCCGGTCCGGCGCCCACCACCGCCACCTTGCGGGCCCGGGCCTTGCGCACGTATTGCAGCTCGGTTTCATGGCAGGCGCGGGGATTGACCAGGCAACTGGCCCGTTTATTTTTGAACGTGTGGTCGAGGCAGGCCTGGTTGCAGCCGATGCAGGTGTTGATTTCATCGCTGCGGCCGGCCGCCGCCTTGGCCACGAACTGCGGATCGGCCAGGAACGGACGGGCCATCGACACCATGTCGGCGTCGCCGCGCGCAATGATCGCTTCGGCTTCATCGGGCATGTTGATGCGGTTCGACGCCACCACCGGGATCGACACTTCCTTGCGCAAGCGGCCCGCCACGCTGGCAAACGCGGCGCGCGGCACCGAGGTGACGATGGTCGGCACCCGTGCTTCATGCCAGCCGATGCCGGTGTTGAGGATCGTCGCGCCGGCTTGCTGCAGGGCTTTGGCGACGGTCACCACATCGTCCCAGGTATTGCCGCCTTCCACCAGGTCGAGCAGCGAATGGCGGTACATGATGATGAACTCGCGGCCCACCGCCTGGCGGATGCGGCGCACGATGTCGACCGGCAGGCGCATGCGGTTTTCAATCGCGCCGCCCCAGCGGTCGGTGCGGGTATTGGTGCGCGCGCACAGGAACTGGTTCAGCAAATACCCTTCGCTGCCCATCACTTCAACGCCGTCGTAGCCGGCCTGTTGCGCCAGCCGGGCGCAGCGCACGTAATCGCGGATGGTCGATTCGATCCCCGCTTCCGTCAGCGGCCCCGGTTTGAATGGCGAAATCGGCGACTGGTGGCCGGCGGCGGACACCACGAACGGGTGGTAGCCATAGCGGCCCGCATGCAGGATCTGCATCAGGATCTTGCCACCCTCGCCATGCACCGCGCGCGTCAGCTTGCGGTGGTTGTGCACGTCGCCGGCAAAATTCAAGGTGCCGCCCAGCGGCAGCAGCCAGCCCTGGCGGTTGGGCGAAATACCGCCCGTGACAATCAGGCCGACGCCACCGGCCGCCCGTTCGCGGTAAAACGCGGCCAGCTTGCCATAATTAAAAAAACGGTCTTCCAGGCCGGTGTGCATCGACCCCATGATGACGCGGTTGCGCAAGGTGGTGAAGCCAAGGTCGAGGGGAGCCAGCAGGTGGGCATAGCGTGCGGTCGTCATATTGAATGCTTAGAATGGAGACGTGACAAGTCCGCCATTAAAGCGGAATCTGTTAGACCCGTGTTTCTAAAATCCTGGGGGGCGCTGCGTAACACTTTCGATACGTGCCGCGCTTGTATTCTGCCATTCTTTCCCGTACGCTGGAAAAATGAAGCGATTGCTAGTGATGTTGCTGTTTGGCCTGTGCACACATGCACTGGGGCAGCCTGCCAAAAACGACCCACCAAAACTGGAAGTCGCGGTCAACCGCATCCATCAGGACAACCTGCACCTGTATGAAGTCGATGCCAACGGCACCGTGCAGGCGTCGCTGGCGACGGTCTGGAAGACCCTCACCAACTATGAAAAAATGAATGAATTCGTGCCCGACATGCAGTCATGCCGGGTGCTGTCGCGCAATGGCAATGAAGTCATCATTGAACAATTCGGCACGGCGCGCTTCCTGTTCATGTCGAAATCGATCCATCTGATCGTGCGCGCCACCGAGCAGCCGATGACGGCGATCGACATCGCGCTCATTTCGGGCGACATGAAACACTATGAATCGCGCTGGGAACTGGTGGCGCTGCCCGAGGGCGGCACCCGCGTGGTGTATTCCGGCAAACTGGTGCCGAATTTCTATGTGCCCGGCATCCTGGGCACCAATATCATCCGTAGCGATATCGAACGCATGATGGGGGCCGTGCTGGCCCGCATCGACAAGGCCGAGGCCGCCCCCACCCGCAACTGACGCTGCCGCGCTGGCAGGGCCAGTCAGCGTATTACGCCAGGTAAGTGTCCCGGTCGCGCAGTTCGGCAAACTGCTCGATGCTGCCGATCTTGATCATGACCGGATTCAGGCTCAATTTCGCCTGCATCGCGCGCCACGCAAATTGCCATTCACGCTCCGGCGCTTCGGCCGGGGTCTTGGTGAACGCCGCGCCCAGGGCGGCGCGGGTGCCATATTCAATCGCGCCATCGATACCCGCCCAGCTCGGCAGGGTGCGCTGCACGGCGCGGTGGATGCGTTCGCCGAATTCTTCCGTGTTATGGATGATCAGGCAGGCGTCGGCGGAAAACAGGTCGAACAGCTTGCGGTCCCACGCCTGCGAAAAGCTCAGCGTCAGGCAGGGTCCGGTCGGACGCAGGATGAATTCTCCCTGTAACAGGGCCTGTTCCAGGTCGCTGCGGATGCCATAACGGTACAGGGTGGGGGGGCGTTGATAGTCGTGCATGGGACGATGGTACTCTTATTTCGGTAAGGGGTGACGCACATGGCGGTGCGCGCGCATCGCCGCGGAAGCAATGAAGATTTCCCGCAGCAGGTAAACAAAACTGGTGATCAGGGCCGCCATCGCCAGCACAAACAAGCCGGCAATGTATTTATCCAGCGTCACATCGGTGGTATCGCCGATAAACAGCATGCCAATCACCAGGCAGACCAACAAGCCGCACGTCGTCGATGACGCGATCGCCACGTTGATCAGGTGTGATCGCCGGTACAGCACATCGAGTTCGTTCAGGGAAGTTTCGTTGTAGCCGACATCGAGCCGGTCTTCCAGCACGCGCGAGCGGTCAATAATGCGGGCCAGGCGGTTGGTCAGCACCATTAACTTGGTGCACACGCCAGCCAACAGGAATACCGGCGCGATCGCCAGCTGGATGATATGGCCGATATCGCCGACTTGAATATTCATCTGAAAACTAATCTGGTACGGGGTCCGGACCACAGTGTACCAGACGGCAACCCGGTCGCCGGTCGCCGGCCCGGCCCGGCGCTGTTTTTTCAGTCGAAACGGCGCTGTTTGCGGAATTGTTCGGTGGCCGTGACCAGCGCGCGCGTAATGCCGGTTTCCATCGCGCCATGGCCCGCATCCGGGATCATTTTCATGACCGAGCCGGGCCACGCCTGATGCAGGCGCCAGGCCGACACCGGCGGACAAATCACGTCATAGCGGCCCTGCACGATAACGACCGGCAAGTGGGCGATGCGCGCCACGTTGGCCAGCAACTGGTTGTCCGTGAAGAAGCCCAGGTTCGCCATGTAATGCGCTTCCAGGCGGCCCACGCCCAGGTCCAGCGCATCCGACGGCGGTTCTTCCGGCTGCGGCAGCAGGAAGACGCGGCGCCCTTCGAAGCGGCTCCAGGCGCGCACGGCCGGCCAGTACACTGCCGGATCATTGCTCATGATGCGCTGGTGGTAGGCGGCCAGCAGGTCGCCCCGCTCTTGCGGCGGAATCGCGGCCAGGAATTCATCATAGACCTCCGGGTGGAACCATTCGGCGCCATGCAGGAAGAAGTCGATTTCACGCCGCGTGCACAGGAAAATGCCGCGCAACACGAAGCCCAGGCAGCGTTCCGGGTGGGCCTGGCCATACGCCAGCGCCAGCGTCGAGCCCCACGAACCGCCAAACACCAGCCACTGTTCGATGCCGAACAGCGTGCGCAAGCGCTCGATGTCGTCGATCAGCAGAGGCGTGGTGTTGTTGCGGCATTCGCCCAGCGGCGTCGATTTGCCGGCGCCACGCTGGTCAAACAGGATTACGCGGTAATGCTGCGGGTCGAAAAAGCGCCGGTGCGCCGGCGACAGGCCGGCGCCGGGACCGCCATGCAGGAACAGCACGGGAACCCCGTTCGGGTTGCCGACCTCTTCCCAGTAGATGGTGTGCACGTCGTCGACCGCCAGCATGCCGTGGCGCAGCGGGGCGATCGGGGGAAACAGCGTGGTATTCAGTTCTGCCATGGTGATCCTTGTGGTTTTCGTGATTTTATCGGAGACCTGTCAGAAGAAGGTGTTAACCGCGTAACGCACTGTATAGGCATCGTCCACCACCAGCAACAGCGGCCATTTATCAAACGTGGTGCACGGGTGCGAAATGCCGCAGCCGACCAGGTCGCCCACCTGCAGCGATTGGCACAGCGGATCGTCTTCCGGCAGGCGCAGGTAGGCATGCTGGTCATTCATCTTGTCAATCCGGCAGCCGGGCGGCAAGTCCAGCGCTGCTTCCCGGCCAAACGCTTCCGGTGCGCCGGGACGGTGCAGATACAAGGGCAGCGGCAATGCCATGTCATACGAGGCGTCGCGCTTGCCCATCGACAGGATCGCCAGCCCCGGTTCCGGCCGCGACAGCACCATGCTCCACACTTCCAGCGCCGGGCGCAGGCCGGACGACAAGTGTTCGCGCTGGTCCACATCCTGCGTCAACGCCTGGTAAAAACCGTGATCGTTGGTCAGATAACAGCCACTGCGCAAGACCGGCAACACTGGACGCGACAAGCCCTCCATCCCGGCAAAGCCGCGCGCCACCAGGTCGAAGTACGCCGAGCCGCCGGCCGACAGGAGGATCTGGGCGCCGTCAAACAAGTGTTCCTGGTCCGCAGCGCGCACCAGCGCCACCAGTTGCGCGACATACGCCTGCACCGCCGCGACCGCGTGCTGGTGGTCATGGCCGTGCAACAGCCCTTCATAGCCTTCGATCCCGGCCAGTTGCACGCCTGGCGCCCGATGGATGGCGCGCGCCAGTTCCAGCGCCTGCTCCAGCGTGCGGCAACCGGCACGCTTGCCGTCCAGCCCCAGTTCCACCAGCAGCGCCAATGGCCGCGCCAGTTGGGCCGCCGCCACCGCCTGCGACAAGCGCTGCACACCAGCCTCGGAATCGGCCAGCACCACCAGCTCAAAGCCGGGATCGGCTTGCATCAGCGCCACCATGGCGCCGATATCGGCGGGCGCCACCAGCTGATTGGCCAGCAGCACGCGGCGCACACCGAAGCGGTAGGCCACCTGCACCTGCGCCGCACTCGCCAGGGTCATGCCCCACGCCCCATTGGCGATCTGCGCGCCGAACAGTTGCGGACACATGGTGGTCTTGCCATGCGGCGCCAGGACCGCGCCATGGCGTTCGCAAAAGCGCTGCATCCAGTCCAGGTTGTGCAACAGCGCGCTTTCCTTCAGCAGCGCCACCGGATAGCTGGTGTCGCCGCGCAGCACGTTCCAGCGCTGCACGCCAATCGCCCCCTGGCGTAGCGGCGCGCGCAACGGCAAGCCTTTCACGCCGGGCTGCAATACCTGTTCTCGCAGGCTGGCCAGGGCCAGTCCGCCATCGGGTAAAAGTCG
>JAIENA010000466.1 GCA_019751755.1 Burkholderiaceae bacterium | reverse complement strand
CGATCGAGGCGGCCTCGCAAACCATGACCCGCTTGCAGCGGGAACTGACGCGCCACTTCTTTATGCACGACAATGAAAAAGTGCTGATCACGTTCTCGGCCGGCGTGGCGCTGCGCCGTCCCAATGAAGATCAGACTGAACTGGTCAAGCGTGCCGACAAAGCCATGTACCAGGCCAAGCAGACCGGCAAGAACCGGGTCGTGATCGCCGACTAGGCAACCCCGCCCCAGACCCGAGACGCAAGACCCAAGGCCCGCCTCCGTGCGGGCCTTTTTTACTTCCGCGCAAGAATCTAATCGTCATTACGGGGCCTGGCACCAATTCTGCTATTGCACCCGCGCAGCACGATAGTGCTTTTGGGGCCAGGCACCAATGTATTTTTTGACAACAATCGTACTTCTCCATAGGGACGAGAGGATCCCTCCAGCCGGTTTTCCAGGATTTTTTAGGGTGAAAATAAATATTTTTTCGCCCTAAAGTTCAGATTTTTTGCGCCGCTTAAGCGTGCATCAGGGCACGAGGTTTAGGGCGGCTTGAAAAAATTTAGCCGGTTTTTCGCCCTTAATTTTCCCCTGGGGCAACCGTTACCCAAAATAACAGCGGCTTGATCGTCTCGGAACAGCGAGGCGGGCCAAAGTGAAATGAGCACGCAGCCCAAACAAGTAGTAAATGGAGAATCATCATGGCCCAGACCATCAACACCAACATTGCCTCCCTGAACTCGCAGCGCAACCTGAATTCGTCGCAATCCGCGTTGTCCACGTCCCTGCAACGCCTGTCGTCCGGCCTGCGCATTAACAGCGCCAAAGACGACGCCGCCGGTCTGGCAATTTCGGAACGCTTCACTTCGCAAGTTCGCGGCAATAACCAGGCGGCCCGTAACGCCAATGACGGTATCTCGCTGGCGCAAACGGCTGAGGGTGGCCTGAGCACCGCAGGCGATCTGCTGCAACGTATCCGTGAGCTGGCAGTGCAGTCCGCCAACGGCTCGAACTCGGCATCCGACCGCAAATCAATCCAGAACGAGGTGTCGGCACTGTCCTCCGAACTGAACCGCGTTGCCACGTCGACCCAGTTCAACGGCCAGAACGTCCTGGACGGCACCCTGACCAACACCCAGTTCCAGGTTGGCGCCAACTCGAACCAGACCATCAACATCGGCGTGCAATCGGCCAAAGCCACCGACATCGGCAACAACACCATCAAGCCGGTGGACGTTGCAGCCTCGCAATCGCAAGCCGTGGCCACCGCGGCCAACAACGTCACCGCCGACGAAGAACTGACCATCAGTTCCAGCGCCGGCGTGACCTCGAAAGTGTTCGTCACCGCCGGTGACAGCGCCAAGAAAGTCGCGGAAGCCGTCAATGCCAACACCGGCACCAGCGGTGTCAGCGCGCAAGCCAAGAGCGTGGCAACGATTTCCGGCATCTCCGACGGTACCGTGCAATTCGCACTGCGCGGCTCGAACTCGGTGGCCAACGACGCCAGCTCGAAAGCCGTGACGATTTCGGCTTCCGTGACCGGTGGCGACCTGTCGGCCCTGGCGCAGGCAGTCAATGCCCAGACCGCGAACACCAACATCACGGCGACCATCAAGATCGACCAGACCACCGGTGCGAAAGAGCTGGAATTGGCGGACAACACCGGCAATGACATCAACTTCAAGGAACTGGACGCCACCGCCAACACCGCACTGCAAGGTGCCTCGGTACGCGGCGCCGACCTCGGCGCAGGCGGTGCCGGTGGCACCGTGACCTGGGGCGCTGACGTGACCGTCGGCGGCCGTGTTGAGTTCTCGTCCGATTCGGGCTTCTCGATTGCCAGCAGCGGCACCGGTGCGGTGACCGGCTCCACCACCGTCGGTTCGTCGCTGAGCTCGGTATCCAACATCGACGTCAGCACCGTCGAAGGCGCCAACGACGCCCTGCTGACCATCGACTCGGCACTGAACTCGATCAACAGCAACCGCGCTGACCTGGGTGCGATCCAGAACCGCTTCGCAGCCACGATCTCGAACCTGCAAACGACCACGGAAAACCTGTCGGCTTCCCGTAGCCGCATCCAGGATACCGACTTCGCGGCGGAAACCGCGCAGTTGACCCGTGGCCAGATCCTGCAACAAGCTGGCACCGCGATTCTGGCGCAAGCGAACTCGCTGCCTAACGGTGTGCTGTCCCTGCTGCGTGGTTAATCCCCATGACATGATGGCCAGCCATCGTTGATAACAGGTTCCCCGGCTGATTTATTCCGCCGGGGATTTTTTGCAAAGGAAGCATCATGACGATCGACTCCATCAGTTCCTCTGGCGGCGCGCGCAGCGTCGACCGGACTGTGGCGGCGGCAGACAGCGTCGCACTGGCCGCCACCGGCCGTGCGTCGGCGGCGACCAAGCTGGAAACAGCACAAGCGGTCAAAGGTGCGGCGCCTGTGCCGACGCTGGACGAAGTCACCCAAGCCGTCTCGGAATTGAACAAGGCGTCCCAGGCCAAGTCACAAGGCCTGGAATTTTCCGTCGACAACGATAGCAAGCGGACCGTTGTCAAAGTCGTCGACCAGACCACCCGGGAAGTATTGCGCCAGATTCCGTCACCGGAAGCACTGGCCATCGCCAAATCGCTGGACAGCTCCAAAGGCATGCTGATCAAACAAACCGCCTGATTCCCCACAGGACGGCCGCTACCGCGCGCCGCCCTGCTCTTCCCCATGGCAGCATGGGGGCATACAGCGTTGCGTCCGGCACGCTGAATTGTTTTTTTCCCGCAATTTTTTCGCACAATCGACGCGCAAGCTTATCTGCCGCTTTTTTAAGCGTATGATGAACTGAGCCGTAATTCCCCCTCTCAAGTCCTGTTTGAATGTGTCGATAATGACTTAACCTAATGCTTTCAACAGGAGTACAACGTGGGCATTTCCTCACCGGGTATCGGTTCCAATCTGGACGTCAACGCGATCATCAGCAAGCTGATGGCCGTTGAAGCCGCGCCAGTGGCGACCCTGGACAAGAAATCGGCCAGCTACCTCGCCAAAGTCACGGCTTTCGGCACGGTGTCGGGCGCGTTGAGCACGTTCCAGGGTTCGCTGTCGAGCCTGACGTCGCTGTCGGGCTTCCAAACCCTGAGCAGCAACTCCAGCGACTCCAACATCCTGACCGGCTCGGCCACCAACAAGGCCCAGCCTGGCACGTATAAAGTGGATATCTCGCAAGTGGCGCAGGCCCAAACCCTGGCGTCGGGCGGCTACAAGTCGACCACGGCGGCGGTCGGGCTGGGCGCCAAGACCACCATCAACATCCAGCTCGGCACGGTGGCCGGCGGCAGCTTTGGCATGACCAGCACGGCGCTCGGCGCCGGCGTCGTCAACGGCGGCATCACGCCGGGCGCGCTGAGCCTGAACGGCACCGCGATCGCCACCGATGGCAGCACGCGCAGCGCCAAACTGCTGGCCGACGCCATCAACGCCAAGAGCAGCACCACCGGCGTCACGGCCAAGGCCGACGCCACGCAAACTGCGGCAACCCTGTTTGGCAGCGGCGGCGCGACCACCTTTGGCGCCATCGACACCAGCGGCGGCGGCACCTATAAACTGTCGGTGGGTGGCGTCGACCTGATCAGCCAGGCCACCGGCATCGCCTCCGGCGGCGTGGATGCGGCCGCGATCGACGCGGTCTTGGCGGGCAACAATAGCGTGACGCAGGCGCTGACCAACGCCAACATCACCGTCTCGGGCACGGCGGCGGCGGGCACGCTGCGCTTCTCGAACACGGATGGCAACAATATCACCGTGACGGAAAGTATCACCGGCGCCGTCAATGGCGGCATCGGCAACAGCGGCACCGCCAACAGCGGCTACAGCGCCACCACCACCAGCACGGTGTCACTGGTGTCGACCAACGGCACCCAAATCACCGTCGGCGGCAGCAATCCGTCCGTGGCCGGCTTGACGGCCGGTGTCGGCGGCGCCTACCAGGGCGCCACGTTTGCGCAGGATGGCACCCGCTCCAGCGGCAATATCGTCATCGACAGCACCAACAACACCTTGCTCGGCATCCGCGACGCCATCAACAAGGCCAACTTCGGCGTCACGGCCAGCATCGTGTCCGATGGCAGCACCGGTACGCCGTACCACCTGGTACTGTCATCGTCGGCCACCGGCGCCAACTCGAACATGAAAATCAGCGTCAGCGGCAGCAATGGCGACCCGGCCGACACGGCGATCGCGGGCTTGCTGGCGTACGACCCGTCCGGCACACAAAACCTGAGCCAGAAAACCGCCGCGCTCGATACGCTGGCCAATGTCAACGGCATTCCCGTCACCAGCCACAGCACCGGCATCAGCGGCGCCATCGAAGGGGTGACCGTCAACGCCGTGAAAACCGGCAGCGCCAACCTGGTGGTGGCCAAGGACACCGGATCGCTGAACAGCTCGATCAACGGCTTCGTCAAGGCCTTCAACGAGCTCAACGGACAAATCAAGTCGGTCTCCAGTTACGATCCGGAAACCAAAAAAGGTGGCGACCTGCTGGGCGATTCCACCATCCAGACCTTGCAGGCGTCGCTGCGCCGCCAGATGACGCAAACCATCAGTGGGCTGCAGGGCAGCAAGCTGACCTCGCTGTCGCAAATTGGCATTGCATTCCAGAAAGATGGCACGCTGACGCTGGATAACAGCAAACTGCAAAAAGCCATCAGCACCAATTTCAACGACATCGCGGGCCTGTTTGCCGCCGTCGGCCGCAGCAGCGATGCCGACATCAGTTTTGTCTCGTCCAAGAGCGCCACCAAGGCCGGCGACTACCGGGTCGACATCACGCGCCTGGCGACCCAGGGCACGCTGACCAGCGCGGCCGCGATTCCGGCATCGACCACGATTGCCGACGATACCGTGTGGAGCGTCAAACTGAACAGTTCGACCTCGTCCGCCTCGACCACCACGGCGTCCGTGAAAATTCCGGCCGGCACGTATACGGCGCAGGAACTGAGCACCGTATTGCAGGCCGCCATCAATGGCGCCAGCAATTTCACGCAGGCAGGCTCGACCGTGTCAGCCACCATCAACGATGACGGCACGCTGAAGATCAACTCGACCAAATATGGTTCGAACTCCAACCTGACCCTGACCAGCGATACCGGCACCGCCGTGGCCGACATTTTCGGCGGCGCCGCCTCGACCGACGGGGTCGACGTGGCCGGCACCATCGGCGGCTTTTCCGCCGCCGGCGATGGCCAGATGCTGACCGGCGCCCCGGGTGCACCGACCGAAGGCTTGAAGCTTGAAGTCAAGGGCGACACCATCGGCAGCCGGGGCACCCTGGGCTTTTCACAAGGGTATGCCTACCAGCTCGACATCATGGCCAAGAGTTACCTGGGCGGGAGCGGCATCCTGACCGGTCGCACCAAGGGTCTGAACGACAACGTCAAGGATATCGGCAAGCAAAAAGAGGCGTTCAACGCCAAGCTGGTCAATATCGAAGCCCGTTACCGCAAGCAGTACACCGCGCTGGACACCGCACTGTCCAGCATGAGCAAGACCGCCGCGTTCCTGACGCAGCAATTTGCATCATTGAATAAATAACAGGAGAGATAGTATGTTCGGATCAAGGCAAACTGGCGTCAATGCCTACGCAAAGGTGGGCATCGAGACCGGCGTGATCGCAGCCAGTCCACACAAGTTGATCGTCATGCTGTTTGACGGCGCGCTAGTGTCGATTAGCAATGCGCTGATGAATATGCGCGCAGGCAATATTGGAGAAAAAGGCAAGGCCATCTCCAAAGCCATCATGATCATCGACAGCGGCTTGCGCGCGGCGCTCGACAAGAAGGTCGGCGGCGACATCGCCGAAGGCCTCGATGCGCTGTATGAATACATGAGCGGTCGCCTGTTGACCGCCAACCTGAAAAACGATCCCACCATCCTCGAAGAGGTGCAGCGCCTGCTGACCGAATTGCGCGATGCGTGGAACCAGATCGGCGATGCCCCGGCCGTGAAGCCACCGCAGCCTGCGATGGCACCATCGTCCCTGGCCAACAAATATGCGAGCGCTTGAACTCATGATGACGAACCACGAAGTGTTGACGGTCTACGCTGACATGGCGGACTTGACGGAGCAAATGCTCGAAGCTGCCACACGCAGCGAATGGGACCAGCTGGTCGAACTGGAGCAGCGCTGCGCCGCCCACGTGCGCACGCTGCAGTCGAACGAAGGGCAACAGGCGCTGGTGGGCGAACAGCGCGAGCGCAAAGTCGAGCTGATCCGTAAAATGTTGACGGCGGACCGCAAGATCCGCGACATCACGATGCCGTGGATGGCCCAGCTGTCGGCCCTGATCAACAATACCGGCACGGAACGCCGCCTCGCCAACGCCTACGGCAGCGTCTGACCTGCCATGCAGGCTGATTTACACCGCCGATAAGGAAACATTATGCTGCCGCGCCTCGATGCCAACGGCGTCAAGCCGGCCGGCGCCGTCACTCCGCCGGCGGCCGCCCTCCCCGTCAGCGATGCACGGCAAGCGATGCTGGCCCGCACGCTGGGTTCGATGGTGGGACAGTCGATGCAGGGTCAGGTGCTGTCCAATTACCACGATGGCAGTTCGCTGGTGCGGGTGGCCGGCGCGTCGGTCCGCATGATGCTGCCGCCCGGTGTGCCAGTCGGCGCCGACGTGCCGATGACCTTGCTATCGGTCACGCCCCGCCCGACTTTCCAGATCGGCAACAATGCACAGCAAACCGCCGTGCCGCTGTATTCGGACGCGGGCTTGCCGCAAGACGGCGCCGAGGCGGCGCCATTGCCCTCGCAGGCCGGCCGTCAGCCAAACGCGGGCGCGGCCGGACTGCCGCTGCCGGCAGGCGCCGAGGCCCCCGCCGAAGCCGATGGGACGCCGTACACCGCGCCCGGCGGCCAGGCCAGCGCCCAGCCGGGCCAGGCCACCAATGCCGGCGCCAACACAGCCAATGCGGCGGCCAACGCAGCCACCAACGCCCAGGCACGGGCAGCCGCCCAACTCAGCCAGGCCAGCGCGCAAGCCGGCGCCTCCGCCAACGCCCAGTCCGGCAATGCCGCGCCGGCACAGCAAGCGCGACCGCAATCACTGGGGGCGATGTTGCTGAGCAAGGCGCCGCTGACCCCGTCCGACCAGTTGCCCAACCTGGGGCGCGACACGCCGGCCCCGCAGCTGAGCGATGGCGCGCGCAGCATCGCCAGTGCGCTGGGCAATGCCTACCACGCGCCCGGCACCCCGGCCACCATTGCCGGCAAGACGCCGCTGGTGCCGGCCGGCGCGCCGGAACCGCAGCAACTGGCGAAAAGTTTGCAAGATGCCTTGGGCGCCAGCGGCTTGTTTTACGAGTCCCATGTGGCGCAATGGGCGGAAGGCAAACGTCCGCTGGCTGACTTGCAGCGCGAACCGCAAATGCAGCGGCAGGAAGCGCCAGCCGGACGCCAGAGCGCGGAATCACTGGCGCGCGCGGCCCAACTGGCGCCGGATTTGTCGGCCGCGCAAATGATCAACCAGCAATTGCACGCGCACGAACAGCAGCGCGTGCAGTGGAATGGCGAAGCGTGGCCGGGCCAGTCCATGCAATGGGACGTGGCGCGCGATGAGCGCAACGAGCGCGAAGGACGCGATGGACGCGGCGGCAAGGATGAGCGGGAGGCCGACACGGTCTGGCGCAGCGGAGTACGGTTCAGCCTGCCGATGCTGGGTAAAGTCGCCGCCTCCGTGACGCTGGTTGGTGAACAGGTGCATATCCAATTGCAGGCGGGCAGCGACGGCAGCGCCGACGCCCTGCGCGCCTGGGCCGGCGACTTGCAGCGCGCGCTGGACGCGGTCGGTGCGCCACTGGCGTCGCTGTCGATCGGCACCGATGGTACGGTGGGCGGCGCGGTGGATGCGGCCACCATAGGGAGCGGCAATGGCCCCGCCGCCTGACTTGCGGCCGCTGCAAAGCGCCGTGGCGCTGGCGTACCGCAGTGGGGAGGCGGCCCCCAAAGTCGTGGCCAAGGGTCGCGGCCTGGTGGCCGAACAAATCATTGCCGTCGCTAATGAACACGGCGTGCATATTCATGAATCGAAAGAACTGGTGTCGTTGCTGATGGACGTCGACCTCGACCGGCAGATTCCGCCGGTCCTGTACCGCATAATTGCGGAACTACTAGCGTGGCTTTATCATATTGAATCAGCGCAAAAGTCGGGCATGCCACTTCCTCCCGCTCCCGACACCAGCTCTCCATTAAACGAAGAAGACAACAATAGATGAACCGAATCGAAGCGGAACTGGAAAACTGGCACGACTTTGAAGTTGAATCGCGCAAAGAAATCATCGCCCTGCTGCGCAGCATCGGCGAAAAAAACCAGATGATCCGCATGCTGGTCCATGGTGAATCCGACGTGTGCGTCACGTCCATCCTTGAGGTGGATGCGGACAATAACACGGTGATCCTCGATTGCTCGATCAATCCGGACCAGAACAACCGCATCCTGGCGGCACGCACGCTGTCCTATGAAACCACGCTCGATAAAATCCGCATCCTGTTTGCCAGCGAACGGGTCGAGCAATGCCGCTACCAGGGCAGTCCGGCGTTCAAGATCGCGCTGCCGCCGTCGCTGATCCGCCTGCAGCGCCGCGAGTATTACCGCATGAACACGCCGGTGACCAATCCGGTGCGCGTCGCGATTCCGCTGCCCGACGAACTCGGTGGTGGCAGCAGCAGCTTCCCGCTGGCCGATATCAGTTGCGGCGGGATTGCGATTTTGGATAACAAATTGCTGCTCGGTGACAGCATGGGCAAGACATTTCGCGATTGCCGGATTGAACTGCCGGACGTCGGCACGGTCATCACGAGTTTGCAAATTCGAAATATGATTGATGTGACGTTGCTGAACAACAAAACCAACCGCCGCCTGGGTTGCCAATTCCACGACATGCAGCGCGGCGCATTGAATTCGGTCCAGCGCTATATCACCAAGCTGGAGCGCGAGCGCAACGCGCGCATTGCGGGACTCGGCTGAGCATGGCGGATGACGGCTGCGCCTAATCCGCCAGCACTATCACACCTGCATATTCATGATGTCGTGATACGCCGACACCATCTTGTTGCGCACTTGCACCGTGGCCTGGAAATTCAGGCTCGATTTTTGCATCGAGATCATGACGTCCGACAGGTTGACCGACTCATCGCCCATTTGAAAGCGCTTGCTCAAATCCGAGGCCTGGTTCTGGCTGACGGCCACCGCATCGAGTGATTTCTTCAGCGCGTCGGAAAACTCGACTTTCGCGGCCGGGGCTTCGGTCTTGATGGCCGGCGGCGTCGCCTGCGGACGGGCCGCATGCGCTTTCAATTGTTCCATCATTGCCTGGATACGGCTGCTGTCGATGCCGAGCCCGCTGGTTTTCATTGTGACCTCATTTTGTTGCTGGGTTGGAACAGCGCCGCGTTAAAATAGCCGGTGGTTCCGTCAGTGCTGGCAGAATATCAGTCGCCACGCCAGCGTCCTGCATGGAGCAGCGCGGTAAACCTGCCCCTATTTCCAGGTTCAATCACCGCCGGGCTGCACCATAATGTGCAACAGCATCCATCCATCTCACTTTTTGAACCGCCATGGCAGCAGCAGCCGAACAACTCGACCTCGATGACGCCGCGGACCCGGCCGCCACGCCGGGCAGCAAGCCGCCGTTCCTGCAAACCCAGATGGGCAAATGGGTGGTGCGTGGCGCCGGCGCGGCCGCGCTGCTGGCCCTGATCGTCGCGCTGTGGCTGTGGAACCAGCCGCCGGCCTACGGCGTGCTGTTTTCCAATTTCACCGACCGCGACGGCGGCGCCATCACGGCCGCGCTGGACCAGATGCAGGTCAAGCACAAGTTTTCAGAAAATGGCCAGGCGATCCTGATCCCGACCGAGCAGGTGCATGACGTGCGCCTGAAACTGGCCGCGCAAGGCTTGCCCAAGGGCGGCAATGTCGGTTTTGAGCTGCTGGAAAACCAGAAGCTGGGCGTGTCGCAATTCCACGAACAAGTCAATTACCAGCGCGCCCTTGAAGGCGAACTGGCGCGCTCGATTGAATCGCTGGCCACCGTGCAGTCGGCCCGCGTGCACCTGGCCATGCCGAAACCGTCGGTGTTCGTGCGCGAACAGCAAAAACCCACCGCCTCGGTGATCCTGGCGCTGCACCCCAACCGCCAGCTCGACCCGGCGCAATCGTCGGCCATCGTGCATTTGGTGGCGTCCTCGGTGCCGGAATTGATGCCATCGAACGTCACCATCGTGGACGGCGCCGGCAACCTGCTGTCGAACCAGAACAAGGGCAATGAAGCGGGATTGAATAAAAACCTGGACGCCAGCCAGCTGAAATACGTGCAGGAAGTCCAGAAGCAGGTCATCAAGCAGGTCGAATCGATCATCTTGCCGATCGTCGGCGAGGGCAACGTGCGCGCCGAAGCCGTGGCTGACGTCGACTTTGCCGCCGTCGAGCAGGCCGCCGAATCCTACAAGCCCAACTCGCCGCCGGCCGCCTCCGCCATCCGCAGCCAGCAAAGCAGTGAAACCAATGGCAGCGGCAATGCCAACCCCAACGGTGTTCCCGGCGCCCTGTCCAACCAGCCGCCGGGCGCCGCCACCGCGCCGCTGACGACCACCCCACCCGGCACGGCTGGCGCGCCCGGCGCCCCGGCCGGCGCCCAGGGCGCCACCGCGACCAACCCGAACCACAAGGAATCGACCACCAATTACGAGGTCGACAAGACGGTGCGCTACGAACAAAAGGCCATGGCCGGCCTGAAGCGCATGACGGTGGGCGTGGTCATCAACTACCGCCGCTTGGTCGATACCAAGACCGGCAAGGTCACGATCAAGCCGTACACGGCGGCGGAAATGGAAAACATCCGCAACCTGGTGCGCGAAGCGATGGGCTTCAACCAGGAACGGGGCGACTCCCTGTCGGTGGCCAATGCGCCGTTCGACGGCGTCGACAAGCCGTTTGAGCCGCCGGTGGTGCTGGACTGGTGGCGCGACCCGGCCAATCTGCCGCTGGCGAAGGAATTGGCGAAGTTCCTGATCACCGCGCTGATCCTGCTGTACATCCTGTTGCGCATCGTGCGTCCGATGATGCGTCCGGTCTTCAAGAAAATCGATGAAATCAACGAACCCGAGCCGGAACCGGTGGAGGAAGTTATCGAAGAACCGGAAGGTCCGACAGAAGAAGAGCTGTTGGAGCTGGAACTGGCTAAAATGGAAGAAAGTACGGCCCGTACTTACCGCGACAACCTGGCAATGGCCAAGAAACTCGCGATGGAAGACCCCCGCATTGTTGCCAACGTGATCAAAGAATGGATAGGCGCAAATGACTGAAAATACCGGACTGCAAAAAGCCGCCATTCTGATGCTGGCGATGGGGGAAACCGAGGCCGCCGAAGTGATGAAATTCCTCGGCCCGCGCGAAGTGCTGAAGCTGGGCGCGGGCATGGCGACCATGAAAAACGTGCCGCACGAGCAAGTCATTGCCACCCTGGACGACTTCCGCGACCGCTGCGCCGCCGCCTCCACCGTCGGTCTCGATTCCGACGAATACATCCGCCAGGTGCTGACCAAGGCGCTGGGCGACGACAAGGCATCGGTGCTGCTGTCGCGCATCCTGGGCGGCAAGGACGCGTCCGGCATTGAATCGCTGAAGTGGATGGATTCCAATTCCGTGGCCGAACTGATCCGCAATGAACACCCGCAGATCATTGCCACCATCCTGGTCCACCTGGAACGCGACCAGGCCTGCGAAATCCTGGGCCACTTCACCGACCGCCTGCGCAATGACGTGGTGCTGCGCATCGCCACGCTGGACGGCGTGCAGCCGGCCGCGCTGCGCGAATTGAACGACGTGCTGACCAAACTGTTGTCCGGTAATGAAAACATCAAGAAATCGACGCTGGGCGGCGTGCGCGCGGCGGCGGAGATCTTGAACTTCATGTCCGGCGAGCAGGAACAGAACGTGATGGACAACATCAAGAACTACGACAACGACATGGCGCAAAAGATCATGGACGAGATGTTCGTGTTCGACAACCTGATCGATATCGACGACCGCGGCATCCAGCTGTTGTTGCGCGAAGTCCAGTCGGAAATGCTGATCATTGCGCTGAAAGGCGCGTCGCAGGAGTTGCGCGACAAGATCTTCCGCAACATGTCGGCGCGCGCCTCGGAAATGATGCGCGAAGACCTGGAATCGAAAGGTCCGGTGCGCCTGTCGGAAGTGGAAACCCAGCAAAAGCAAATCCTGCAAATCGTGCGCCGCCTGTCCGACGAAGGGCAGATTGTCCTCGGCGGCAAGGGCGAGGATTCGTTTATTTAATTATGGGTGCCGGGCCTTCAGGCCGGGCATCCACATTGTAGTAGCAGATGGCAAACATACCAAAGGAAGAGCAAACCGCGTACCAGCGCTGGGAAATGAAGTCGTTCGGCGACTTCCGTCCCAGCACGCTGGCGCGCATCGCTGCCGAACAGGCCGCCACCGCGCCACCGGAACCCGAACCGCACTACGCGGACTATGCGGAACAGGAAGCGTACGAGGAACCGGCGCCGCAAATCGATTATCCGTCCGAGGAGGAATTGGCCGCGATCCGCGAAGAAGCGCGCATCGAAGGCTATGGCGCCGGCTATGCGGCGGGCCATGCGGAAGGCCATGCCGATGCGATTGCGCTGGGCAAAGAGGAAACCGACCAGAAATTATCGCCCATGCGCGACCTGGCCGACAACTTCAGCGCGGCGCTGCAGGGCGCCGACACCATGATTGCCGCCGACGTGCTGGAACTGGCGCTGCAATTGTCGAAAGCCATGCTCAAACAGGCGCTGCAGGTACGCCCATCACTGATCTTGCCGATTGTGCGCGAAGCGATTGACTACTTGCCGTCGCTGCAACCGCCGGCGCTGCTGATGCTCCATCCCGACGATGCCGCCGTGGTACGCGAAGGCATCGGCGAAGAACTGGACAAAGGCGGCTGGCGCGTGATTGACGATCCGTCCATCGAGCGCGGCGGCTGCAAGGTCGATACCGCCAGTAACCAGATCGATGCGCAGACCTCGGCACGCTGGGCGCGCCTGACCCATGCGCTGGGTAAAAATGTCGACTGGCTTGATTGAGACCATGCCACCGGATCCCTCTTCCCATACCACCCGCTGGAGCAACTACCTCAACGATTGCGCCGCCCTGGTCGATTTCGTCGAACCGATGCAAGTATCGGGCCGCGTGACGCGCGTGGCCGGTCTTGTCATGGAGGCGGTCGGCTTGCGGCTGGCGGTGGGCGCGGCGTGCACGGTGCCGCTGCCGTCGGGCGGCAAAGTCGAAGCGGAAGTGGTCGGATTTGAAGGCGAAAAACTGTTTTTGATGCCCCAAAGCGATGTCGAAGGCATCGTGCCGGGCACCCGCGTGTTCCCGATCGAGCCATCGATTCCGAAACCCGGCAGCCTGACCCACCCGCGCCGCCGTCCCAGCGACCGCGCCCGTCATTTGCCGGTCGGCTATGAATTGCTGGGCCGCGTGCTCGATGGCGCCGGCCGCCCGCTCGATGGCGGCGGACCGATCCACACCACCGACAGCGCCCCGATCAATGTGCGCCCCGCCAACCCGCTGGGCCGGGCCCCGATCGTCGACACCCTGGACGTCGGCGTCCGCTCGATCAACGCCATGCTGACCGTGGGCCGGGGCCAGCGCATGGGCCTGTTCGCCGGGTCCGGCGTCGGTAAATCCGTGTTGCTGGGCATGATGGCGCGCTATACGGAAGCCGACATCATCGTGGTCGGGCTGATCGGCGAACGGGGACGCGAAGTCAAGGAATTCATCGAACACATCCTGGGGCCGGAAGGCCTGGCGCGTTCCGTGGTGGTGGCGGCGCCGGCCGACACCCCGCCGCTGATGCGCATGCAGGGCGCGGCCTACTCCACCGCGATTGCCGAGTACTTCCGCGACCAGGGCAAGAATGTGCTGCTGATTATGGATTCGCTGACCCGCTATGCCATGGCGCAACGGGAAATCGCGCTGGCCATTGGTGAGCCGCCCGCCACCAAGGGCTATCCGCCGTCGGTGTTTGCCAAGTTGCCGATCCTGGTGGAACGGGCCGGCAATGGTGAAGTGGGCGGTGGCTCGATCACCGCGTTTTATACCGTGCTGACCGAAGGCGATGACCAGCAAGACCCGATTGCCGACTCGGCGCGCGCGATCCTGGACGGCCACATCGTGCTGAACCGCCGCCTGGCCGAAGCCGGCCACTACCCGGCCATCGATATCGAACAGTCGATCAGCCGTGCCATGCATTCAATTACATCCAGCGACCACCAGGGCCGGGCCCGCCACTTGAAACAGCTGTACTCCCGCTATGAACGCAGCCGCGATCTGATCGCCGTCGGCGCCTACAGCCCCGGCAGCGACCCGGTGCTGGACCAGGCCATCAAATTGCATACCAAAATTGAACAGTTCCTGCAGCAGCAAATCACGGAACGGGTCAGCATGAGCGAGAGTTTAGGGCAATTATCGGTTCTGTTCGACTGATTGCCCGGCCGGGACCGCGCCTATAATGAATTATGGCTTCCCAATCCCAACTGCAAACCCTGATCGAACTGGCGCGCCGCGAAACCGATGATGCGGCCAAGCGTCTGGGCCAGGCATTGAAAGCCGTGCAGGATGCCGAAGACAAGCTGAACATGCTGATTGGCTACCGCGACGAATACAGCAAACGCTTTGCCGCCAGCCAGCAAGCAGGCATCACGCCGATGGCTTACCGTAACTTCCAGGCCTTCATGGGCAAGCTCGACGATGCGATCCGGGGCCAGGAAGAAGTGCTCAAGCATACCCAGGTGCGCAGCGACAAGGAAAAAAGCGTGTGGCAGGAAGCGGAACGCAAGCGCATGTCGTATTCGACGCTGCACGACCGCGCACTGGCCGCCGCACTCCAGGCTGAAAACAAGCGCGACCAGAAAGCCATGGATGAACACGCGGCCCGCCAGGCCTTTCATAAACGTTAATTGACGGCGCTACCATGCAGACTCCGCTGATCCCGAACACCCCATCCACCGGCGCCACCACGCCCGGCAACCGCACGTCAGCGGCGATCGCTGCCGGCACGGATGGCTTGTTCTCGCAAACCCTGTCGCGCCAGATGGATCAGCGCCAGGCCTATGGCAAACCGGCGCCATCCACCCAACTGGGCGCGCGGCCACCCGTAGCCCGCGCACCACAGCCGCAAGCGGCGCCCCTGCGCCAGGCCACGCCGCCAGCGCCAGCCAAGGCGAGCGTTGCGGCCCCGGCGCCGCATGCCCCGCCATCAGCCCATACGGCACAGCAGCCGGCGCCAGCGCCGCAAACAGCCCAACCGGGCGCCACGCAAGCGCCAGCCGGCCAGCCGGCATCAAACGCCCACGGCACGGACACGCCGGCACGCCAAGCC
>JAIENA010000506.1 GCA_019751755.1 Burkholderiaceae bacterium | reverse complement strand
GCCGCCGCCGCCGCCGTGGCGGCCGCCTGCAATCTGCTGTCGCTGCCCCTGATCGGCCGCGTGGCCGCCGGCTCGCCCATCCTGGCCCAGGAAAACCTGGAAGCCAACTATAACGTCGACCCCGCGCTGTTTTCCGCGAAACCGGACTTCCTGCTGAAAGTGCGCGGCGAATCGATGCGCGACATCGGCATCATGGATGGCGATTTGCTGGCCGTGAAAAAAGTCGACAGCGCCAAGAACGGGCAAGTGGTGGTGGCCCGTATCGGCAGCGAAGTTACCGTCAAGCGCTACCGCAAGACCGGCGCCACCATTGAACTGCTGCCGGAAAACCCGGACTTTAAAATCATCACGGTCAATCCGGAAGCCGACGAGTTTGCACTGGAAGGGTTGGCGGTGGGCTTGCTGCGCACCTGGCACTAATCCACCAGGGGCCGCGCGCGCCAAGCCTACAGAATGACACGACGGCCATCGCCATGCGCGATGGCCGCTCAGCAACACCGCCGCTACGGCTCCTTGTTACGGCTATCACGGCTTATTACGGCTTATTACGGCTTATTCTGCCTGAGCCACTGCAATGCACTCAGCATCCCCGGATCGACCTGCCGTTCAATCTCCTCACGCCCCGGAATGGCAGCGGCAATGCCAACCGGTACGCCCACGCCTTCGAACCACTCGCCCCGTGGCGACAGGTAATATTCATTCGACAGCGTAAATTTCAACTCCCCCGTGCCGCGCTTACCCAAGGTATCCGATAACGCGCCACCCGTCGCGTCGCCAATCAGCACGGTGTTCGGCCGACTGCGCATCGACAATGCGAACACCTCGGCAGCACTGAAGGTGCTGTTGCTGGTTAATACCGCGATCGGATTGCGGTACGGATTGGCGACCGGATCGAGGCTGACCGTCCGCAGCGGTGTGCGACTGGTACCCAGGCGGGCCTGCTTCCGGTACAGCTCGGTGCGTTGCAGTAACAGGCGACGCACCACGCGCAAGGCCGCTTCATCATAGCCGCCAGGGTTATACCGGACATCGATGATCAAGCCCTTGGTCGCGCCCAATTGCGCCAACCCCTGATCGAGCGCGGATTCCAGGGCGGCGATGTCGCTGACGGGTGACTCCTCGCCGCTGAAACCGTAAAACTGGGCGATCCCCAGGTAGCCATAGCCGTCCGGCGTCACGAACCAGTTCAGCAGCTCATGGCCGCCCTTGCCCTGGCTGCCCGGCTGCGCGTGGATGGTCGCGGGTAACGCAAGACGCAGCGCCACGCCCTCCTCGGCATAGCCCTGCATGGCTTGCTGCTGTGCCTCGCTAAAAGGCGCCTGCCAGTGTTCGCCTTGGGCGTACTCCCGCATCAGCAGATCGGCCAGCATCGGCTTGCGGGTCGTGGTGCAACTTTGGTCCCGGTAAAAAATGCTGACATGGGGATCGTTCAACGGCGCGACCATCGCGCAGGCCGCGTCAAACAAGACGGCGTCGGTGCTGCCCGCAGGCAGGCTGTTGGCCCCGGGTTGCGCGGCTTTCCAGTTCACCCCGCTCAGCGTGAAGTCATGGTAGTAGTCGGCAAACGTTTGCCACAGCAGCCCGAGGTCGCGCACGGCATCCGGCACATAGCCGCTTTCTTCCCTGGTCGCCAGGCGCTGCCCGGTGCAACTGGCCGGCAACTGGCTGGCGGCGGAAAAGACCACACCGGGACTATACAGCTGGCCGGCCTCCCGGTATTCCACCGTGCGCTGCGTGGTATCGGGCTGCAATACCTGCAACAGCTCGGCCGACTCCAGTTGCCGCTGCTCACTGAGCAGGCAGGTGCTACCGGTGTAGTCATAGCGGCGCCATTGCAGCTTGCCGTTGTCGTTGCTGATGTGCAGCGCATAGCCATACGCGGGCGCCAGCCAGATACCGAGCCGCTGCGCCAACGGTGACAGCGTCACCGCGCCACCGGATGGCGGGTTGGTGGCGCTGCTGGAATCTCCCCCGCCGCAGCCGGATAACAGCGTGGACAGGGATAACAGGGATACCGCGATCGCGGGGACGAACCGTGCTGATGACATTTCAAGGACTCCGTGGTGAATGACGGGACCATTCTAGGGAGACACCTTGCCGCTGCCTGTTTGAAGTTGTCAGCGGATGTGAAAAACCGTCACAACCTCGATTTGTGGTGGCGTCGGGTCGGCGATATAGTCTCGGGCGATGCGATTGAATATGGGACGGAACGGGCATGGTCCGGATTTTGTTAGTGGAAGATGATGGCGAGCTGGCGGAACTGATCCGCGACTATTTGACCGCCAAAGGCTACGCCGTCAGCGTACTGGCGCGCGGCGACCAGGTGTTGCCCTGGCTGCGCAGCGACAAGGCGGACCTGGTGCTGCTCGATTTGATGCTGCCCGGCCTGGACGGATTGCGCGTGTGCCAGTTGCTACGGCAACAATCGAATATCCCGGTACTGATGCTGACCGCCCGCAACCAGCACCTGGACCAGATCGACGGCCTGGAAAGCGGCGCCGATGATTACGTCGTCAAGCCGGTGGAACCCCGGGTCTTGCTGGCACGGATACAGGCGCTGCTGCGCCGCACCCAGCCGCCGCCCGTCGAGGAGTTGACGTGCGGGCAGTTGACGCTGCAGCGGCGCTGTCGCCGCGCCGACCTGGCGGGACAGCAGCTCGATTTGACGCACAGCGAGTTTGAACTGCTGTGGCTGCTGGCGGAACATGCCGGACAGGCGGTCAGCCGCGACACCATGCTGCAGTACCTGCGCGGCATCGAATTCGACGGCCTCGACCGGTCGGCCGACGTGGTGGTATCGCGCCTGCGCCGCAAGCTGGCGGACAATCCGAAAAACCCGCAAAAAATTAAAACCGTGTGGTGCCAGGGTTATATGCTGCTGCCCGAGGTCTTCGCATGAGCGACAAACTGTGGCGGCCGACCCTGCGCCTGGCCACGTTGGCACTGGGGATCATCGTGCTGGCGGCATGGCTGGCCGGCAGTGTTTACAACCAGTTGCTGGCCGGGCGTGAGCAGCGCTATATCGAACTGGCCTACCAGGGGCCGCTGCAGCTGATGGAGCAGCAATTGCTGCGGCCCGCGTCCGGCGACGCGCCGCTGGCGCAGCGCCTGCAGCAGTTACAGCACACCCTGGGCGCGGTCCAGCTCAAGCTGCTGCCGCTGGACCAATTCACGCCAGCCGAACAGCAACGCCTGCGCCGCGGCGACATTGTGTATGCCGATGTCGGCTATGCCGAATCCGACCGCGTCTATCACCAACTGGGGCAAACCGGCTGGATCATGGGCCTGCGCATGCCCGACATGCCGCCGTTACTGGACGTGTTTATCGGCTGCGGACTGCTGTTTGCCGTGCTGGCCGGTGGCGGCCTGTACTGGCTGGTGGTGCGCCCGTACTGGCGTGACATCCAGACCTTGCAGCAAGCAGTGGAGGCGCTGGGACAGGGGCAACTGGCCACGCGCATCGACGCGCTGTCGCCCGCGTCGACGCTGTATCCGCTGGCGGCACGAATGAATTTGCTGGCGGCCCGGGTAGGCGACTTGGTGATGGCGCAGCGCGATTTGCTGCATGCCGTGGCGCATGAATTGCGTACCCCGCTGGCGCGCATGTTTTTTCAGTTGGAACGGCTCAGCGGGCAAGCGCCCGCCGCCCCGCTGGCCGCCGTGGAAGCGAATGTGCAACAGATGCGCCAACTGATTGAACACGTGCTGCACTATGCCAGCCTGGAAGTGTGCGAGGCCGGACAAGGCTGCAAACACGTCGATGTCGAGGAACTGCGCAGCTGGCTGGTGGATTTTCCCACACTGCACGATGAACTGGCTGCAAACCTGACGCTGTGGGCCGATCCCGCGCTGTTGCCCTATGCCTTGCGCAACCTGGTGGCCAATGCCATGCGGCATGCCCGCCAGCAGGTCTGGCTCTCGGTGGCGGTGCGCGACGATGCGGTGGTGCTGTCGGTGGAAGACGATGGTCCCGGCGTGCCGGAGGAGGACCGTGAACGTATCTTTGCGCCGCTGGTGCATCTGGGCGGAGGCATCGGCGGCGCCGGCATGGGGCTGGCCATTACCCGCCGCATCGCGCAACTGCATGGCGGACAGGTGTCGGTGACAGCAGGCACGCGCTCCGGCGGTGCCTGCTTTGCCTTGCTGCTGCCGCCCGCGCCAAAGGCCTGAACACGGCCACCGCGCCCGGCGGGGGGCGCGGCTTAAGCTGCCGTGCGCTTAAAACGCGGCCAGCGCGTCGCGGAAGTCGGCCAGCAAATCGGCCGTATCTTCGATCCCCACCGAGACCCGAATCAACGATTCGGCGATTCCCATCGAGGCGCGACGCTCAGCGCCCATTTCAAAGAAAATGGTGTGCGACACCGGAATGATCAGCGTACGGGTGTCGCCCAGGTTCGAGGCCGGCACCGCCAGTTTCAATTTATTCAGGAAGTCGAAGCAGTCGATGCCGTCTTTCAATTCAAAGCTCAGCAAGGAACCTGCCGCGCGGAACAGTTCCGATGTGATGCCATGCTGCGGGTGCGACGCCAGGCCGGGGTAATACACGGCAGCCACGCGCTCGTCCGCTTCCAGCAAGTGCGCCAGCGCCAGCGCATTGGCGCAGGTGCGCTCCATGCGCAGGGCCAGGGTTTCGGCACCCAGCGCGATGTGGTGCGCCGCTTCCGGGCCCAGCGAGGCGCCGAAGTCGCGCAAGCCCTTGGCGCGGATTTGCGTGATGCCCCATTGCGCCGGCGCGGCTTTTTTATAGTTCTCGTAAATATTCGGGAATTGGGTCCAGTCGTAGGCGCCGGTATCGGTCAACGCGCCGCCCAGCGCCGCGCCATGGCCGCCAATCGACTTGGTCAGCGAATTGACCACCAGTCCTGCCCCCACCGCTTTGGGGGAGAACAGGTATGGCGTGGTCATGGTGTTGTCGACGATGTAGAGGATGCCGCGCGCCTTGCACAGCTCACCAATGCGCTTTAAATCGGCCACTTGCGTGCGCGGGTTGGCGATGGTTTCGACGAACACGATGCGGGTCTCCGGCCGCAATGCCGCGGCAACATTGCCGACATCGGTGGCGTCGACGAAATCGACCGCCACGCCCTGGCTGGCCACGGTTTGCCACAGCGAGTTGGTATTGCCGAACAGGAAAGACGACGACACGACGTGGTCACCCGCGCGCAGCAAGCCCTGGAACACGGCGCCGATCGCGCCCATGCCGGTGGCGAAGCACAGCGTGCCAATGCCCTGCTCCATCTTGCTGACCTTGTCTTCCAGCGCGGCGACGGTGGGATTGCCCTGGCGGCCATAGCGGAAGCCCGGCTCCTTGCCCTGGAACACCGACGCCAGCTGGCGCGCATCGGCGTAGCCAAATGTCACCGAGGTGTGCACCGGCTTGTGCAGCGAGCCGTGCTCGATGGTTTTTTGGCGGTCGTTGTGCAGGATGGTGGTGGTAAAACCGTAAGTTTTCTTATCTGTCATGGCGTTATCGTGAGGATGCCCGGCCTGAAGGCCCGGCACCCGTTATCGGTATAAAAAAGCCCGGCAGCGCCGGGCTTATATCAAACTTGCATCACCCTTCGGTGGTGGCCGCGTTCAGGTTCAACTGGGTGCGGGCCGCATCTTCCACCACCGCCTTTTTGGGGTTGTGGCGGGCGTGTTCCAGCTTGTCCAGGTAATCCGGCGACACGTCGCCGGTGATATAAATGCCGTCAAAGCACGATGCTTCGAAGCTGGTGAGGTTCGGGTTGACGTCGGAAATCGACTTCTTCAGCGCGTCGATGTCCTGGTACACCAGGTAATCGGCGGTGATTTCCTTGCACACTTCTTCCACCGTGCGGCCGTGGGCGATCAGTTCGTCGCGGGTCGGCATGTCGATGCCGTACACGTTCGGATACAGCACCGGCGGCGCGGCGGACGCGAAGATGACTTTCTTGGCGCCGGAATCGCGCGCCATTTGCACGATTTCACGGGAGGTGGTGCCGCGCACGATCGAGTCATCGACCAGCAGCACGTTCTTGCCCTTGAATTCATCGCCAATCGCGTTCAGCTTCTGGCGCACCGATTTGCGGCGCGCGGCCTGGCCCGGCATGATGAAGGTGCGGCCAATGTAGCGGTTCTTGATGAAGCCTTCGCGGTATTCGACGCCCAGGCGCAGCGCCAACTGGATCGCGGCCGGACGCGACGAATCGGGAATCGGCATCACCACGTCGATTTCGCCTTCCGGGATTTCGCGCTTGATTTTATCGGCCAGGTATTCGCCCATTTTCAGGCGGGTGGCGTAGACCGAGGCGCCGTCGATCACGGAGTCCGGACGGGCCAGGTAGACGAATTCAAACACGCACGGTTGCAAGGTCGGGTTGTCGGCGCACTGTTGCGCGTGCAGTTGCTTGTCGGCGTCGATGAACAGCGCTTCGCCCGGCGCCACGTCGCGCACGAAGCGGAAGCCCATGCCTTCGAGCGCCACCGATTCCGAGGCGATCATGTATTCGGCGCCCTGCTCGGTTTCATTGATGCCCAGGCACAGTGGACGGATACCGTTCGGGTCGCGGAACGCCAGCAGGCCGACGCCGGCGATTTGCGCCACGGCGGCATAACCGCCACGCACGCGGCGCATCAGCACTTGCACCGCCTTGAAGATCGCTTCCGGATCCAGCACCAGGCCGCTGGTGGCTTTGTGGATTTCGTGCGCCAGCACGTTCAGCAGCACTTCCGAATCGGAATCGGTGTTGATGTGGCGGCGGTCATTCTTGAACATCTCCTCTTTCAACTGTTCCCAGTTGGTGAGGTTGCCGTTGTGCGCCAGGGTGATGCCGAACGGCGCATTCACATAGAACGGCTGCGCTTCCTCTTCGCTGGACGAACCGGCGGTCGGATAGCGGCAGTGGCCGATGCCGGAATTGCCGGCCAGCGAACGCATGTTGCGGGTGCGGAAGACGTCACGCACCAGGCCGTTGGCCTTGTGCATGGAAAACATGTTGCTGTGGTTGGTTGCGATGCCTGCTGCATCCTGGCCGCGGTGCTGCAACAGCAGCAGCGCGTCATACAGCAATTGATTGACGGGTTGGTGGGAAACGACGCCGACGATGCCACACATGGTAGTGCTCCTGGACTTGGTACTGCGGATTTAACGAATACTGTGTTGTGGATGCCTGGCCTCAAGGCCCGGCACCCCTCTGGTTAAAATTGCACATGCTGCGCAAGCGCTGCGGGCAGGAAGGGTTTGACCGTGCGCACTCCGGTCTCCGCGTACGGACTCAACAGTGCCTTCTTCCAGAAATCCTGCTGCGGGATCGACGTCATCCCACACAATATGACGGCGGCCAGCACAATCACAAGGCCGCGCCCGAGGCCGAACAAACTGCCCAGGCCACGGTCAGCCATGGTCAGGCCGCCCGCCTTGATCAATGCATCGATTGCCATTCCAAACAATCCCGTCAGTAATCGCACGCCGATAAACAGCGCAATAAACGCCAGGATCAGCCGAACCACTTCGCCCGGCAACACCTCCGGCAGCCATTGCGCCAACTGCGCGCTATACGCATTGGCGAGCACAAAGGCCACCATCCAGCCTGCCAGCGAGACGATTTCCCGCACCAGCCCGCGCAAGGTGCTGATGATGACGGACGACAGCAAGACAAAAATCACCAGGTAATCGAACAGGGTCAACGCCCCCATCATCGCTGCCGCACCATCCTGTATCACGCCGCGCCTGCCGCCTTACGATGTGGCCAGGCTGCTGCTCAAGCCGATCTTGCCGAGCTTGGCGCGGACTTTTTCCGCTTCATCCTTGCTGGAAAACGGGCCAACGCGGATACGGGTCAGCGAACCACCACCGGCGGTATTGACCTTTTGTGTAAACGACTTGATCCCCGCTTCTCTCAACTTGGCTTGCAATTCATCAACTTTTTCTTGCGACGCCACAGCCGCCACCTGCACCATATAGCGGGTGTCGGACGGTTTGTCTTCCAGGATCGCCATGGCGCGGACGCTGTCGTCGGGTTTGGCGTGCTTGGCGTCGCTGGTTTTGGCTTCGGCCTCGGCCTTGGCCTTGGCCTCGGCCTTGGCCAGTTTTTGTTCCTGTTCCAGCCTGGCCTTGGCGGCTTTTGCTTCCGCCTTGGCGTCAGCCTCCGCCCGGGCCTTGGCTTCCGCCCTGGCGTCGGCCAGCTTTTGCTCATGCTCGGCTTTGGTCTTGGCCTCCGCGCGGTCCTTGGCGTCTTTCAGTTCTTGCGCCTTGTGTTCCTGCGCCTTGTGTTCTTTCGCCAGTTTCGCTTCCAGCGCCAGTTTGTCGGCGGCGGCCTTGGCGGCGGCTTCCCTGGCCGGATCCTTCAGCGGCGCGGCCGGCGGCTCGGCATGCACCGGCTTCACGACTGGATTGGTGGTTGAACTGGTGGCGGGATGAACGACCGGCGTGCCGGCCGGGTGATCGGCCACCGGCGCGACCGGGGGACTGACATGGGTCGCGGCCGCCGGTGTTGTGACCGCCGGTGCGACGGCAGGCGTTACGGCCGGGGGCGCGGCATGGGTGGTGGCGGCTTTGGCCGGCACCGGCGCATCGACGATTTCTTCATTCTTATCGAGCGCAGCCATGTCGGCGGCGCTGCCGGCACCGGGCGCGGCAGCGGGCGCCGCGTCGGCCATTTTGTCTTTCGAGGGAATCTGCATGGCGATCGTCGCTGCCGGCGACTTGGGCTCGGAATCGAGCAGCATCGGCAAGCCAATCGCCACGCCCAACGCCAGCGCCACGGCGCCAACCAGGCGGCGGCGGGCGCGCTTCTTTTCCGGCAGGGCCGGATCGTCGCCGGAACGGGAACGGCGGGCCGGAGGACCGTCGGCGCTGGCTGCGCGTTTGGACCTGGCCCGCTCCAGCACGGCCTGGTCATCGGCCTTGCTATAGTAGCCGCTGTCCTGGCCAGCGGCTTCCTGCTTGTTTTTGGAGAGTTTCGAGAACAAGCCCATGCGTCAATTCGATATCAGACAGTCAATTCTTCAGTGCAGAGCGTTTTTGCGTGCTGCCATGACGCCGGCAACCGTGTAAAACGATCCAAAGACCACAATTCTATCATTCTCGGTGGCCCGGCTCATGGCATTTGTAAACGCCTGGGCCGGATCGTCGAATATGTGGATGGTGCGTTCATCGCGTTCCGGCTGGATCGCCTGCACTTTGGCAGCCAGTTCAGACGCGCTGGCGGCGCGCGGCGACGCCAGGTTAGTCAGGCACCAGTGATCGACATGCTCGGCCATGGCGCTGATCACGCCATCGATATCCTTGTCGTGCATCGAGCCGAACACCGCATATGTATACGCGTGATAGCCCATGTTGCCGAGGTTCTGGTTCAGGCCGGCCGCTGCGTGCGGATTGTGGGCGACATCGAGGATCACGGTCGGGCGGCCCGGCAAGACCTGGAAGCGGCCCGGCAATTCCACCGTGACCAGGCCGGTGCGCACATCTTGCGCGCCGGTCGGCAACACGTTTTTCAGCGCTTCCAGCGCGGCCAGCGCGGCGGCGGCATTGAGCAACTGGTTGGCGCCGCGCAGGCTCGGATACGCCAGCGCATTGCGGCGCTGGCCACGGCCGCCGTAATTCCACTGCTGCTTGTCACCCGAGTAATTGAAATCGCGGCCCATCAGCCACAGATCGGCGCCGATTTCCGTGGCGTAGTCGATCAGTGCCTGCGGCGGCACCGGGTCGCTGCAGATGGCCGGCTTGCCGGTGCGGAAAATACCGGCCTTTTCAAAGCCGATCTGTTCACGCGTGCCGCCCAGGTAATCGACGTGGTCGATATCGACGCTGGTGACGATCGACACATCGGCGTCGATCACGTTGACGGCGTCCAGCCGTCCGCCCAGGCCGACTTCGAGGATCACCACGTCGAGTCCCGCATGGGCCATCAAATGCATGATGGCCAGGGTGGTGAATTCGAAATACGTCAGCATGGTGTCGCCACGGGCGGCTTCCACCACGTTGAAACTGGCCACCAGTTGCTCATCGGTGGCCAGGTCGCCATTGAGGCGGGCGCGTTCATTGAAGTCGAGGAAGTGCGGCTTGATGTACAGGCCGACCTTGTAACCGGCCGTCAGCAGCATCGATTCCAGCATGGCGCAGGTGGAACCCTTGCCATTGGTGCCCGCCACCATGATGACGGGGCAGGCAAACTGCAACTGCATGCGCTCCTTGACGGCGCGCACGCGGTCCAGGCCCATGTTGATTTCAGTGACGGCGTGGCGCGATTCGATCAGCGCCAGCCAGGCCGGCAAGGTGGTGGGAAGTGTCGACATGGTGGAATTCCTGGGGATGCAACGGGCGGAAAAAACAAAACGCGGCGGATTGTAACTCCGCCGCGTTGGTAACGCATCAAACGTTGGTTCAGGCGATGACTTCGGCCGCCTGGTTTTGCAGCAGGGCCAGCAGGCGGGCGATTTCCTCGCGCATCTTGCGACGATCGACGATCATGTCGATGGCGCCTTTTTGCACCAGGAATTCGGAGCGCTGGAAGCCTTCCGGCAGTTTTTCACGCACGGTGTTCTCAATCACGCGCGGGCCGGCAAAGCCGATCAGGGCTTTCGGTTCCGCCATCACGACGTCGCCCATGAAGGCGAACGAGGCCGACACGCCACCCATGGTCGGGTCGGTCAGCACACTGATGAAGGGCAGTTTTTTCTCCGACAGCTTGGTCAGCATGGCAGTGGTTTTCGCCATCTGCATCAGCGACAGCAAGCCTTCCTGCATGCGCGCGCCGCCGGTGGCGGTGATGCAGATGAACGGCACTTTCTGTTCCAGCGCGATTTGCGCGGCGCGGGCAAAGCGCTCACCCACCACCGAACCCATGGAACCACCCATGAATTCAAATTCAAAGCAGGCCACCACCACCGGCAGGCTCATGATGGCGCCGCCCATGGCGATCAGCGCATCGGTCTCGCCGGTGGCTTCCATCGCCTGCTTCAGGCGGTCCGGGTATTTTTTGCTGTCCTTGAACTTCAGCGTATCGACCGGCAGTGCTTCCTGGCCGATTTCATAGCGGCCTTCGGCGTCCAGCAAGCCGTCCAGGCGCTCGCGGGCGCGGATCCGCATGTGGTGGTCGCACTTCGGGCAGACGTGCAGGTTCGATTCCAAATCAGTACGGTACAGTACCGCTTCGCACGACGGGCATTTGACCCACAGGCCTTCCGGCATGGTCTTGCGTGCGGCGGCATCGTTGCGTTGTATGCGCGGCGGCAGCAGTTTTTCCAACCAGCTCATATCTCTCTCCTATGGTCCTGAACGGACATGGCCCCGCCTGCGGAAAAATACCGCCCGGCCGGGGCTGTTATGTGAAAGCATCAACGTTGTTGAAATACCCTCACTTCACAACTTGCATCAACTTTAGTGGCGGAAGTGTAGCCGTTTTAGCTGGCCATGTCGAACATTCAAAACTTGCAATTTAAAGCACGAGCGTGTGATTTTATGCCGCGCCCGTGCCAGAAATCAGGCGTCCAACGCGCTACGGATACTTTGCGTAAAGGCTTGCACGGCCGCCACCGCGCCCTCTTTCGGCGTGTTTTCGATTTCCTGGATGATGCGGCTGCCAATCACGACCGCATCGGCCAGTTCCGCCACCGCGCGCGCCGTGGCGCCGTCGCGGATGCCAAAACCGACGCCGATCGGCAGCTTCACGTGCTTGCGGATGCCTTCCAGGCGCGCCGCCACATCCACCGTGTCGATATTGCCGGCGCCGGTCACGCCTTTCAGCGACACGTAATAGCTGAAGCCGCCGCCAACCTTGGCCACTTGCTGCACGCGTGCCTCGGTCGAGGTGGGCGCCAGCAGGAAAATCAGGTCGAGTTCGGCCGCGCGCATTTTCGCGGCGAATTCCTCGCACTCTTCCGGCGGGTAATCGACCACGATGGCGCCATCGGCGCCGGCTTCTTTCGAGGCGCTGACAAAGGCATCCCAGCCCATGCGCTCGATCGGATTCGCGTAGCCCATCAGCACCACCGGCGTGTGCTGGTTGGTCTTGCGGAATTCGGCGACATAGCCAAACACGTCACGCATGGTGACGCCCAGCGCCAGCGCGCGTTCGCAGGCGCGCTGGATCACCGGACCTTCGGCCATCGGGTCGGAAAACGGCACGCCGAGTTCCAGCACGTCGGCGCCGCCGGCAACCAGCGCGTGCATCAGGGGCACGGTCAACTCCGGCGCGGGGTCGCCACCGGTAATGAAGGTGACCAGTGCGGTTTTGTTCTGTTCTTTCAGTGCTGCAAAGGTAGGGGCGATACGGGACATGATCAATCTTTCTGAATAACGGGTAGAGGAATCGGGTGGCAATGACATCCGGAGAATTATCCGAATGTCATGCCCATGCGTTCCGCCACCGTATGCATGTCCTTGTCGCCACGGCCCGACAGGTTGGCCAGCACGATCTTGTCTTTCGGCAGGGTGGCCGCCAGCTTGGCGGCGTAGGCCAGCGCGTGCGCCGATTCCAGCGCCGGAATGATGCCTTCGATATGGCAGCTGTCGTGGAAAGCCTGCAGCGCTTCGTCGTCGGTGATCGACACATATTGTGCGCGGCCGCTGTCTTTCAGGTAGGCGTGCTCCGGGCCCACGCCAGGATAGTCGAGACCGGCCGAGACCGAATGGGTTTCGACGATCTGGCCGTTGTCATCTTGTAGCAGATAGGTCCGGTTACCGTGCAGCACGCCCGGATAGCCCTTGCTCAGCGAGGCCGCATGCTTGCTGGTGTCGAGTCCTTCGCCAGCCGCTTCCACGCCGATCAACTGCACCTGTTTCTGGTCGATATAGGGGTAGAAAATCCCCATCGCGTTGGAGCCGCCGCCGATGCACGCCACCACGTAATCAGGCTGGCGGCCGGCCAGTTCCGGCATTTGCACCAGGCATTCCTCGCCAATCACCGACTGGAAGTCACGCACCAGCATCGGATACGGGTGCGGGCCGGCCACGGTGCCGATGATGTAGAAAGTGTTTTCAACATTGGTGACCCAGTCGCGCATGGCTTCATTGAGCGCATCCTTGAGGGTCTTGGAACCGGATTCCACCGGCACCACGGTGGCGCCCAGCAACTTCATGCGGTACACGTTTTGCGCCTGGCGCTTGACGTCCTCACTGCCCATGTAGACCACGCACTCGAGGCCGAAGCGGGCGCAAATGGTGGCGGTGGCGACACCGTGCTGGCCGGCGCCGGTTTCGGCGATGATGCGCGGCTTGCCCATGCGCTTGGCCAGCAGGGCCTGGCCGATCACGTTATTGATCTTGTGCGCGCCGGTGTGGTTCAAGTCTTCGCGCTTGAAGTAAATCTGCGCGCCGCCCATCAGCTCGGACCAGCGCTTGGCATGGTAGATCGGCGACGGACGGCCGACGAAATGCTTCAACTCGTAACGGAATTCTTCCAGGAAGGCCGGGTCCTGGCTGTAGCGGGCATACGCGTCCTTCAATTCGGCCAGCGCGTAGGTCAGGGTTTCCGAGGCAAAGGCACCGCCGTAGGGGCCGAAGTGGCCGGACGGGTCAGGCAGTTCATAGTCTGCCGCGTGGAACAAGGGGGCGGCGTTCAGGGTCGATGGCGTGGTCATGGCGTGGAATTCTTTCTTTTGGCGTGGCGCCCATAACCATTCGGGTCAGGCACCACTACACTGCGTCGGCTGCGCGAACCGCGCGCACAAAGGCGGCGATCCGCTCGGGATCTTTGATGCCCTTGGACGCTTCGACACCACTGGAGATGTCGACCGCGTCAGGGCGTAACTGGGCCACCGCGCCAGTCACGTTGTGTACGCTCAAGCCACCACTTAAAACGGCCCGATGCGCGAGATCTTTTGGGACGAGAGACCAATCGAAAACCTTTCCTGCTCCGCCGTACGCATCCACCCAGGTATCGAGTAGCAAACCCGCAAACAGCGGGCTGGAGGCACGGCAAATCCGTTCATATTCTAGCAGTTCATCTTGTTGCGTGTCAGGTTTGACGCGGAATACCCGTAAATAACGGGTATTGGCGGCCTCGGCCGCCTGGGCGCACTGCTCGGCGCTCTCATCGCCGTGGAATTGCAGCAAGGTCACGCGCGACGCCTTGACGGTCGCCACCACCTCGTCCGGCGACGCGTTGACGAACAGGCCGGTGGCGGTCATGAACGGCGGCATGCCGGCAATCAGTTCACCGGCTTGTTGCGGCGTCACGTAGCGCGGGCTTTTCGGGTAGAACACGAAGCCGGCCGCATCCACGCCGGCGGCGGCAACCACGGCCACATCTTCCGGACGAGTCAGGCCGCAAATCTTGATACGGGTGCGTTGCATGGTGTCAGTTCCTTGTCAAAACCACGGCAGCGGACGCGCGGTTTCACGCGGTACGCCCCACTTGTCGTCATATTCAATATCGGCCAGGTACAAGCCGTCCGGCATGAAGGTCGGCGCGGCCAGCGTGCGGTCTTTGGCCGCCAGCAACTGACCCAGCCATTCCGGCTGTTCCCGGCCCTGCCCGATATACACCAGCGAACCGACCAAGTTGCGCACCATGTGGTGCAGGAAGGCGCTGGCGCGCAACGTGAACACCACTAATTCGCCATGCCGCTCAATATTAATTTCATGCATGATCTTGACCGGCGTCTTGGCCTGGCAATAAGCGGCGCGGAAGGTCGTGAAATCGTGTTCACCGAGCAGCGCCGGGACGGCGGCGCGCATGCGCTCGACATCGAGCGGGCGGTGGCAAAAACCGGCGCGCCCGGCCAGCAGCGGCGAGCGTACCGGGTGGTTATGCAGCAGGTAGTGATAGGTGCGCGACCGGGCCGAAAAGCGCGCATGGAAGTCGCCCTCGATGTGGCGCTCACCGGGCACCACGTCATGGATTTCGCGCGCCCAGCGCACCCCGATCGACGGCGGCAGGAAGGCGTTGATGCCGCGCACCCAGGCGTGCATTTCACGCTCAATGCCGGTATCAAAATGCACCACCTGGCCCAGCGCATGGACGCCCGCATCGGTGCGCCCGGCGCACGTGGTGCCCAGCCGCACGGTGGCAAACCGCTCAATGGCCACCTCCAACTGGTCTTGCACGGTATGGCCGCTGGGTTGGGTTTGATAGCCTTGCCAGGCCTGACCGTCATACTGGACGCCGAGTGCGATGCGTTTCAATGGCTGCTCATGGTAAATGGGGATCGCCGCATTATACCCGCAGGGTCAGGCATGCGTTGATGCACAAACCGGCTGGGGTCAGGCGTGCATTCGTGCATTCATCCGTACCGGAAAACCGCATGGATACGCATTTTTGGCTGATGAGACCGGTTCAATAACAAGCCAGCTCGACTGGCCAATAATGCACCGTCCCCACCACTTTCCACTATGAAAACTGTGCACGATTGCACGCCTGACCCTAATGGTTTTATGCACGAATGCACGCCT
>JAIENA010000399.1 GCA_019751755.1 Burkholderiaceae bacterium | reverse complement strand
ACGGGCCGGCGGCGCGGCGGCGGTGACGGTGGCAATGTGGGCGCCGCTGCCGGTCGCTTTGACCGTGGCCGCAGCGGCGCGCCGGTTGCGCCACCGGCGCTGCCGCACGGCCCAGCCGGCCAGCGCGTTTCGTAGTGCATCAAGTGCTTGGAGTGGATGTCGCATGCGCCCGCCCGCGTGGTTGTGTCGCCTAGCCTAGCGGGGGGCCATCGAAAAAACGTTTTATCCGCGTTACCTGCAACTCATTCCGTCAAATGTACGTCTCGTCGCAATCCCATGGCTCCTTGCATTCGCGCCCGCTACAGTACAACCATCGTAAGGCAGCAAACAACACCGAGTGGCCTTACCCAATCTCATCACCCACACCGGAGAAACCATCATGAACGTCCTGAAAAACTTTGAAGCCCTGTTCGTTGTGACGCTGGGTCTGGCATGCGCCGCCAACTATGTCCTCGACACCGAACCAGCGCTGCAGCCAACCACCGCCAGCGCCAGCGCCATGGCCCCTGTCACCCTGGCCTACGCCGTGCCCAACGACACGCAGGTGATCGTGGTCAGCGCCAAGCGCCTGACCGCTGAACAAAAACGGCAGTCGCTGCAAGAGGAACGCAAGGCCGCATCGCAAACCACCAGCCGCATCTGATCGATGATGCGCCGTCACCTTCGCCTGCACGTAGCGCCGCCCCGGCTGGCGTAGCAGGCGAACCGCTTTTCCTCTCCAATTGGTCTTTTCAGAAGCGCACACATCGTTGTGGCGCCACTGTGTCTTTTGTAATTAATTGCATCTCTCTTCCTTCTCAGGATCGTCGCTTGCTATATTGAATCGATAGCGACCATGACTCCGGAGAAAACTGATGATCAAGCCGACCCTGTATGCATGCGCGTTGCTGGCACTCAGCGCCGCCGCGTTTGCGCCTGCCCCGGCGCTGGCCCAGGTGGACCTCAACCTTATTATCGGCAACGCACCGCCCCCACCCCGTATCGAAAGCATCCCGCAGCCGCGCCGCGGCCAGGTCTGGGTGCCAGGCTACTGGAATTGGAACGGCCACCACCACATCTGGGCATCCGGCCACTGGGAAGCGGAACGCCATGGCTACCAATATCATCCCGGCGCCTGGATCCGCGAGTCGAGCGGCTGGCGCCTCGAACCCGGCACCTGGATCTCGGTCAACAGCGGCAATCGCCGTTGGGAAGATGCGGACGTGCCGCCGCCGCCACCGCGCCATGAAGTGATTCCGGTCCCACGGCGCGGTTATGTGTGGAGTGGCGGCTATTGGGAATGGCGCGGCAGCCGCCACGCATGGGTGCCGGGCCAATGGCTGGCCGAGCGCCCCGGCTTTACCTACACCGCGCCGCGTTGGCGCGAACGCGATGGCCGCTGGGTGCGCGACGATGGCCGCTGGGACCGTTCTGAGCGCCAGACCCGTTATGAAGACCGCGACCGTGATGGCGTCCCGGACCGCTATGAACGCCGGGGCCGCGACAGCGACCATGACGGGGTGCCGGACCGCCATGACCGCGACCGCGACAACGATGGCGTACCGAACCGCCGTGACCGCGACCGCGATGGCGACGGTGTGCCGAACCGCTACGACGACCGGCCGGACCATCCGCGCCGCCACTGATCTGGGCTCGGCTGCCGCCGCCATCTGCTACGATGGCGATTTTTTTTCGCCGCTTCCCGATGACTGCCCATGACGACGGCCTGGCCGCCTTTCAAAATGAACGGGTGGCCGCGCGCCGCCTGGCCCGCGCCCAGGGCATGACCGAAGCGCAGGCGCTGCAGGCCGTGCTGGCGCAAGCGGCCGCACGCGCCGGCCTGGCCGATGTCGCGGCCCTGCTGGCGGCGCGCCAGCGCGCCACTCAGCAGGAGCAGCAGCGGCGCGCCGCCAAGGCCGCCCTGCGGCATGCCGAACAACTGGCCCGCAAAGCCCGGCGCGAACCCGCCGCCGCAGGCTGGCGGGCCTGGTTCGATGGCTCCGCCACGCCAAATCCCGGCCTGATCGGCATTGGCGCACTGCTGTGCGGGCCACGCGGCGAACGGATCGAAATCAGCCGCCGCGCCGGCCATGGCGGCAGCAGCGACGCCGAATACCTGGCGCTGATCGCCGTGCTGGAGGCAGCACTGAGCGCCGGCGCGACGCCGCTGACGGTCAGCGGCGACAGCCAGGTCATTATCGGCGATGTGGGCGCCCCCGGCGCGGCCGCCAAAGGCATGGCAACCTATCGGACCCGCGTGCGCAACTTGATGGCAGAAATCGGCGCGGTAACGCTGTGCTGGGTGCCGCGCCACCGCAATGGCGACGCCGACCGGCTATCCCAGCAAGCCATCCGGTCCAACCCCGACGCTGCCGTGACGGATCTGACGGGCATCTCCGGCACGGATGCCGGCTGACCTGCGCGCGAAGCGGGAACGTGTCAGGCAGCGTGGCGCAGCGGTTCGATCAGGCCCATGTCCTGCGAACCCATCAAGCCTTCAATATCGACCAGGATCAGCATCCGTTCATCGATCGTGCCCAGGCCCGTGATGTACTCGGTGGCCACGGCCGAGGCAATGTCCGGCGCCGGCTTGATCTGCTCGGGCGTCAGCATCGTCACGTCGGATACGCTGTCGACCACCATGCCCACCGTGCGGCCGCCAATATGCAAGATGATCACCACGGTAAACGCGTTGTAATCGGCCCGGCCCAGGCTGAATTTGATGCGCATGTCAACGATGGGAACGATCAGGCCGCGCAGGTTAATGACGCCTTTGACGAATTCCGGCGCGCTGGCGATCCGGGTCGGCGCTTCATAACTGCGGATTTCACTGACTTTCTGGATATCGATGCCATATTCCTCTTTACCCAAAGTAAAGGCCAGGTATTCGGCGGCGTCGGCTGAACTGGTCATGGCAATCGCATCGGTGGACATCATGGTTCCTTGTAAAAAGAAATTACACTAGTAAACTAACAAACCATAATATTACCGTAGGCCAACATTTTCCGCATCAACAAAAACACCTATGGCGCAACCGGCAATCCATGCCACAATTATCTCAACATTACCTTGATTACCTTGCGTAAGCGCCAGGGTGGCTGGAATGACGGGAGACTGATGAATACGCTGTTAAGTAGTTGGCACCCGCGCCTGGTGGCGCTGGCGGCCAGCGCCTTTGGTGACGATGGCGCGCATGATACGAATCACCTGCATCGCGTGTGGCGCAACGCCACCCAGTTGATGGACGATTATCCGGAAGCCGATGCGCTGGTCGTGCTGGCGGCGTGCTATCTGCACGATCTGGTCAATCTGCCCAAAAACCACCCGGAACGCCACCTCGCTTCGCGTCAGGCCGCGTTGCTGGCCAGCCGCCAGTTGGCGGCGTTGGGCTTCCCGTCCAACCGCCTGGCCTCTGTTGCACATGCGATCGAATGCCACAGTTTTTCCGCCGGACTGACGCCGGAAACCATCGAAGCGAAAATCGTGCAGGATGCCGACCGCCTCGATGCGCTGGGCGCGGTCGGCCTGGCCCGCATGTTTTATACGGCGGGCCGCATGGGGTGCGCGCTGGCGCATGCCGACGATCCGATGGCGCTGCACCGCGAACTCGATGACAAGCTGTATTCGCTCGATCACATCGAAGTCAAGCTGGCGACGCTGCCGTCGAAAATGCAGACCGAGGCGGGCCGCCGCATGGGCCAGGCGCGCTTGGCCGAACTGGCCGCGTTCCGCGACAGTTTCCTTGCCGAGTGGGCGGCGAGCCCGGCCACGCCCTAAGGTGCCCGCCGCATGACGCCAGCACCTGTGGAACCGACTCCGGCGCCGTCCAAAGGCAACCTCAATTTCGTCCTGGTGAGCGTGTTCATCGACATGCTGGGCATCGGCCTGGTGGTGCCGGTGCTGCCGATCCTGGTCGGCGAATATGTGCACGACAAGGAAGCGCAGGCGCTGTGGTATGGCGTGATGGGCGCCGTGTTCGGGCTGATGCAGTTCATCTTCATGCCAATGCTGGGCGCGATCAGCGACCGGGTCGGACGCCGCCCGGTGCTGCTGTATTCGATGGCCGGCATGTGCATCAACTTCCTGTCGACGGCGCTGGCGCCCAGTCTGGCGTTCATGTTCATCGGCCGCGTCATCGGCGGCATGTCGTCGGCCAGCATGTCGGTGGCGTCGGCCTACGCGTCGGACATTTCAACCCATGAAAACCGCGCCAAAAGCTTTGGCAAGATCGGCGCCGCGTTCGGCCTGGGCTTCATTGCCGGCCCGATGCTGGGCGGTCTGCTGGGCGACATCAACCTGCACTTGCCGTTCTACGCGGCGGCGGCGCTGTCGGCCGCCAACTTCGTGTACGGCTATTTCTGCGTGCCCGAATCGTTGCCGCCATCACAGCGCGCGCCGTTCAATCTGGCGCGCCTCAATCCCTTTGCCGCCGTTGCCAAATTGGCCGCGCGGGACGATATCCGGGGGCTGATACTTGCCTTTGCGCTGATGACGTGCGCGCAAATGATGCTGCAATCGACCTGGGTGCTGTACAGCAGCTTCCGCTTCAACTGGAGCACCGGCCAAAACGGCCTGGCGCTGTTTTGTGTCGGCATGGCGGCGGCCGTGGTGCAGGCCGGCTTGCTCGGCGTGTTCACGCGTGTCTTCGGCGAAGTGCGCCTGACCTTGATCGGGCTGACGTCCGGCTGCATCACGTACCTGCTGTACGGCCTGGCCACGCAGGGCTGGATGATGTATTTGTTCATTTGCTGCAACCTGCTGGCGTTTGCCGCCGGCCCTTCGCTGCAAGGCATTATTTCGAAGGCCACGCCGGCCAACCAGCAGGGCGAGTTGATGGGTTCACTGCAATCGATCAGCAGCCTGGGCGCCATCCTGATGCCGCTGCTGGGCAGTTTCATGCTGGGCAAAGTCAGCCATCTGGCGCAGGATGACTGGCGCGTCGGCGCCAGCTTCTTTACTTGCTCGGCCATGCAAGCGGTCGCCATCGCGGTGGCGTACCGGTATTTTGCCGCGCGCCGCCATGCCAAGGGGGCCGCCGCATGATGCCCTGCTTGCTGCGGCACAGCCGACTGGCACGGGGACCGCTGCAGCGCGGCCTGTTGCCGCGCGGCTTGATGTGCGCCGCCGTGCTGGCGGCCATGCTGTCGGGCCGCGCCAACGCGGACCCGGCGGCGTCCTGCTCGCGCGACATCCAGGTGCCGGTGGCGCTGATCGGCATGAGCACCACACTACTCGACAACGGCCAGGTGGGCGGCATTTATCCGGAAGCGCTGCAGGGCGCCGCGCTTAAAGCCGGCTGCAAATTGGTCTATTCCGTGGTGCCGCGCGCGCGGCTGGAAGTGCTGTTCGAAATGGGCAAGGCCGATCTGCTGATGCCCGCCTCACGCACACCGGCGCGCGACAAACAAGGCATCTTTATTCCGATGATCAGCCACCGCGCCACGCTGCTGTCGCTGGCCGGCGGCAAGCGCGCGCCACTGGCGTCGGCGCAGGAACTGCTGGACCGCCAGGAACTGCGGGTGGCGGTGGTGCGCGGCTATGACTTCGGTGAACAGTACCAGTGGCTGGTGCGGGAACTGGCGCGCCAGGGCCGCTTGTACCAGGAAGTCGACACGGTCGCCATCGCCCGCCTGATGCAGTCCGGCGCGATCGACGTCACCATCATGGGGCCCACCACCTTCCATGGCGCGGTGCAGCGCGATCCGCGCGTGGCCGGGCTGGTCGAGCGCTTGCGGGTGGAACCGATCCCGGAATTACCGTGGAGTACCAGCGGGATTTACCTTTCCCGCCATGCGCTATCACCGGAAGACCAGACCACCTTGCGCGAGCTGATGGAAAAAGTGGCCAAGTCGCCGGCCATCCTGGAAGCGTTCCAGCGCATCTACAAGCAGGACTGGCTGCCGGAGAGCGTGCGGGCGCGCTGACGGCGGCACGCTCTCCGGCGGGTCTCACGGCCGATAGTCAATCACCGGCAAGGCGATCGCGCTGCCCGCTTGCGCGCCGTAGTAGACGCTGTGCGTGGCCTTGCGGTAATCGCCCGGCTGCGCATGGAAAATGTTCGGCACATAGGTCTGCGGATTACGGTCATACAGCGGGAACCAGCTGGACTGGATTTGCACCATCACGCGGTGGCCCGGCAGGAACACGTGGTTGGCGTTGGGCAGCGCAAAACGGTAGCGCTGCACCTGGCCGGCAGGAATCGCCGACGGCTGCGACAGGCTGTCGCGGTAGCGGCCACGGAAAATGTCCATCGACACGCCCTGCTGGTAGCCCCCCATTTCCGGCTGCGACGGCACTTCGTCCGGGTGCACGTCGATCAGTTTCACGACCCAGTCGGCATCGGTGCCGGTGGTGGCCGCGAATAAATCGACTTGCGGCGCACCGGCAATGGCCAGCGCCTCCTTCAATGGCGCGGTCATGTAGACCAGCACGTCGGGGCGGTCGCTGGCAAAGCGCTGGTCGCTGACCAGCCACGGCTTCCACACGGCTTCGTCATGCAGGCGCACCGGGCGCGGCACAAACGGCACCGGTTTCATTGGATCCGCCGTGTAGTCGTCATGGCCGTCACGCGCGGCGGCCGCAAAACCGAGGCCGAAGCCCGGCTGCAGGTACAGGGTCTTGGCGCTGGCGGGACAGCCACTGGCGCACGATTGCGGCCATTGCGCATAGCGCTGCCAGCGGTCGGCGCCGGTCTGGTAACTGAGCACGGGCGGCGTATCGGCCACCGGCGCGCCGTCTTTCAGGTACTGGTTAAAGAACGGCTGCAGCACATCGCGGCGGAACTGGCGCGCCGTGTCACCTTCGAAACGCAAGGCGCCCAGTCGGCTGCCGTCGTAATTAACACCGCTGTGGCGCCACGGGCCGATCGCCAGGTAATTCATGCGGTTACCGGTATCTTGCGGCTCCATCGCCGCATAGGCCGCGTAAGGGCCATAAATATCTTCCTGGTCCCACTGGCCGACGATGTGCATGGTCGGCACCGTCAGCTTGCGCGCACCGACCAGGCGGTCGAGCGCCTGCTCTTGCCAGTACTGGTCGTAGGCCGGATGCTCAAACAGCTTTTTGGTGTAATTGAGTTTATCGAGGCCAAAGCGCTGCGCGTAGCCAAAGGCGGAACCGGAACGCAGCACACTGTCGTAATCATCGTAAATGCCACTGGCCATCCCTTCCCCCCGGCCTTTGACGGTGGTCTGGCCGGCCACGTAATCGAGCGAGGGCATGCGGAACGCGCCATTGTGGAACCAGTCGTCGCCGCGCCAGCCATCGACCATGGCGCTCATGGGCGCCGCGACTTTCAAGGCCGGATGCGGGTCGGCCAGCGCCATCATGACCGTAAAGCCTTCATACGACGAGCCCAGCATGCCAACCTTGCCGTTACTTTCCGTCACATGCTTGACCAGCCATTCAATCGTGTCCCAGGCATCGGTCGCATGATCGGTCTTGGTCGGATTGAGCGGGCCGCGCAGGGGGCGCGTCATCACGTAATCGCCTTCCGAACCATATTTGCCGCGTACGTCCTGGAACACGCGGATATACCCGTCCGCCACAAAAAATTCATCCCCCTGCGGCAACGACGCCAGCAGCGAGGGGCTGACATTGCGCTGCGCACGCCGCGCCGCGTTATACGGTGTGCGGGTCAGCAGGATCGGCGCGCGTTGCGCCCCTTTGGGGATCATGATGACGGTATTGAGCTTGACGCCATCGCGCATCGGAATCATGACCACCCGGCGGATGTAATCGGCTTGCCCGGTCGGCGCCTGGAAACTGGCGGGAATGTCCGGCGCCATGGGGGAGGTCTGCGCTCCAGCCACGCTGGACAACAACAGGGACAACGCAACGGCGGCTGGCAAGCGGTGCGGCATGGAGGGGCTCCTCGGTAGGCAAAGTCCCATCCTACAGAACCCGATTACCTTCGGCAACATTCGATAACCGGGCCGTTGGCATGGCGGAACACCTTGTGCGGCCTTGACAGGGCAGCGGCGAGGTGCAACCATAACGGGATGAAATTTTCCCAATCACATCGCTGCTGCACGCCCGGCCAATCTTGGTGGCGCCGCTGATCCAGCGCGGCCATTGAATAGTGATGTGAATGATTAGTCAACGCCGCCCCTGCCAGGTGGCGTTTTTGTTGGCGCAACAGCGGGGGCAAGCAAAAGGAACCCTCGCATGGACCAGCAAGCAGCCCCGGTAATTACCACCCTCACCGCCCCCACCGCATCGACTTCTCCGACCGTGATCCTGACGGGCGACCGTCCGACCGGTCCACTGCACCTGGGCCATTACGTCGGCAGCCTGCGCGGTCGCGTGCAATACCAGCACGACTACAAACAGTTCGTCATGCTGGCCGATTCCCAGGCGTTGACCGACAACATGGATGACATCGACAAGGTGCACCGCAATGTGGTGGAAGTCGCGCTCGATTACCTGGCGGTTGGCATCGATCCCACCAAGACCACGATTTTCATTCAGTCGCAAATCCCGGAACTGGCCGAATTGACGTTCTATTACCTGAACCTGGTGACGGTGGCGCGCCTGGAGCGCAACCCGACCGTCAAGCAGGAAATCGTGCTGCGCGGCTTTGAGCGCGATATCCCGGCCGGCTTCCTGACCTACCCCGCCAGCCAGGCGGCCGACATCACCGCCTTCAAGGCGCAAGTGGTGCCGGTGGGCGAAGACCAGATCCCGATGATCGAGCAAACCAATGAAATCGTGCGCCGCTTCAACCGCACCTATAACAAGGATGTGCTGGTCGAATGCAAGGCGCTGGTGCCGGAAATCGGCCGCCTGCCGGGCACCGACGGCAAGGCCAAAATGAGCAAGTCGCTGGGCAACACCATCAACCTGGGCGCGAGCGCCGATGAAATCCGCGCCGCCGTCAAAAAAGTCTATACCGATCCGCTGCACCTGCGGGTCGAAGATCCCGGCCACCTGGAAGGCAATGTGGCCTTTATTTACCTCGACGCGTTCGACAACGACAAGGCGGCGCTGGCCGAAATGAAAGCGCATTACCAGCGCGGCGGCCTGGGCGACTCGATCGTCAAGAAACGCCTGGACGTGGTGCTGCAAGAGTTGCTGGAACCGATCCGCGCGCGCCGCGAAGAACTGGCCAAGGACAAGGGCTATATCATGCAAGTGCTGAAGGAAGGCACGCTGCGCGCACGCGAAGTGGCGGCGCGCACCACCGACGAAGTCAAAGCGGCCCTCGGCCTGAATTACTTCTAAGCCGTGGCAATGCAATTATTGCCTTGGGCGCTGGCGCTGTATGGCGTCGCCAGCATGGTGTGCTTTACCGTGTATGCGCTGGACAAGTCGGCCGCCAGGGCCGGCCGCTGGCGCATTTCGGAGAGTACCTTGTTAATGCTGGGCCTGTGTTGCGGCTGGCCCGGCGGCATCGTGGCGCAGCGCTGGCTGCGGCACAAGTCCGTCAAGGCCTCGTTCCAGATGCGCTTCTGGATCACCGTCGCGCTCAATCTGGCCGGACTGGGTGCACTGGCCTACTGGCTGGTCGCGCGGGCCTGACGGGAAAGCCGAACCATGTGGCATGGCGTGCTGTGCGGGTTGCTGGCGGGAGCGATGTGGGGCATGGTGTTTATCGTGCCGGAACTACTGTCGTCTTTTACGCCGCTGGAAATGGCGGTGGGCCGCTATAGCGCGTACGGCGCGATTGCCCTGGGACTGATGCTGCCCCGCCTGAACAGCCTGATCGCGCGGCTCGACCGCGGCGATTGCCTGGCGCTGGTGCGCCATGCGCTGGCCGGCAATATCGTCTACTACATGCTGCTGGCGCTGGGAGTCAAACTGGCCGGTGTGGCGCCAACCTCGCTGATCATCGGCGTGCTGCCGATTTCCGTCACCCTGATGGGCCGCAAGGACCACGGCGCGGTGCCGCTGCGCCAGCTGGCGCTGCCACTACTGGTGACGGCGGCCGGTATTGCCTGCATTAATATCGATATCTTTACCCATACGCAGGGCGCCGGCGGCAGCCTGTGGCACACCATGCTGGGCGTGCTGTGCGCCACCGGCGCACTGGTATGCTGGAGCTGGTATACGCTCGACAATGCCCGCTACCTGAAACAGCACCACCATTTCAGCAGCGCGGAATGGTCGGCCTTGTATGGCTTGTCGAGCGGCCTGATCGCCCTGCTGCTGGGTGGCGCCGCCTTTGCCGTCTGGCATGCCGATATCACCGGCGCGGCTGGCGCCGCCAGCGGGCGCGACTGGACTGCCTTCTGGATCACCAATGGCTTGCTGGCACTGGGGGCGTCCGTGATCGGCAACCACTTGTGGAATATCGCCAGCCGCCGCGTGCCCGTCACGTTATCGGGACAGCTGATTTTATTTGAAACCCTGTTCGCGCTGCTGTACGGATTTATTTACCAGCAGCAGTGGCCACGCCTGCTGGAAGGCGCGGCGATTGTACTGCTGGCCACGGGCGTGTTGTGGTCGGTGCGGGTGCATGCGATGGAAGAGGACGTGCACGGCGCATGAAACAGCGCCAGCGCCCGCCGGAGTCAGGTCAGCAGGCCGTTTTCACTTAACACATCCTGCACCAGCTCCAGCCGCAGGACCGGATTCAATTGCGACATCATGAGCTGCTTGTGTTCCAGCCCGAGGCGCAGCAATTCGCACCAGCGGTTGGCCACCCAGCCGCAATCGTCGAGTTTATACGGGGGCAGCAAGGGCATTTGCGCCGGCGGCATCTGACGTTTTTCCAGCGAGCGGATCACCGCGCCCAGCGCATCGGCCACATCCTGCTGTTCTTCCGGCACCGGCAAGGCGCGGTCCGGCTCCAGCATCTCCACTTCCGCCATCCACAAGCCGTGTTTCAACTGCTCCGCCAATTCAATGCGAAAGCGTTGCGTGCCGACGCAAGTCACTTGCAGCAAGCCCGTGACCGGTGCACGCCATTGCGTAATGCGCGCCATGGTGCCCACCGCGGCCAATTCTTCCTGCTGCTCCGGGCGCTGCACCTCATCGCCCGCGAACAAGGCGACCACACCGAACTCATCGCCATTCGCGATGCATTTTCGGATCAAGTCCAGATACCGCACTTCGAACACTTGCAAGGGCAAGTGGCCATCGGGGAAAAGCACGGTATTGAGCGGGAATAAAGGGATCTCGTGCATGGTTCATCTTCGCACGACTCGGCGTGAATCGGATGATGGCCTATCGAATTTCATGCAATCCCGCCTGAAATTGTCGCCTTTCAGCACGAAAGCCACTAAGACACGCAAGCCACATTCCCTTACAACGCAAAAAAACCGGCGCTAGCCAAGCGAGGCCATGCCGGTTTTTCAGGTGCGCACGCCAGCGGGGCGGCGCCGACGCGCTGATTTATTTAATCAGGAAGTCTTCCTTGTTTTTACCTTCGAGCCATTTTGGCGCGCGGCCACGGCCGGTCCAGGTCTGGCCGGATGCGTCATCGCGGTATTTCATTGGTACCGGAGCGCGTGGCTTCAAAGTTTTCGCTGGCTTGCCGACACCAGCCAGGTCAGCCAGCGTCAGGCCATATTCGCGCATAATCGTCGCGATTTGCTCTTTCGCTTTGCTCAGCTCTTCCTTGCGAGCACTTTCTGCCAGGTTCTGGAGTTCAGCAATTTTTGCCTGATATTCCTGATAAGTAGTCATCTCAGCTTCCTTATTCAATAGTGGGAGAATTTCCCGATTGAACGGCGGTTAGAAAAAAACCAACGTGACAATCTGTGAGAATTCAATGACGCAATTTACCATAAGAAGACACACTTATTCTAGTCAATTTTAATACCGTGCGCATATCCGTTGCATGATGCGTAAATCAAACAACGTTAAAGAAAGAAAATAAGGGAATTGCGTAGACGAAACTTGTGACGGCGGATTGGAACTCAAACTGAACGTTTTTTCCTGCGCAGTAACCAAGTGGTAATACCGGTGAAAAGGAACAGTACCGGCAACAATCCGCCGAAAGCAATCAGCCATTTGACTGCGGGACCGCCGAGCTGTCCGGAATGCAAAGGGAACAGGCTGGCCAGGAAGCGGTCGGCATATTCACCACTGCGCGGATTGAATATCTGCAGGACTTTCCCGGTCCGCATATCAATAAATAAGCGGTAGCTGCCGGTGCGTTGCCAGTCATCGGCATGACGCAGCCGGGCCTGATATAAACCGCGCTCAGGCTGACGGGCAATCGCCACTAATTCGACACCATTGGTCATATACGGCATGGCGATCGCCTGCACCGCGTTCCAGCCGATCGCGGCCTCGCCTTTTTCAAGTGTCGGCAGCGCCAGTGTGCGGCGGTCGGCGGCCACCGGCGCCACGCTGGCCACCAGCGTGCGCCCCAGTTCCGGCAAGCCGTTATAAAAACCCGTCAATGCCAGCAGCAATAACAAGGGCATAAACAGCAAGCCCGCCGCGCGGTGCAAATCATAATGGGTGCGGTAACGGTTCTGGTCTAGTTTGACTTGCAGCGCACGGCGCCATTTTTGTATTCCTTGACCCGATTTAGGCCACGCCAGCCAAGCACCCGCCAGCAATAACAGCGCCACCGCCAAACCGATATAGCCTTGCGCCATACGGCCTTGTTTTCCCTGGAACATATTCAAGTGCCAGGTTTGCAGCGTCGGCATCACATGCAAGGCATCGAAGCGGCCGGCCTGGCGGTTGCGGCTGCCCAGCACCGTGCCGCAACGGTCCACCATGGCTTCGTTGTTCGCCACGCCAGGCGCCTTGAACGTGACGCGGTAGGTCGCGCCGGCCGGCCCGGGCAGAGCAATAAAGCCGGGCTGCGCACCGGGCCAGCGCGCCTGCACGGCCGCCGCCGCCAGCGCCGCGTCGGCATTGCCATCGGCCGGCTGCGGCGCGCGGCAATTGGCCGCCGGCTGGAACAAGGCGGGATTGAGCGCCGCGTCCAGTTCGTGTTCAAACACCAGCAGCGTGCCGGACAGTCCCATCAGCACAAACAACAAGCCCAGGGTCCATCCGGCCCAGCGGTGCAGCAATATCAGGCGATGACGCAGCGCGGGCGGCATGGCGTGCCTGTCAGAACGCCGTGCGCAGCGTCAGGTACACCATGCGCGGCGCGCCCGGCAACATGCCCAGATTGGTGTCCGTGGTGCGGGTGTAGGTCTTGCGGTTGGCCAGATTGGACGCGCCGGCCTGGATTTCCACGCGCTGGTCGCCGGGCATCACGTACGTGATGCTGGCGTTCCACAGACGGTAGCCGCGGATCAGGCCCAGCGAGCCGCTGGCGTTTTCCATCACCGTATTGGCATCGTCGGCATATTGCTTGGACTGGTGGGTGGAACCGATATCGGCCACAACATTGCCGTAGGCGGTGTTGAAGCGATAGCGCGCACCGACCGTGTCGACGATGCGCGAATAGAACGGCACGTCATTGCCGGCATACTTGCCCTCCCCTTGCGTGGCCTTGGTGTACGCATAAGTGCCATACACGGACAGGCCGGCCAGCTTGCCACCCAGCGCATATTCCGCGCGCGACTCAACGCCGCGGTGGCGCGTTTTGCCCAAGTTTTGATAGAACAGTGGCGCCGTGTTGACGAACACGATCTGGTTCGAGAAGTCCAGGTTGAACACGGTGGCGTCGAGTTGCCAGCCATGGGCCGCATAGCGCGCGCCCAGTTCCAGCGTCCTGGCGGTTTCCGGTTGCAGCGCGTCGGTCGAGCCCTGCAGGTTCAGTTGCAAGTGCTGGACGCTGCCGAACGACGTGTTGTAGTTGGCGTACACCGTGGTCGCCGGGTCCAGCAGGTAGGCCACGTTGACCGACGGCAGCAGCTTGCTGTTGCTGAACGCCTGGCTGAACTTGGTCAGCACGTTGTCACGGCCCATGTCGATGTGCTCATAGCGCAGGCCCGGCGTCACGCGCCACTGGCCAAAGGCGATCTGATCATCGAGGTACACGGCGTGGGCCTCGGTGCTGTTTCGCGAACTGCGGGTTTCCGTGCGCGACTTGTCGGCAACCTTGAAATTAATGTTCTTTTCATCGGCGCGCTCTTGCAGGTAGCGATAACCGGCCGTCACGTCATGCCGGATCCCGCCCCAAGTGAGGCGCTGGGTCACGCGCGGCTCGATGGCGCCGACGTTGTAGTGGCGCGGGCTGCCGGCAAATTGCGTCAAGCCCGCATCTTGCGCGTTGGCCAGCAAACTTTCGCGGAAACTCTGGTTGAAATACGCGCGCACTTCGACTTCGCGGGTGTCGGACAACGCATTGATATAGCTGACGTCAAGGCCCTTGCGGTGTCCACGCCAAAAGTCGCCATTCCGGAACGCCGCCTGTGGATTAGCGTCATATTGGGCCCGCGTCAGGCCGCCCGGGGTTTCCGAATAGGCGTCGAAATACGAGAACTTGGCGTTCAACTCCGACGTGGCGCTGAGCGGATAGAAGAATTTCAGTGCAAAATCATTGATCTTGTCGCGATTGTGGGCACGCGGACCATCGCCTTCCAGGCCCGAATACAGCATGGCGACCCCGAGGCCGTCGTCGATGCGGCCGCCGACGAAGGCGCTGGCCATGGTGGTGATGTTGCCGCCGTCATATTTATTGAGGCGCACCGACGCATCCATCGCGGAGTCGCGCTCGGGAATCGCGCGGGTTTTGAAGTTGATGATGCCGCCCACGTTTTGCGGGCCATAACGCACGGCGCCACCGCCGCGCACCACGTCCACCGCATCGATATTGGCCAGCGACACCGGCGCAAACGACAATTGCGGCTGACCATACGGCGCCACCGACAGCGGCACGCCGTCGAGCAAGATGGTGGACCGGGGCGAATAGCGCCCTTCCAGCCCGCGCACGCCGACGTTGAGCGAAATGGCGCTGCCGCCGGAGGACGCATTATCGGTGATTTGCACGCCAGGCACCGAACGCAGCACGTCGCTGAGGCTGTCCGCGCCGGACAACTGGAAGTCGTCGCGCTTGACCACCGTGCGCGCCCCGCCAAAATTCTTGACGCTGCGCTGGCCGGAACCAAGCCAGTTGCCCGTCACTTGCACGGTTTCCACCGGGGTATCCGTGTTATCGGTTTGCTGCGCCACGGCGGCGTGGGCAATCAGGGTCAGGCAGGCTAAGGCAATCACGCTACGGCGCAGGGCGGGATGGTTATACATGATTAGGAGCAATAATTCATAAAGGCGGCATTAT
>JAIENA010000097.1 GCA_019751755.1 Burkholderiaceae bacterium | reverse complement strand
GGGGGCGATGGTCTGGATGATGGTGTTTTGGTTGGCGTGTTGGGTAGCGGCAGACAAGGCAAACCTGCAAAGAGTATGTTAATGGTGCCTGATACCGCAGGGGGCCAGGTACCTATGTTGTTGAGTGGTATCTGATACCCAAGGTGTCAGGTACCACTGACTAAAGTGCCGCGATTATACGTCATGGCAGTTGCCGCTGGCGATCAGAGGAGCACGCAGGCGGCAATCTGGCGCGCGGGGCCATAGGGTGACATACCATGGCGGCTGGAAATTGGGAATAGTCTTTGACGCAAATTTTCAATCTGTGTATAATCGCAGGTTCTCCCCGTTGTTAGTCGCCTTGCATGCAGTTCGTACGGCCATGCGCGGAGGAGGTTTTTTCAACATTTGATGAGGTTTCAAATCATGTACGCGGTCATAAAAACCGGTGGCAAACAGTATAAAGTTGTCGCTGGCGAAAAACTCAAAGTAGAACAGATACCTGCAGACATCGGTTCCGAACTCACCATCGATCAAGTTCTCGCGGTAGGCGCGGGCGAAGCCCTGAAATTTGGCACGCCACTGGTCGCAGGTGCAACGGTACAAGTGAAAGTAGTTTCCCACGGTCGTCACGACAAAGTACGTATCTTCAAGATGCGTCGTCGTAAGCACTACCAGAAACACCAGGGTCACCGTCAGAACTACACGGAAATCCAGATCGTTTCGATCAACGGCTAATCTGCTATTTTTTAACCATTAAGTCATATTTAGGAGCATCTAAATGGCACACAAAAAAGGCGGCGGTACTACCCGCAACGGCCGTGACTCGGAATCAAAACGCCTGGGCGTTAAAGTTTACGGCGGCCAAACGATCAACGCTGGCGGCATCATCATCCGTCAACGTGGTACCCCAGTGCGCGCCGGCGAAGGCGTTGGCACCGGCAAGGATCACACCCTGTTCGCTCTGGTGGACGGCAAAGTGAAGTTCGTGGTCAAAGGCCCGAACAATCACCAGTTCGTGACCGTAGTCGCTGCGTAATCAGCCACTGCAAGGATCAAAAGTAAGGCGCAAGCCTTCGATCGAAAGGCTCTGCCATCGGTAGGGCCTTTTTTTTTTAGCCAGGTGCAGGGCCTTCAGGCCGGGCATCCTCATTTTGGCGGCACATCATGAAGTTTATCGACGAAGCACGAATTGAAGTCATCGCCGGCAGCGGCGGTAACGGTTGCGCATCTTTCTGCCGGGAGAAATTCCGTCCGTTCGGCGGACCTGACGGCGGCGACGGCGGCAAGGGCGGCACCATCTGGGCCGTGGCGGACCGTAACGTCAACACGCTGGTTGACTACCGTTTTTCGAAAGTCCACCGCGCCAAGGATGGCGAAGCGGGCCGTGGCTCGGACTGCTATGGCAAAGGCGCTGAAGACATGGTCTTGCGCATGCCGGTCGGCACCCTGATCATCGACGAAGTCAACGGCGACATCATTGCCGACATGACTGAACATGGCCAGATGGAAGTGCTGGCGCAAGGCGGCGAGGGTGGCTGGGGCAACATTCACTTCAAGACGTCGACCAACCGTGCACCGCGCCAAAAAACCGAAGGCCGCGAAGGCCAGCGCCGCGAATTGCGCCTGGAACTGAAAGTGCTGGCCGATGTCGGCCTGCTGGGCATGCCGAACGCGGGCAAGTCCACTTTCATTACGGCCGTGTCGAATGCACGTCCGAAAATCGCTGATTACCCGTTTACCACGCTGCACCCGAACTTGGGTGTGGTGCGTGTGTCGCACGAAAAGAGTTTCGTGATTGCCGACATTCCCGGCCTGATCGAAGGCGCGGCCGAAGGCGCCGGCCTGGGTCACCAATTCCTGCGTCACTTGTCGCGCACCGGCCTGCTGCTGCACATCGTTGACTTCGCGCCGTTCGAAGCCACGGTCGATCCGGTCAAGGAAGCCAAGGCGCTGGTCAAGGAACTCAAGAAATACGACCCTGCGCTGGCCGACAAGCCGCGCTGGCTGGTGCTCAACAAGCTCGACGTGGTGCCGGAAGACGAGCGCAAGCAGCTCGTCAAGGACTTCGTCAAGAAGTTCGGCCACAAGGGCCCGGTGTTCGAGATTTCGGCGCTGAGCCACGAAGGCACGCAAGAGCTGGTCAACGCCATCTACAAGCACCTGGAGCAGAAGCGCCATGCGGAGCAGCGTAGCGAAGAAACCCAGATGACCGAAGAGGCGCGCGGTATTTCGTCGATCGATCCGACCGACCCGCGCTTCAAAGTCATGGAATAATCTTCCAACAACTCTGCAACACCGGCATAATCGGCTAAGCGCTGATTTGCCCTCTGCACAATCAACTCGGCCCGCCATCCGCGGGCCGAGCTTGTCTGCGGCAAGCTGGGTCACCCACACCCTTCAAATCAAGCATGGTTACCTCCCGCGCGCATAGTTCATGCGCCGCCAATTGATTAGAGAACTGCCGCACTATGAATTCCGTCATACAGAAAGCCACGCGCGTCATCATCAAAGTGGGTTCATCCTTGGTCACCAACGATGGCCGGGGCCTGGACCATGCCGCCATTGCCCGCTGGGCCGCGCAAATCGCGGCGCTGCGCGCGCTGGGCAAGGACGTGGTCCTGGTCTCGTCCGGCGCGATTGCCGAAGGCATGCTGCGCCTCGGCTTTGAACAGCGCCCGACCGATATCCATGAATTGCAGGCGTGCGCCGCGGTGGGCCAGATGGGCCTGGCGCAAATCTATGAAACCAGTTTCCGCGCGCACCAGATCGGCACCGCGCAAGTGCTGCTGACGCACGCCGACCTGGCCGACCGCGAACGCTACCTGAACGCCCGCTCGACGCTGACCACCTTGCTGCGCATGGGGGTGGTGCCGATCATTAACGAGAATGACACGGTGGTCACCGATGAAATCAAGTTCGGCGACAACGATACGCTGGGCGCGCTGGTGGCCAACCTGATCGAAGCCGATGCGCTGATCATCCTGACCGACCAGCGCGGCCTGTTCAGCGCCGACCCGCGCAAGGATCCGCAAGCGGTCCTGATCACGCATGGCCGGGCCGGTGATGAAACGCTCGAAGCCATGGCGGGCGGTGCCGGTTCCTCGCTGGGCCGGGGCGGCATGCTGACCAAGATCCTGGCCGCCAAACGCGCCGCGAAGTCCGGCGCGCACACGGTGATCGCGTTCGGCCGCGAAGACAATGTGCTGGTGCGCCTGGCCCATGGCGAAGCGATCGGCACCGAATTGTCGGCCCAGACCGGGCACCTGACCGCGCGCAAGCAGTGGATGGCCGATCATTTGCACACGGCGGGCCAGGTGGTGCTCGATGCGGGCGCGGTGCAGAAACTGAAGAGCGAGGGTAAATCGCTGCTGCCGATCGGGGTCATCGACGTCAAGGGCGAGTTTGGCCGTGGCGCGGTCATCACCTGCATCGGCGAAGACGGCGTCGCCTTGGCGCGCGGCATGTCGAATTACACCAGCGCGGAAACCCGCAAGATCATGCGCCGGCCTTCCAGTGAAATCGAGGGCATCCTGGGCTTCATGGAAGGCAAAGAGCTGGTACACCGGGATAATATGGTTTTGCTTTAAAAAACTTGGTAAATAATATTTACATATTTATCAATTTCTTTGTGGACATCTCTGTTGCCACGTGATTGAATCTGATGCCGCAGCTTTTTTGCGGCATTTTTTCAATCCGGACCATAAGTCCGACACTGGAGATTTCATGCGTTTGCAGCCCCTTGCACTGACCCTTGCCATTTCACTCGCTTACGGCGGTCCCGCGCTGGCAGCCGATGCCGCGCCGCAGTCAGCCACGCCGGTGGCGACCCCTGCCGCAACCCCGCTCGCGGCCGTCAAAGCAACAAAGCTGAGCACGGTTGAAGGCATCACTGAATACAAACTGCCCAATGGCCTGCGCATCTTGCTGGCGCCGGACGATTCCAAACCGACCACCACCGTCAACATCACGTACCTGGTCGGCAGCCGTCACGAAAATTATGGCGAGACCGGCATGGCCCACTTGCTGGAGCACATGGTCTTCAAGGAAACCACCAACCAGGGACCGATCTTCCAGGAACTGGGCAAGCGCGGCATGCGCTTCAATGGCACCACCTTCATGGACCGCACCAATTACTTCGAGACGTTTGCCGCCTCGGAAGAAAACCTGGCCTGGGCGCTGTCGATGGAAGCGGACCGCATGGTGAACAGCGTCATCGCCAAGTCGGAACTCGATAAGGAGTTCTCGGTGGTGCGCAATGAAATGGAAATGGGCGAGAACGATCCGCGCCGTGTGCTGTGGAAGCAATTGACCGCCGTCAGCTATGACTGGCACAACTATGGCAAGAACACGATCGGCGCCCGCAGCGACGTGGAAAACGTCAAGATCGAGAACCTGCACGCGTTCTACCGCAAGTACTACCAGCCGGACAATGCCGTATTGGTGGTAACGGGAAAATTTGATCCGGCCAAAACCCTGGCGCTGATCGAAAAGCATTTCGGCGCCATCACCAAGCCAGCGCGCGCGCTGGAAACCACCTATACGCGCGATGCGCAGCGTGACGGCGCCCGTGAACTGACCGTCAAACGTGTCGGTGATACGCACCTGGTGGCGGCCCTGTACCCGACCGCCGCCGGCTCCCATGCCGACAGTGCGGCCATTGCCGCGCTGGGCGAAATCCTGGGCAATGCGCCGAATGGCCGTTTGCACAAAGGTATGGTTGAAACCAAGAAGGCCGTCAGCACGGAATCGTGGAACCTGGACCTGGCCGAGCCGGGCTACATCCTGTTTTGGGCGCAATTGTCGAAGAACCAGTCGATGAGCGATGCGCGCAAGCTGTTGCTCGATCAAATTGAAGGCTTTGCCAAGAAGCCGGTGACCGAGGCCGAACTGGCGCGCGCCAAGGCGTCGATGCTGGCGGAAATCGACAAGACCATCAATGATGCGCAAGGCCTGGCGGTCCAGTTGTCGGAGTCGATTTGCAAGGGCGACTGGCGCCTGTTCTTCCTGACGCGTGACCGCATCGAAGCGCTGACGGTGGCCGATGTGCAGGCGGCGGCCTTGAACTATTTCAAGGAAACCAACCGCACCTTTGGCCAGTACGTGCCGATCAAGGAAGCGGACCGCACCGTCATCCCGGCCACGCCGGACGTTGCCAAGCTGGTGGCCGATTACAAGGGCCGCGCCGCCGTGGCGGAAGGCGAAGTGTTTGACGTGAGCCCGTCCAACATCGATCAGCGCACGGTGCGTGCCACGCTGCCCAATGGCATGAAGCTGGCGTTGGTGCCGAAGAAGACCCGCGCCAATGCCGTCAATGGCAGTATCGTGCTGGAATTCGGTGATGAAAAATCCTTGTTCGGCCATCAGGTCAACGCCGACCTGGCTGCGGACATGCTGCTGCGTGGCGCCGGCAAGTTGAACCGCGCGGATATTGCCACCCAGCTTGACCAACTGAAGGCCAAGGTGCAAATCAGCCAGAGCGGCCAGGCCGTGTCGATTCAGTTCGACACCGTGCGCAAGAACCTGCCGCAATTGCTGGCCTTGCTGAAAGACGTGCTGCGCGCGCCAACCTTCCCGCAAACGGAATTTGAACAGTTGCGCAGCGAAAACCTGACCGCGCTGGAAGCAAACCGCAACGAGCCGCAATTCATTGGCCCGCGTTTGCTCGAGGCCGCGTTCAACCAGTTCAAGAAGGGTGATATCCGCTACAAGATGCCGATCGACGAGGCGCTCGACAGCTACAAGCAAGCCAAGCTGGCGGACGTGAAAAAGTTCTACGACACCCTGTACGGCGCCAATAACGGCAACGTGTCACTGGTCGGCGACTTCGATGCGGTGGAAGTGCAGGCGCAATTGAAGGCGATGTTTGGCGACTGGAACAGCAAGGCTAAATTTACACGCCTGGCTGATCCGACGCCGGCAGCCAAGGCCGGTGTCCAGCAGTTGGAAACGGCAGACAAGGCCAACGCTTTCTACGCCGCCGCATTGCCGATTGCGATCCAGGACAATGCCCCGGACTATGCCGCCATGCTGGTGGCGAACCGCGTGCTGGGCGGCGGTTCGCAGTCGCGCCTGAATGCGCGCCTGCGCCAGAAGGATGGCCTGAGCTATGGTGTCGGCAGCCAATTCACGGCCTCGGCGTTTGAGCCCAACGGTAAAGTGGTGCTGTTTGCCATTTACGCGCCGCACAACCTCGACAAGCTCAAGCAGGGCTTCAATGAAGAGTTGACGGGGATCCTGGCCAACGGTATCACGGCGCAGGAATTAAGCGATGCGAAGAGCGGCTTGATGCAGCAGCGCCAGACCAGCCGGGCCCAGGATGGTGCGATGGCGGCGACCCAGACCTATAACCTGCGCGCCAAGCGCACCATGGTGTACCAAGGCGATGTCGATGCCGCCATCCAGGCATTGACGCTCGATCAGGTCAACCGCACCTTGCGCAAATACATTGACCCAAGCAAGTTGTATCACGTGTATGCGGGTGACTTTGCCAATGCCGCCAAGAAGGCGGCTGCGGCTGCGGCTGGCGCGGCAGCGGCGCCAGGCAAGTAAGCCATGCAGCGGGCGCCACGGTGCCCGCTGAACCGCCCGCAGGGTTGCGGGCGGTTCAGGCGTTGGCTGGTGTCGGCGTCTTTTGCTTGAAATCGCACAGGTCGGCGATCAGGCAGTTCCAGCATTTCGGCGTGCGCGCCACGCAGGTATAGCGGCCGTGCAGGATCAGCCAGTGGTGCGCATCCTGTAAAAACTCTTTCGGCACGAATTTCAACAGCTTGTGTTCGACGATGTCGACATTCTTGCCGGGCGCCAGGCCGGTGCGGTTGGAGACCCGGAAGATGTGCGTGTCGACCGCCATGGTCGGTTCGCCAAAGGCGGTATTCATCACCACGTTGGCGGTCTTGCGCCCGACACCGGGCAGCGCTTCCAGCGATTCGCGGTCGCGCGGCACTTCGCCGCCATGCTGGTCCACCAGGATCCGGCACGTGGCCAGCACATTCTTGGCCTTGGTCTTGTACAGGCCGATGGTCTGGATATACCCCGTCAACTCGTCCAGCCCCAGGTCCAGCATCGCTTGCGGCGTATTGGCCACCGGATACAGGCGCCGCGTGGCCTTGTTGACGCCGACGTCGGTGGCCTGCGCCGACAGCAGCACGGCAATCAGCAATTCGAATGGCGTCGTGTATTCCAGTTCGGTCTTGGGATGGGGATTGGCTTCCCGCAGGCGGGAAAACAGGGCGTGGCGTTTGGTGTTATTCATCGGACTGGTTCTGTGCCGCCGCTGCGGCAGCTTCGGCTTGGGCTTCGGCTTCTTTTTTCAGGCGCGTGCGTTCCATCGCGGCGGCGATAATCGCGCGCTTGCGCTCTTTCTCGGCGGCTTCGGCCGCCGTGGCGGGATCGATGGCTTCCACCGCTTGCAGTTTGTCGCGCGCCTTGGCGGCCAGGCGCGCATCGTTTTCCTGCTTGTCCCGCTTCAGGCGCAACTGGCGGAAATCATGACGTTCGCGCGCCGCATCGGCATCGGCTTGCTGCCAGGCTTGCCAGCCGGTGCTGTCCGTGACCGGATACATGACGATGCAATCGACCGGACAGGGCGCCAGGCACAGGTCGCAACCGGTGCACAGCGAGGGCGCGACCGTGTGCATCTGCTTGGCGGCGCCGACGATGGCGTCGACCGGGCAGGCCTGGATGCACAAGGTGCAGCCGATACACAGCGCGGCATCGATATAGGCGACGGCGCGCGGACGCTCGGCGCCGTTAACGGGATTGAGGGGAATGACGGGATAGCCGGTCACGCGCGCCAGGCGCGCGATGCCTTCGGCGCCGCCGGGCGGGCACTGGTTGATGCCGGCGTTGCCCGCCGCAATGGCTTCGGCGTACGGGCGGCAGCCGGCATAGCCGCACTTGGTGCATTGCGTCTGCGGCAGGGCATCTTCAATGCGGTCTGCAAGGGAGGGGGACACGTTGACGTTGTTTGTAACAGTAAAGCCACATTATCCGCCATCTGCGCCGCGCGGGGCGCGAAAACCCTGCAGGGAAAGGGTCTGATTTTAACAATCGGTTTGTCGCTCATGGGGTTTTATGGGAGCATGTCTTCATCCGCTGAACCTGCCGCTCGAAATGATGAACGTGTTAACCAAGTTGCGGCTACCGGCCTGGATTTGTCTGCTGCTGGCCGCGTCCGCCGGCGCGGCGCCCCAGGCCCCGGCCCAGTCTGTGCTGCAATTCGCGTCGAATGAATGGCCGCCGTTTGTGTCCAGTACCTTGCCATCCAATGGCATGGCCGGTTCTCTGCTGGCCTCCGTATATGAACGCATGGGCATGACGGCGCGGATCGAATTCTTCCCCTGGAAGCGCACCATGGAACTGGGCCTCCATGATCCCCGCTATGCGGGTTTCCTGGCCGTGTGGCGTACCCCGGAGCGGGAAAAAATATGCCACTTCTCGCACTCGATCGGCAGCACCACGACAGTACTGGCGTACCTGAAAGAGTCACCGGTGCAGCCGGCCACGCTGGCCGAGTTACAGGGCGTGCGCATCGGCACGGTGGCCGGCTACGCCAATGGCGAGCAGTTCGACGCCATGGCCGCCGCCGGTGTGTTGCAGACCGAAGAGGCCACCAGCGATGAGCTCAATTTGCGCAAGCTGTTGATCAAGCGCTTTCCCGCGATGGTGATTGAAAAAAGAGTGCTGCGCCATTTGCTGGGCAGCGAGCGGCTTACGCGGGAAGAACGGGAGCGCATCGGCTTTGCCGAAGGCTTGTTCCCCGAGCGCTCGATCCACATCTGCTTCAAACGTACCGCGCAGGGCCTGGCGCAGCAGCGTGCCTTCAACGACGTGGTGCGCGATATCGACCTGGTAAAGATCGAGCGCGATTACTGGCGGCGCATCGGGGTGGAGTTGGCGCGGGCGCAGGGCAGGGTTTTACAGCAGCCCTGAAAACAAAAAACCCCGTAAAACCGGGGTTTCAGATCAACCGTGTTTGCGGATGAATTCGCCAATCTTCGGACACACCATCTCGCGCCAGCGGCGGCCCGAGAAAATGCCGTAGTGGCCGGCGCCGGGCGCCACGAAGTCTTGCTGCATGTCGGCCGGGATATTGCAGCACAGTTCATGCGCGGCCTGGGTTTGGCCGGCGCCGGAAATGTCATCGAGTTCGCCTTCCACCGTGAACAGCGCCACGCTGGTGATGTCTTGCGGACGCACCAGCTGGCCGCCGACTTTCCACGTGCCTTGCGGCAGCGCGAAGTCCTGGAACACGGTCTTGATGGTGTCGAGGTAGTACTCGGCCGGCATGTCCAGCACGGCGTTGTATTCGTCGTAGAACTTGCGGTGGCTTTCCGCGTTCTCGTCGTCGCCCTTGACCAGGTGCATATAGAACTCGCGGTGGCTTTGCGCATGGCGGCCCGGGTTCATTGCGATGAAGCCGGTATGCTGCAGGAAGCCGGGATAGACCTTGCGGCCAAAGCCCGGGTAGTTCGGTGGCACCGAATAAATCACGGTGTTTTCAAACCATGAGAATTTCTTTTCCGTCGCCAGGTTGTTGACCGAGGTCGGCGATTTGCGGGGATCGATCGGGCCGCCCATCATGGTCATGGTCTTCGGCAGCTTCGGATCCTTGGCCGACGCCATCAGCGAGATCGCCGCCAGTACCGGCACGGTCGGCTGGCACACGGAAATCACGTGCAAGTCCGGGCCCAGGTGGCGGATGAAGTCTTGCACGTAGTAGATATAGTCATCGAGGTGGAACGCGCCGGCCGACATCGGCACCATGCGGGCATCGGTCCAGTCGGTGATGAACACGTCGTGTTCGTGCAGCAGCGCCGATACCGTGTCGCGCAGCAAGGTCGAGTGGTGGCCCGACAGCGGCGCCACCAGCAGCACGGTCGGCTGCTTCAGCGCGCGCATCTCTTTGTCGCTCAAGTCTTTCTTGAAGTGGATCAGGCGGCAAAACGGCTTATTGATGACCACGTTCTCAAGGATACGCACTTCCTTGTTGGCAACGGTAACGCTATCAATTTCAAAGGCCGGTTTTTCGTAGTCTTTGCCTAAACGGTACATCAGCTCGTAGCCTGCTGCGATCCGCTGGGAGAAGGGCGTGTGCGCCAGCGGAGAGACGGGATTGCTGAACAGTTTTGCAGACGCATCGGCCCATTGCATCAGGGGCGTCAAGAAGGAGCGTTGCATTTCATGCAGTTGGTAAAGCATAGTTGTTCCCGGTCGTTATCTCGGTGTCAAGTGGTACATGCCACCGAATTGATCAAAATCATGGGCTCATTATAGGATATTTGAACATGACGTAAAGCATTTCGCGGTAACCGGTGGAAAGGTTGTTTTCTTAAGGGAATAGTCCCTGTCAGGCTGATGCCAAGTCCGTTTGAGCCCGTCCTCGTTGCAACGATAATACTGGATGCTGCCCAAGAAAAGCAGCGTTTCAGCTGCTTTTGTGTAGGACGCATCCGAGGTGTGGTGTGCGGCGAACACTGGGGATGTCCCTTATTGCGCGATGCACAACCAATGTGGGTTTTTTTGCGGCTGCAAAAGAAAATGGGTGCCGGGCCGTCAGGCCGGGCACCCATATGAGCGCTGGAATGCGGGCTTATTTCACCAGCAGTTTCAGCTTGTCTTTGACGTCGCGGAATTTTTCGGCATCCGGCAGCGGGGACTTGGTTTTCGTGATCGAAGGCCAGTTGCGCGACAGGTCCGCATTGATCTTGATGTATTGCTGCTGGTCGGCCGGGGTGTCTTCTTCGGCAAAAATCGCGTTAACCGGGCATTCCGCGACGCATACGGCGCAATCGATGCACTCGTCCGGGTCGATCGCCAGGAAGTTTGGACCTTCACGGAAGCAATCCACAGGGCAGACATCCACGCAATCGGTAAACTTACAGCTGATGCAGGATTCGGTAACTACGTGCGTCATAACAGTCCTTATAGATGATTTGCGGCGCCATGGTGCTGCAAAACTGCCAAGACACCTACAGCAAAGCTCTGATTTTAAGGCAATTTGCACTTGAGAACAATTCGGCCTTATATACAATCCACATAAGCAAATACAACGGACCGCGTTCGGAGGGCCGGCTGGCGCGCCCTCCGTGGCGCACTGGCGCACTGGCAACCTGGCGTTTCAGCTCGCGTTTCAGCTGGATCCGCGCGCCATGTCCTGTTGCTGGCACCAGGCGGCCAGCGCCTGGCGCTCCTCGTCGAGCACATCTTCGAGCTCAAAGTACTCGGCATGGTTCATGGTGCCGCAGCAACTACGGCGGTCTTGCGGCAGGCTGTCCCCCGGTTCCGGTTCCGGTTCCGGTTCCAGTTGCGGCGCCAGGGGCCGGGCGTCGTCGGCCACGTTGACGGCGCGCACCGTGAAGCGCTGGCGGATGAATTCCTGGTATGGCGCCGGCTTGCCGTCGCTGCCGGCCAGTTGCACCATCGCGCTGGCCACGTGCGCATAGGTGGCGCCGACGTCCGGCGCGGCCATCAGCGCGCGCAAGACCAGTCCGCACAGGTATTCGCCGGTGCGGTATAGCAGCGCGGCATCGTCGAGCAGGCCGGGGCGGCGCTCGAACGCGAACATGTCGGCCAGGATGTCGTACACGGCGCCGGTGAACACTTGCGACAGCGCGTGCACTTCATTGCCGGCCTGCGCCAGCGTCAAGTCATTGTCGGCGTTGCGCAGTCCATTGGGCCGGCCCAGCGCCAGGCCGAACTGTTCGGCCATGTCGGCCAGGAAGGTTTTGTCGTGCAGGTCGGCCTTGGTTTGCGCGATCACGGCTTCGACCTGGTCCAGTTGCGACAGCGCCAGAAAAATCGCCGTCAAATCGCCAAAGGCTTCGTGCAGGCCGCCGGTTTGCGGCGGATTGCGGCGCAGCAGCCAGCGCGGCTTCAAGCCGTCCAGCACGGCATGGCCGGTTTCATGCGCCACGATATCAAACGAGCGGCAGGTGTAGACGCGGCTGGTGGCGCCGCTGGGTACGAAATCGCCGAATTTTAAAGCCCGCTCTTCGCGGCTGTAATACGCATTCATGACGTCCGGCAAGCCATGCGGGAACACGCTCAACGGATCGGTGTTGTGCGCGGAATTCCATTGCCAGGGCATGTGCGCCGGCGCGCCGCTCGACGCCAGCGCGCGCTGGTACAGCGTCAGCGTCTGGCGCACCACGGCAAAGGTGTGGACCGCATCGAACTGCTCGGTGTCGGGCGGCAGGATAAAGTCGCCAAACGCGTTGGGACTGACCGCGGCGATGCCGGGCGCGCCGTTGGCAATGCGGGCGTCGCGCGGCCCGGCCAGGACCACGCCGGGCAGGAATGTTTTGCGGGTACCCAGTTCGGTGACGGACGGGTCTTGTTTCCAGATCAGCACCCGCGACCCCAGCGGCGCGCTGGTGGCCGCGCCGGCGGGACGCGGCAAGCCTGGTTGCTGTGTCAGTTGGGCCGCCTTGCGATGGGCGCGGTAGGGGGCGGATGGGGTGGGGACGTAGCTGACGGGGGCTTGCGTGGCGACGTCATACAAGGGAACGGTCAAGGTGGCGCTCATGGGGGCTCCGGGGGCGAGGGCGCTGGCGGCATGCCGGCGCCGGAGTTGCCATGGTCGCCCTGGCGGCGCGGGTGTTGCTTGCGCGCGCGCAAAGCATGTTGCTACTTTCTAATGGAGCGGGCGCGAGCGTAGAATGGTTCGCAGCGGCAAGCCGGGGCGGTACAATGGCGCCGGCTAAAAGAGGAGAGAATTTATGCCCAACGTACACATCGTCCAGGAACATGCCCTGACGCCCAAAAAGGCCCGCGAAGCGGCGGAAAAGGTCGCGCTCAAGCTGGCCGAGGAATTTGACCTGGAATATGAATGGGAGGGGGACGTGCTGCATTTCGAACGCAGCGGCGTCAACGGTTCGCTGACGCTGACCAAGCACAAGGCGGAAATGCTGATCAAGCTGGGCTTCCTGTTTGGCGCGTTTGCCCCGGTGATCGAGGCCAAGGCGAGCGAGAAAATGCAGAAGATTTTCGGCGCGGCGAAGTAAAAAAGGGCGGGTTTGAACCCCGCCCTTTTTTATCACCCCTTCAGTTCTTCGATCAGGTCGATGTACTGTTGCTGCGCTTCTTCTTTGGACGTGCCCTTCAGATTGGCCCAGGCGTCGTACTTGGCGCGGCCGACCATGTCAGTGAAGCCAGGACGGGAACCTTCGACGTCGCCGGCCGAACCTTGCTTGAACAACGCGTAGATTTTCAGCAGGGTCATGTTATCCGGACGCTCCGGCAGGTTTTTCGAATCGGCCATTGCTTGGTCGAATTGTTCTTGCAGGCTCATCTGTCCTTCTCCTCGTGCTAGAGTGATGTCACTAAAGAAACTTTGCGCACGTCTGTGCGATAACGGGATAATACATTTTTATAAATGCTATGCCCAACTGGAACTATAGAGGAGAAGCTCGAATGTTGTCCAAAGCATTGTCGGCACTGGGCCGCAGAAAAATGTCCGCAGTCGACACGGCCTGGTTGCGCATGGACTCGGACAGCAACCAGATGATGATCGTCGGCGTGGCCATGATGGCGCAGCCGATCGCACCGGCAGGGTTGAAGGCGGCGCTGGAAACGCGCTTCCTGGCCTACCGCCGCTTTCGCAGCCGCGCCGTCACCGACCTGGCCGGCGCCTGGTGGGAAGAGCAGGAAGTCGACCTCGACGATCACGTGATCCACACCCGCATCGATGGCGCCGCTGGCGACTGCAACAAGCCCGCGCTGCAACGGCTGGTGGGGACCTTGTCGCAACAGCCGCTCGATCCGGACAAGCCGCTGTGGCAAATGCATCTGGTCGACAATTGCATCGGCGCCGACGGCAAGGCGCGGCAAGCGCTGATCGTGCGCATCCACCACTGCATCGCAGACGGCGTGGCGCTGGTGCGGGTGTTCATGTCGATGTTCGGCCAGCATCCCGACGAGCACCCGGCGGCGGTGCCGAGCGCGGCGCGCGAAGCGGCCGAAGCCAATCCCTGGGACCAGATCCTGTCGCCGCTGACCGCCACCAGCGTCAAGGCGATCGACCTGTCGTCGGCCATGTTCCTCAAATCCATGTCGCTGTGGGCCGATGTCGACAAGGTGGCCGAGCGCCTTGCCGCGTACGGCCACACGGCTGCGCAGTTGACCAACGACGCCGTCAAGCTGAGCACCATGGCGGACGACAGCCACACCCTGTTCAAGGGCAAGCCGAACGGCAGGAAGCACGTGTCGTGGAGCGAGCCGCTGCCGCTGGCGGAAGTCAAAACCATCAGCAAGGTCTATGGCTGCTCCGTCAACGATGTGCTGATGTCGGCCGTGGCCGGTGCGCTGCGCGGCTATTTGCTGGCGGCCGATGGCTGCGTGGCGCCTGATTGCGAAGTGCGGGTCATGGTGCCGGTCAACCTGCGCAAGGACGGCCCGCGGCAGCGGCTGGGCAATGCTTTCGGGCTGGTGCCGCTGGTGCTGCCGGTCGGCATGGAAGATCCGCTGGCGCGCCTGGCCGAAGTGCAACGCCGCATGAATGAGCTCAAGGGCAGCTATACGGCGCTGGTGGCGATGTCGGTGCTGGGCGTGTTGGGGGCGTCGCCCAAGCAGGTGCAAAATGAAATCCAGAATTTCTTTTCCCGCAAGGCGACTGCCGTGATGAGCAACGTGCCGGGCCCGCAAACACCGCTCTACCTGGCTGGCAGTCAGCTGGACCAGATCATGTTCTGGGTGCCGCAATCGGGCGATATCGGGGTCGGGGTGTCGATCCTGTCTTACAACGGCGGAGTCCAGTTCGGCATCGTCACCGACGATGCGCTGGTGCGCGACCCGGACAATGTGATTGCCCGCTTTGCGCCGGAATTTGAAAAACTCGTGCTGCTGGCGCTGATGGATGGCTGCCCGTGAATTAAGTCAAGGCGAAAAAAAACGGCGCTTCAAAACACGGCGCTACGCCTGTCTTAAATCGCCGCTTCTATAATGTGGATGCCCGGCCTGAAGGCCCTGCACCCAATTTCTGAAGTGTGGATGCCCGGCCTGAAGGCCCTGCACCCAGTTTCTGAAGTGTGGATGCCCGGCCTGAAGGCCCTG